>CAKTJM010000116.1 GCA_934567745.1 uncultured Eubacteriales bacterium | reverse complement strand
GCCTGTTGCTTTACTTGGTGGATTTGCTTCGCCAGGTGATCCGACCCCGTGTCAGATCGTACGGGGAGATCTGGACCGTTACCTTGTCACCCGGCAGGATACGGATGAAGTTCATCCTGAGTTTCCCGGAAATGTGAGCCAGAATGATGTGGTCGTTGCCGATGTCTACGCGGAACGTCGTGTTGGGCAGCGCCTCGACGACGGTCCCCTCCAGCTCGATCATGTCGCTTTTTGCCAAGCGTCATACCTCCTTGGTCTCATGGGACCTATTCTGGAAGGCGGCCAGCGCCCTCCTGATCTCACTGTCCAGCACCGGGCCGCCGCTGCGTAGGCGGTCTCGGACCGGGTGCGTCCAGGGCCCCGCGGGCACGACGTGCTTGCGTCGCTTCTTCTTTGGGGCCTCCATGTCTCTGCTCTTGCCGTCGACCAGCCAGAGGAAGTCGCCCTCCTCCCGGAGCACCAGGAGGAGCTGTCCCCTGTCGTGGCCGGCGGTGGACCGTACCACGTCGCCGATGCCGGCCGTCATACGGTCTCGTCCCCCACGCGGGTCAGGATCTCGGGATCGCCCTTCGTGATGAGGATCGAGTTCTCATAGTGGGCGGAGAGAGATCCGTCGGCGGTGCGGACGGTCCAGCCGTCGCGCATGACCCGCACGTGCCAGTCGCCCTGGTTGACCATCGGCTCGACGGCGATGGTCATCCCCGGCGCCAGCCGCGGCCCGTGGCCGGGCTTGCCGTAGTTGGGGACCTCGGGCGGCTCGTGCAGCTCGGCGCCGACCCCGTGACCGACGTAGTCGCGCACAACGGAGAAGCCGTTCGCTTCGACGTAGGCCTGGACGGCGTGGGAGATGTCGGACACGCGATAGCCGAACCGGGCGAACTTCATGCCCTCCCAGAACGACTGTTCGGTGACGGCGATGAGCCGTGCGGCCTCGTCGCTGACCTTACCGCAGGCGAAGGTACCGGCGCAGTCGCCGTGGAAGCCGCCGATGTAGGCGCCCACGTCGACGCTGACGATATCGCCCTCGCGGAGGACCTGGTTGCCAGGGATGCCGTGGATGATCTCGTCGTTGACGGAGATGCAGGCAGCGCCTGGGAAGGGCCGCACGCCCGGAGGGCCGGGGAAATCCAGGAAGGACGGGATCGCGCCCTGTCCCTCGATGAACTTCCGCACGGCGCGGTCGATCTCGCCGGTGGTGACGCCGGGACGGACCATGCTGCCCGCGAGCGCGCGGGCCTGCGCGGTGATGCGTCCTGCGCGGCGCATGCCCGCGATGTCGCGGGGGGATTTCAGTGAGATCATGGTTCAGAGCCCCAGTGCACGCAGGATGGCGTCCGTAGTTGCGGTGACGGTGGGCTGGTTCTCCACCGACTTGAGCAGGCCTCTTTCGGCGTAGAAGTCCTTGAGCGGGGCCGTCTCCTTGTGATAGACGGTGAGCCGGTCGCGAACGACCTCCGGCTTATCGTCGGCGCGTGCCTCCAGCTTGCCGCCGCAGGCGTCGCAGACGCCTTCGACCTTGGGCGGGAGGTTCTTGATGTGATAGGGGGCGCCGCACTTGGCGCAGACACGACGACCGCCCATGCGCTCCACGATCTCCTCGTCGGAGATCTCGAGGGAGACCACGGCGTCGAACGTGATGCCCGCCTTCTCCAGGGCCTCTGCCTGGGGGATGGTGCGGGGCACACCGTCGAGGATGAAGCCCTTCTGGCAATCCGGCTCGGCGAGGCGCTCGGTGATGACACCGATGATGACTTCGTCGGGCACGAGCTTACCGGCGTCCATATACTCCTTGGCGCGCAGGCCCACGGGCGTGCCGTTCTTGACGGCCGCGCGCAGGATGTTGCCGGTGGAGATGGTGGGGACGTCCAGCTTCTTGTTCAGGATCTCGGCCTGGGTGCCTTTGCCGGCGCCCGGAGGGCCTAAAAGGATCATTTTCATTACGATCTACCCCTTTTTACTCCAGGAAGCCCTTGTAGTGCCGCATGAGCATCTGGGCCTCGATCATCTTGACGGTCTCCAGCGCGACGCCGACGACGATGATGACGGAGGTGCCGCCGATGGACATGTTCACGATACCGGTGATGTTCTCGGTGATGATCGGCAGGATGGCCACGATGCCCAGATAGATGGCGCCGAAGAAGGTCAGGCGGGCCAGGACGCGGCCGAGGAACTCAGCCGTGGGCCGTCCGGGGCGGAAGCCGGGGACGAAGCCGCCGTTCTTCTTCAGGTTGTTCGCCACCTCCACAGGGTTGAACTGGATGGTCGCATAGAAGTAGCTGAAGGCGATGATCAACAGGAAGTAGATCACGGCGTACAGCGCACTCGTGGAATTGAACACCGAAAGGAAGGTGTTCCAGCCCGTGCCCGGCGTCTGGGACGAGGGCACGAACATGCCGATGGTCGCAGGGATCACGGCGATGGACTGGGCGAAGATGATGGGCAGGACGCCGCTGAGGTTGACCTTGATGGGGATGTGGGTGGACTGGCCGCCGTACATCTTGCGGCCGACGACGCGCTTGGCGTACTGGACGGGGATCTTGCGCTCAGAGTTGTAGATGAAGACGATGAAGACGATCAGGGCGAGCATGCCGACCACGAGGAGCACCGCGATGGCGGGGTTCATCTTGGCGGCGTCGTACGCCTGGATGGCCTCATCGGTCCAGCCGGTCATATCGGGCTGGGAGAAGAACTTCTTCACGCCGCCGCCGATGGTCTGGATCATCGCAGGACCGCGGGACACGATGCCCGTGAAGAGGATGATGGAGATACCGTTGCCGATGCCGAACTCGGTGATCTGCTCGCCGAGCCACATCAGGAACACTGCGCCGGCGGTGAAGGACATCACGATGACGATCGCGGGCCAGATGCCGGTGTCGGTGACCAGGCCGTAGCTCTTGATCAGGGTGTAGTAGCCGAAGCCCTGGAGCAGGCCGATGCCGAGCGTGGTGTAGCGGGTGATGGACTGGATCTTCTTCTTGCCCTCCTCGCCGCCGTCCTTGGCCAGGCGCTCGAGGGCCGGGATGGCGATCGTGAGCAGCTGGATGATGATGGAGGCGTTGATATAGGGCTGGATGGACAGTGCGAACAGCGTCGCACGGGACAGTGCGGAGCCGCTCAGGGTGTTGAGCAGCCCGAAGATGGTGCCGGAATTCGCCGCGATATAGCTTTGCAGATATTCCGTGTTGATATAGGGCACCGGGATGGCCGCGCCGACGCGGAAGATCAGCAGAGCAAAGACGACGAACAGGAGCTTACGACGAAGCTCTGGGAGCTTCCATGCGCTGCGGATGGTCTTGAACATCAGACCACCTCAGCCTTCCCGCCTGCCTCTTCGATTTTCGCCTTCGCGGACGCGGAGAAGGCGCTCGCGCGGACGGTGAGCTTTTTGGACAGGCTGCCGTTGCCGAGGATCTTCACACCATAGGTGCACTTGGAAAGGATGCCGGTCTCGAGCAGCTCGGCTGCGGAGACGACGGCGCCGTCCTCGAACCGCTCCAGAGCGGCCACGTTGACGGACTCGAGGGGCTTCGCGAAGATGTTGTGGAAGCCGCGCTTGGGGATGCGGCGGGCCAGAGGCATCTGGCCGCCTTCAAAGCCGACGCGCACGCCGCCGCCGGAACGGGACCACTGGCCCTTCTGACCGCGACCGGCGGTCTTGCCGTTGCCGGAGCCGTTGCCGCGGCCCTTACGATAGGCCTTGGGGTTGGAGCCGGGCACGGGAGAGAGTTCATGCAGTTTCATGTCGTGCGCCTCCTTACTGTTCCTCGGTGACCTTCAGCAGGTAACCGATGTGGGCGATCTTGCCCCGGGTGGCAGCGTTGTCGGGCTGCACGGTCTTGTCGCCGATCTTGCGCAGGCCCAAGGCCGCTGCGGTGGCCTTGTGCTTGGCGATGCGGCCGTTCAGGCTCTTGACGAGCTCGATGTTCAGATTCGCCATTCTTCTCGTCCTCCTTAGCCCACGATCTCTTCCACGCTCTTGCCGCGGATCCGTGCGACCGCCTCGGGACCGCGCAGGGCCTTCAGGCCCTCCATGGTGGCGGAGACGACGTTCTGCGGGTTGTTGGAGCGCAGGCACTTGGTGCGGATGTCCTTGATGCCGGCTGCCTCGAGCACGGCACGGACGGGACCGCCCGCGATGACGCCGGTACCGGGGGAAGCGGGCTTCATCAGCACGCGGCCGGCGCCGAACTCACCGATGACCTCGTGGGGGATGGTCGTGCCGGAGAGGGTGATGGTGAACATGTTCTTCTTGGCGGCTTCCAGGCCCTTGCGGATGGCCTCGGGGACCTCGGCGGCCTTGCCCAGGCCGAAGCCGACCTTGCCCTTTTCGTCGCCGACGACGACCAGAGCGGAGAACTTCATCACGCGGCCGCCCTTGACGGTCTTGGAGACGCGGTTCAGGGAAACGACTTTTTCGACGAACTCGCTGGGTTCTCTTTCAAATCTAGGCATTTTCGTTTCCTCCTCCCATCAAAATTCCAGGCCGGCCTTGCGGGCGCCCTCTGCCAGGGCCTTCACGCGACCGTGATACAGGTAGCCGCCGCGGTCGAACACGACGGTGTCGATGCCCTTGTCCTTGGCGCGCTGCGCCAGGGCCTCACCGACCTTCTCGGCGGCTTCGCAGGTGTTCCCGCGGCCGTCGAAGCCCTTCTCGAGGGAGGAAGCGGAGACCAGAGTGGCGCCCTTGGTATCGTCGATGATCTGGGCGTAGATGTTGGTCCCGCTGCGGAACACGTTCAGACGGGGTCTCGCGGATGTGCCGGAGACTTTCCCGCGAACGCGCGCATGACGCTTTTTACGCTGAGCGTTGGTATCGGGTCTCTTGATCATTTAGGCACACCTCTTTCTTACTTCTTCACGCCGGTCTTGCCTTCCTTGCGGCGGATGACCTCGTCTGTATACTTGATGCCCTTGCCCTTGTAAGGCTCCGGGGGCCGCTTGCCTCTGACCTCAGCAGCGAACTGGCCGACCTTCTGCTTGTCGATGCCGCTGATGATGATCTTGTTGGGGCTGGGGACGTCGATGGTGATCCCGTCGATCTCCTCCATCACCACGGGGTGGGAGTAGCCGATGTTCATGGTCATCTTCTTGCCGTCCTTGGCCACACGGTAGCCGACGCCGTTGACGTCGAGTTCCTTCTTATAGCCCTCGGTCACGCCGACGACCATGTTGTGCAGCAGGCTGCGGGTCAGACCGTGCAGCGCGCGGTTCTCCTTCTCGTCGTTGGGACGAGTGATGTGGATGACGTTCTCCTCCTGGGTGATGGTCATCTTACCGCTGAGCTGCTGGGTCAGGGTGCCCTTGGGGCCCTTCACGGTGACGAGGTTGCCCTCGCCCAGGGTCACTTCCACACCGGCGGGTACGGAGATGGGCATCTTGCCGATTCTAGACATAGTATGAACCTCCTCCTTACCAGATGAACGCCAGGACTTCGCCGCCGACGTGGGCCGCACGGGCAGCCTTGTCGGTCATGACGCCCTTGGACGTGGACACGATCGCGACGCCGAGGCCACGCAGGACGCGGGGCAGCTCGTCGGCACCGGCATACACGCGCAGGCCGGGCTTGGACACGCGGCGCAGACCGGAGATGACCTTTTCCTTACCGGGGTTGTTGTACTTCAGGGTGACGTGGATGACGCCCTGCGCACCGTCCTCGACCAGCTGGAAGGCCTTGATGTAGCCCTCGTCGAGCAGGATCTGAGCGATTGCCTTCTTCATGTTGGAAGCAGGGATGTCTACGGTGTCGTGCTTGGCGTTGTTCGCGTTGCGGATACGGGTCAGCATATCCGCAATGGGATCGGTGATGTGCATAGGTCGAATACCTCCTATAATAGTACAGGCTGTGCCTGTATCGGCGGCAAGGTATCGCCTCCTGCCGGAGGGGACCTTTTGCCGTCGGCTGGGGGGATGTTCTATGGGGACGCCGCAGGGGGCCGTGAGCGACCCGCCGCAGCGATGCCATACTTACCAGGAAGCCTTCTTGACGCCGGGGATCTGGCCCTTGTATGCCAGCTCGCGGAAGCAGATACGGCAGACGCCGTAGTCACGCAGATAGGCGTG
>CAKTJM010000115.1 GCA_934567745.1 uncultured Eubacteriales bacterium | reverse complement strand
ATGGAGCCGAGGGCCGCCAGGGACTCGTAATCGAGCGGGGTGTTGATGTTCTCCGCGGTGATGCAGCCGCCGGAGGGGCCGCCGGTCTGGGCGGCCTTGAACTTCTTCCCGTTGGGGATGCCGCCGCCGATGGAGTAGATGATCTCGGAGAGCGGGGTGCCCATGGGGACCTCGACCAGGCCGGTGTTGACGATGTTGCCGGTGAGGGCGAAGACCTTGGTGCCGGGGCTCTTCTCGGTGCCGAACTGGCGGAACCAGCTCGCTCCGTTGAGCATGATGGCGGGCACGGTGGCCAGGGTCTCGACGTTGTTGATGATGGTGGGCTTGCCAAAGAGACCGGACTGGAACGGGAACGGCGGCTTCTGCCGCGGCTCGCCGCGCTGGCCCTCGACGGAGGCCATGAGGGCGGTCTCCTCGCCGCAGACGAAGGCGCCCGCGCCGATGCGGATCTCGATGTCGAAGTCGAAGCCGGAGCCGAAGATGTCCTTGCCCAGGACGCCTTCCTCACGGGCCATCTCCAGAGCGGCCTTCAGACGTTCGACGGCGATGGGATACTCCGCGCGGATGTAGACGACGCCGTGATTGGCGCCGATGGCGTAGCCGCCGATCAGCATGCCCTCGATGACGCTGTGGGGGTCGCCCTCGAAGACGGAGCGGTCCATGAACGCGCCGGGGTCGCCCTCGTCGGCATTACAGATGATGTACTTCTCGTCGCCGGGCTGGTTGTAGGCGGCCTCCCACTTCACGCCGGTGGGGAAGCCCGCGCCGCCGCGGCCGCGCAGGCCGGACTTCTTCATCTCCTCGATGACGGCCATGCGGTCGCCGCGCTCGAGGATCTGGGCGAAGGCCAGATAGCCGTCCTTTGAGACGTAGCTGTTGATGCAGTTGACGTCGATCAGGCCGCAGTTGCGCAGGGCGATACGGACCTGCTCATGGAAGAAGGCGACGTCGTGGATGTTGGCGATACGCTTCTTCTGGATGGTGTCGTAGAAGGTGTAGTCGATGACCGGCTCGCCGCCGACGAAGTGCTTCTTCACGACGTCCGCGATGCGCTCGGGGGTCATCTCGGTGTAGTAGGTCTCGTCCGGGAGGACGTAGACGACGGGGCCGACGGCGCAGGTGCCCATACAGCCTCTCTCGATGACGGCGACCTTGTCGGTCAGACCGTACTTCTCCAGCTCCTCGACGAGCGCGTCGCGCACCCGCTTACAGCCGGAGGACACACAGCCGGTGCCGTAGCAGACCATGCACATGTGCTCGTACTGGCCCATCTTCTCCAGATAGGCCTCCTTCATGGCCTTCAGATCAGCGATACTGCGGATCATGCCCCGGCACCCCCTTCCTTCTCACACAGGTCGTCCTGATAGCGCGCGAGGATGCCGCGCAGCTTGGCGGGAGAGACCTGCTTATACACATCATCGTCCACCATCATGGCCGGTGCCAGACCGCAGGCGCCGATGCAGCGCGCGATCTCGAAGGTGAACTGACCATCTTCCGTCGTGCCGCCGACCTCGACGTCCAGCTCGTTGCGGATGGCGTCGACGACCTTCTTGCCACCGCGCACATAGCACGCGGTGCCCTGACACATGCGGATGGTATGCTTGCCGCGCTTCTCGGTCGAGAAGAACGAATAGAAGCTGACCACCCCGCTGACCTCCGACACGGGCAGGCCCATGCCGTCGGCGATGAACTCCTGCAGCTCCATGGGGAGATAACCAAAGATCTCCTGGGCCGCGTGGAGCACCATGATGAGAGAGCCATCGGTGTCCTTGTACTTGGCGATGACCTGGGCCACCTGATCGTACAAGGCCTTCTCGTCAGCACCGCAGGTGCTGCAATAGATGTCCGGTCTTTCGTTCATCGTATTCCTCCTTTTGCCGTGCGCGGGGACGTTCTCGATGAGGAGCACGGCTGATTTCAAGAGCCAGCTGCGGCTCAGATATGCTTTGCGGAAGGTGCGCTCCGCACAGGACCGTGCGGAAAAAACTGGCGGGCCCAGCACCGCCGCGAAAGGGGCGGGATCCATGGGGATACAAGGATAGCGGGGCCCGGTATATCGATACTTATTATAGCTTTCCCCCATACCTTTGTCAACTATAAAAATAGTTGCTTTTGCGAGTTATGATGCAACTAAATGCAAACTCGTCCTCTTAAACTGGTATTTTTTTCGTTCATCTTCTCATAAACACGTATTTTCGGACCATTTCTTGAAGAAAAGGGGCCGCCAGCTTGCAATCGCTGACAGCCCCTTTCCGCTTTATGAAGTTAAGATCGTTGAACAGCTCATTCAAAAGGAAGTGCCCTTCCCGACCGTGCCCTTGCGCTGGCGCGCAGCGTCCCCGGCGTGGATCATGATGGCGACGAACGCCTCCGGGTCCAGCCCCGGCACCGCGCCGAGGATCTCGTCCAGCCGCACGTGCAGCCGGTCGCGGAACTCCTCCGCCAGATCGTGCCCGCGGGTCGTCAGGTGGATCAGCCACGACCGGCGGTCGTGCACGTCCACCTCGGTGGTCAGGCAGTCCTTCTGACGAAGCGACTCGACCATCCGGCACACGGACGAGACCGACAGGCCCATATGCGTCCCCATCAGGTCCTTCTGCGTGCAGGCGTCCGGCATCAGTGCGAGCTGGACCAGCACCAGCATCTCGTTCACCGTCAGCTCGTTGCGGCGGCCCATCTGGGCCAGCAGCGCCTGATACTGCTCGATCAGCGCGTGGCAGGCATCCAGGACCACGAAGGCCTGGTCCTGTCCGGCGTCTGTGCTGCGGGCCGACCTCTCGGCCCGATCGTCGGTCGCGGCAGCTCCGTCCGCCGCATAGCGCCCGTACTGGGCCCATTTCTCTTCCATCGTGCTCCTCCCTCTGCCGCGTCCGCGCAGACGGTCCATCCTGCGCGCGGCCTTTCTCATGCCAGTGGAGCGGATCGCACCGCTCATATATAAATATAAAAATCCGCACCATTCGGTACGGGCTGGGGGTGGGTGTGTCTGGGAGCAACATCTGACGTTATATAATGGAGTGGGACGAATGCGATGCGCTCTGCCAGTCGTGCCCATTATAGCCACTCTCCCAGGGCTTGTCAATCGTTTACGATCCGTTTCCTGCAAAAACGGCCAAACGTCCAAAAAACCTGCAGGAGAAGATGCGAGATCATGCGTTCCGGAGAAAATGAAAGGAGAGCGCCACCTTGCGACACATGGCGCTCTCCTGAAAGCTGCTTGCGATATATCAAGATCTTGACTTGCGAACGGGCGGGCCTGCGCCCGCACACGGTGCGAGGGGATCAGATGACGTTATGCCGCATCTGCGGACGACGCTGCTGTGCGGCGCTGGTCGCGCTGGCCATGACGGTCACGAACGCGTCGGTGTCGAAGCCGGGGATCGCGCTGAAGATCTCCTCCAGACGGTCGTGCAGCTTCGTGCGGAACTCCTCCGCCAGGGCCTGGCCCTCGGTCGTGAGGTGGATCAGCCACGAGCGCCGGTCGTGCGCGTCCAGCTCGGTGGTCAGGAAAGCCTTCTTACGCAGGCCCTCCACCATACGACACACCGACGAGACCGACAGGTTCAGGTTGGTGCTCTGCAGCTTCTTCTGCGTGCAGGCCTCCGGATTGAGCGCCAGATGCACCAGCACCAGCATCTCGTTCTCCGTCAGGTCGTTGCGGTGACCCAGGCTGGCCAGCAGACTGCGATACTGCTCAGTCAGAGCATAACAGGCGTTGATGACGGTGAAAGACCCGTCCGTGCGTTCCATCATAGATCCCTGTACACTCATGTTCGTTGCCTCCTTCTCTCTACGAACCTCGAATGACTGAGAGGGAAGCGGCGCGCTCCCCTCGTCGTTCACAGGTGAGATTATAGCACCGTCAAAATGTTTTTGCAAGAGGGTCGATGCAAACTTTCACTTTTTGTTCTTAATCACGTGAAGGTCACTAATTTCCGTGTACCCTTTTTGTAAGTTTCTAACGAATTTCTTCCAATCGATGGAAAATTCGGATGGTTTCCCGTCACGTCTATCCTTCGCGGGACCGTTTCAGGAACAAAAAGTCAGTGCATCTGACACAAAAAGTCCCTCTCGACCGGCCGTCCTCCTGCGATCGGCGCACGAAAAGGCGGGGGACGCAGCTGCGTCCCCCGCCGGTCTTGCGATCAGGTGCCCAGATAGGCGGCCTTGACGGCCTCGTTCACGAGCAGCTCCTTGCCGGGGCCGGACATCGTGATGCGGCCCGTCTCCAGGACGTAGCCCATGTCCGCCGTCTTGAGCGCCATGTTGGCGTTCTGCTCGATCAGCAGGATGGTCACGCCCTGCTTGTTGACCTCCTCGATGATGCGGAAGATCTCGCGCACCACCAGCGGGGCCAGGCCCAGGGACGGCTCATCCATCATCATGACCTTCGGACGGCTCATCAGCGCCCGGCCGACGGCCAGCATCTGCTGCTCACCGCCGGAGAGCGTACCGCCCGCCTGCCACTCACGCTCCCGCAGGCGCGGGAACAGGTCATAGACCCACTCGATGTCTGCGGTCAGGTCGTCCTTGCGCAGGTACGCGCCGACGCGCAGGTTCTCCTTGACCGTCAGATCCGGGAAGATCCGCCGCCCCTCGGGGACCAGCGTGATCCCGCGCGAGACGATCTCGGTCGGGTTCTTGCCCGTGATGTCCTCTCCCTTGTAGAGGATCTTGCCGCTGCGCGGCTTCACCAGGCCCGAGATGGCGCGCAGCGTCGAGCTCTTGCCCGCGCCGTTGGCCCCGATCAGGGTGACGATCTCCCCCTCCGGAACGTCGAAGGAGATGCCCTTCACGGCCTCGATGCCGCCATAGTTGACTTTCAGGTCCTGGATGCTCAGGATAGGCTCACTCATCTTCCACTACCCCCAAATAGGCGTCGATGACCCGCTGGTCCTTCTGGACGTCTGCGGGCAGGCCCTGAGCGATCAGGCTGCCGAAGTCCAGCACGTAGATGCGGTCCGAAATGTTCATGACCAGGTCCATGTGATGCTCGATCAGCAGGACGGTCAGCTTATACTTCTCGCGGATGTCATGGATGAAGGCCGCCAGCTCCAGCGTCTCCTGCGGGTTCATGCCCGCGGCGGGCTCGTCGAGGAGCAGGAGCTGCGGATCCGTGGCCAGGGCCCGCGCGATCTCCAGGCGGCGCTGGAGGCCGTAGGGCAGGCTCGTCGCCAGATCGTCGCGGTACTGCCACAGGCCCTGCTCCTTGAGCAGCGCCTCGGCCTCCTCGCGCATCCGGTGCTCCTCGTGCCATGCGAGACGGAACGTCGAGGAGAACACGTTGTGCTTGGCGCGCATGTGCTTGGCCACGAGGACGTTGTCGAGCACCGTCATGCTCTTCCACAGACGGATGTTCTGGAAGGTCCGGGCGATGCCGAGCTTCGTGATGTGGTCGGGCGTGGGGGCGATGGTGTGCTGGTGGACGAACATGTCAGGCTCCGCGCCCTTGTAGAGCTTCTTCATCTTCCCACGCGGGTGGTTGCGCACCATCGGCTTGCCGAGGAAGGACACCTGGCCGTTCGTCGGCTGGTACACGCCGGTGATGACGTTGAAGGCGGTGGTCTTACCGGCGCCGTTCGGGCCGATCAGCGCCACGATCTCGCCGCGGCGCACCTCGAGGGACAGGTCGTTGACTGCCACGACACCGCCGAACTGCATGGTCGCATGCTCGACCTGCAGGACAGGCTCACGTTCTGCCGTCACTGCGCATCGCCTCCCTTCGTGTCTGCGGCGGCGGTCGCCTTGCGCTCCTTGCGCCGCCGTATCTTACGGATCAATCCGTAGAACGATAGCTCCTTGTCCCCCATGATGCCGCGGGAGAAGAAGAGCACGATGATCATGATGATGAACGAGAACACGACCTTGCGGAAGCCGTCGCGGAAGAACGGCACCGACATGCCGAGGAACGAGCCGCTGTCGAGGAAGCGCAGCCACCACTCCGAGCACGCGATGTACAGGAAGGAGGCGATGCAGCTGCCGGAGATGGAGCCGATGCCGCCGATGACGACCATCAGCAGGATCTCGTAGGTCATGGAGGAGCGGAACGGCGCGGCCTGGACGGTCGTCTGG
>CAKTJM010000114.1 GCA_934567745.1 uncultured Eubacteriales bacterium | reverse complement strand
GGGACTCGCCAAGAGCCGCCTTCGGCGGTTGCTCGCTTCCATGGCGCCTGCGGGCGCTCATCTGCGAGGCTTTTTGACACGCTGACGCCCCGGACCATCTGGTCCGGGGCGCGTTCAATCCCGAAAATCGAAGAGATCCTTCGGCTTGATCTGGAAGACCTCGCACATCTTGAAGATGAGGTCGAAGGACACCCCCACGTTGCCCAGCTCGATCGCGCTGATGTGGCTGCGCTGGATGTCCAGCAGCTCGGCCAGGCCCTCCTGCGTCACACGCATCCGCTTGCGGTAATAGACCACGTTCAGGCCGAACTTCCGATACAGGTCCCGATATTCCTCTTTCATGGTCCTCACCTCTCCCCTAGTGTAGGGAAGAAGCCCCGCTCTTTAAACCTGTTGAAAATGTCGTTGCGACATTGACAGTGGTCATTTTATGGGTGTAGAATGGAAACGCCAAATTTTGGACGTCAAAGGAGGGCCTTCACATGGACTACCGACAGCTCTACGCCCTGCTCTTCCACGAGGTGGAGGCGGTCATCGAGGGCATCGACGGCGGCTGGTCCGCCGTCCACGCCCAGGACCGGCTCATCCAGGCCCAGCGCGACTGCGAGGAGCGCTACCTCGCCGCCGAGGACGACGATCCCCCGACCGACCCCGCATGATCCGGACCGCCCGCGCATAGGCTCTCATCAGCCTATCGACAGGAGGTCCATGCCATGTCCCGAACGAAGACGATCCTCGCGCTCCTGCTCACCGCCGCCCTCCTCGTGCTGCCCGCCGCGGCCGCCGGACCGGAGGTCCCCGCCAAGGGCGCGATCCTCATGGAGAAGACCACCGGCGAGGTCCTCTGGTCCCAGGACGGCGACGCCGTCCTGGCCCCCGCCAGCGTCACCAAGGTCATGACCCTCCTGCTCATCATGGAGGCCGTGGACTCCGGCCAGCTCGGCTACGACGACATGATCCCCGTCTCCGCCACCGCAGCCGGGATGGGCGGGTCGCAGGTCTACATGGAGGAGGGCGAGCAGTTCTCCGTGCGCGACATGCTCAAGGCCATCGCCGTCGCCTCCGGCAACGACGCCTGCGTCGCCATGGCCGAGCATCTCGCCGGGACCGAAGCCGAGTTCGTCGCGCGGATGAACGCCCGTGCCGCCGAGCTGGGCATGGCCGACACCCAGTTCATGAACTGCACCGGCCTGCCCGCCGAGGGGCACCGGACCTCCGCCCACGACATCGCGGTCATGTCCCGGGCGCTGATCCTGGACCACCCGGACGTGCGCGCCTTCACGACGATCTGGATGGACTCCCTGCGCGGCGGGGCCTTCCAACTGAGCAACACCAACAAGCTCATCCGTTTCTACGACGGCGCGACCGGCCTGAAGACCGGCTCGACCGACGAGGCGCTCTACTGCCTCTCCGCCACCGCCGAGCGCGAGGGCATGGAGCTGATCGCCGTCATCCTCGGCGCGCCGACCTCCGCCGAGCGGTTCGAGGCGGCCAAGACCGTGCTGAACTACGGCTTCGCGGGCTGGGCGCTCGTGCCCGTCGCGCCGTCCGAGCCGCTGCCGGACCTGCCCGTCAGCCTCGGCGTCGATCCGTCCGTCCCCATCGGGCTGGGCGAGGACCGGTCCCTCCTGCTGGCCAAGGCCGATGCCGGGAAGGTCACGACCACCGTGGATCTGCCCGACGCCCTCGCCGCGCCCGTCGAGGCCGGGGCGCAGGTCGGGACGCTCACCGTCCTCGTGGACGGACAGGAGCGCGCGACCCTGCCGCTCGTGGCCGGGGCCGCGTGCGAGAAGCTCTCCCTGTGGCAGATCTGGCGCGGGGTCCTGCTGGACCTCTTCTGCGGGGCGCAGCCTTGACTTTTCCCCCGTTCGTCGGTAAAATAGATAAGTTATTGCTATCTTACGACCGGAACGAGGTTTTTCACGATGCAGACCGTCTATCTCGACCACGCCGCCACCACCCGCGTGCGGCCCGAGGCCGCTCAGGCCGCCCTCGCCGCCATGACGGAGGGCTACGGCAACCCCTCCTCCCTCCACCACCTCGGCAAGCAGGCCGCCGCCGCGCTGGAGGAGCACCGCGCCGCCGTCGCCCGCGCGCTCGGCTGTCGGCCCGGCGAGGTCTATTTCACCTCCTGCGGGACCGAGGGCGACAACTGGGCCGTGCACATCGCGGCCCATCTGGGCCGCCACCGGGGCCGCCACATCATCACCACCGCCGTCGAGCACGCCGCCATCCTGGAGCCGTGCAAGGCGCTGGAGCAGCAGGGCTATGAGGCCACCTACCTCCTGCCCGACGCCGACGGCCGCGTCCGGATCGCCGATCTGGAGGCCGCCCTGCGGGAGGACACCGTCCTCGTGTCGATGATGCTCGTGAACAACGAGACGGGCGCCATCCAGCCCGTCCAGGACGCGGCGGCGGTCCTCAAGCGGAAAAAGAGCCGCGCCCTCCTCCACTGCGACGCCGTCCAGGGCTTCCTGAAGCTCCCGTTCACCGCGCCCGGCCTGGGCGTGGATCTGCTGACCGTCAGCGGGCACAAGATCGGCGCGCTCAAGGGCAGCGGCGCGCTGTACGTCCGCGCGGGCGTGAAGGCCCCGCCCCTGATCCGCGGCGGCGGGCAGGAGCACGGGCTGCGCTCCGGCACAGAGGCCACGCCCCAGATCGCCGCGCTCGCCGCGGCCTGCACCCTCGGTCTGGCCGAGCGGGAGGCGAACGCCCGGGCGCTCGCCGACCTGCGCGCCTATGCGGAGGAGCGGCTGACCGCGGTCGTCCCCGGTCTGCGGATCGTCTCCCGCGGCGGCGCGGCGCACATCTGCGCCGTGTCCCTGCCCGGCTACCCCAGCCAGGTCATCGTGCGCTGGCTGAGCGACCGCGGGTTCTGCCTGTCCTCCGGCTCCGCCTGCCACCGGGGGCAGGCCAGCCACGTCTACGCCGCCATGGGGCTGTCGAAGCCCGTGCGCGACGGGATGCTCCGCCTCTCCTTCGGCCCGGAGAACACCAAGGCCGAACTGGACGCCCTCGCCGACGCGATGCGCCAGGCCGCCGAGGAGCTGGTCTCCGCCGGTCGTTGAGGGGCCGGACTGGCCCCTCAGATCCGCATTTCGCCCGATCTTCCGGTTTTTTCTTGACTTTTTCGGACGGACGTTGTATAATATCTCCCGATATCGGCAATGAAGGGGACCACGCCGGTCCGCCCGCACAGAGAGGACGCGCCTTACGGCTGCGAGCGCGTCTGCACGGCCACGACCCCCCCTGCGTCCACCCCCCCTGAGCCGCCCACCGAACCCACTCGCGCAGTAGGCTGGGCCGGGACCGCCCGTTACAGCGGCAACGAAGCGGCCCGCTGTCCCCGTGCCACGCACGGGCGGCGCGCAAGCAGGGTGGAACCGCGAGATACCGAAGCATATCCCGCCCCTGACGATCATGCAGGGGCGGGTCTCTTTATTTTTCCCTTGCCCCATACTGCGAGAGGAGAGTCTATCATGGCAGACGAGAACCTGTATACCTTTGAGAACCCGGAATACCGCCGGACCTATTGGCACACCTGCTCCCACATCCTCGCCCAGGCGATGAAGCGCCTGCACCCCGAGGTCAAGCTGGCCATCGGCCCGTCCATCGAGACCGGCTTCTATTACGACTTCGACACCCCCGAGCCCTTCTCCGAGACCCAGCTGAGCGAGCTGGAGGCCGAGATGCGCAAGATCTGTAAGGAGAAGCTCAAGCTCGAACGCTTCGAGCTGCCCCGCGAGGAGGCCGTCAAGTTCATGGAGGGCCTCGACGAGCCGTACAAGGTCGAGCTGATCAACGACCTGCCCGAGGACGCGCACATCTCCTTCTACAAGCAGGGCGAGTTCGTGGATCTCTGCGCCGGTCCCCACCTGGACTCCACCGGCCGCGTGAAGGGCAACGCCATCAAGCTGACCGCCTGCAACGCCGCCTACTGGCGCGGCGACTCCAACCGCCAGACCCTCCAGCGCATCTACGGCGTCGCCTTCCCCAAGAAGGACGAGCTGGACGAGTACCTCGCCCGCATCGAGGAGGCCAAGCGCCGCGACCACCGCAAGCTCGGCAAGGAGCTGGGCCTGTTCATGCTCACCGAGGAGGGCCCCGGCTTCCCGTTCTTCCTGCCGAAGGGCATGGTGCTGAAGAACACCCTGATCGACTACTGGCGCGAGGTCCACAAGCGCTACGGCTATGTGGAGGTCTCCACCCCCATCATCCTCAACCGCCGCCTGTGGGAGCGCTCCGGTCACTGGGACCACTATAAGGAGAACATGTACACCACCGTCATCGACGGCGAGGACTACGCCATCAAGCCCATGAACTGCCCCGGCGGCATGATGGTCTACGCCAGCCAGCCCCACTCCTACCGCGACCTGCCCCTGCGCGTGGGCGAGCTGGGCCTGGTCCACCGGCACGAGCTGTCCGGCGCGCTGCACGGCCTGTTCCGCGTGCGCTGCTTCACCCAGGACGACGCGCACCTGTTCATGACCCAGGAGCAGCTCAAGGACGAGCTGAAAAACGTCGTGCGGCTCTTCGACGAGGTGTACTCCGTCTTCGGTCTGCCCTATAAGATCGAGCTGTCCACCATGCCCGAGGACCACATCGGCACCGTCGAGCAGTGGGAGCACAACCAGGACATCCTGAAGGAAGCCATCACCGAGATGGGCAAGGAGTTCGAGGTCAACGAGGGCGACGGCGCGTTCTACGGGCCGAAGCTCGACTTCCACCTGTCCGACTCCCTGGGCCGGACCTGGCAGTGCGGCACCGTGCAGCTCGACTCCCAGCTGCCCGAGCGGTTCGAGCTGGAGTACATCGGCGAGGACGGCCAGAAGCACCGCCCCGTCATGCTCCACCGCGTCGTGCTCGGCTCCATCGAGCGCTTCATCGGCGTCATCACCGAGCATTTCGCCGGCGCCTTCCCCGCCTGGCTGGCCCCCGTGCAGGTCAAGGTCCTGCCCGTCACCGACCGTGCGGCGGAGTACGCGCATGAGATCGCCCGCAAGCTCGACGCCGACGGCTTCCGCGCCGAGGTCGATGAGCGCAGCGAGAAGATCGGCAAGAAGATCCGCGAGGCCACGCTGGAGAAGGTCCCCTACATGCTCGTCGTCGGCGACCGCGACATCGAGGCGCAGACCGTCTCCCCGCGGCACCGCACCGGCAAGGATCTCGGCGCGATGTCCTACGCCGACTTCGCCGCCCGTCTGCACGACGAGGTCGCGAAGAAGCTCATGGACACCGACCTGGACCTGTGATCCGAGCGGCCGCCGCGCGGCGGCCATCCCACCCTTGAAGGAGGCATCCCCCATGTTCATCGAGACCACCCCGGAAGAGAAGATCCGCAAAGAGCCAGCCGACTACCACTTCGTGGACCCCGTCGGGCTGGGCAAGTGGGCCTTCTTCCTGCGGCCCTCCCAGGGGGACCTGATCCCCGCGGAGCACATGGAGCAGAGCCTGCTCCTGTCCGGCCGCTATCGCCCGGTGAAGCTGGAGGGACGGAACCTCTTCGTCTCGAAGGATTTCTACGCCTTCTTCAAGCATCTGGAGGAGAAGGGGATCGAGTCCACCGAGAAGGGCGTGGTCGTGATCGCCATGAACAAGCTGCGGGAGATCCTGCTGGAGGCCCCCGAGGTGCTGGACAACGCCCGGCTGACCGCCGACGGCAAGACCCTCTACCTCATCCGCAGCAAGCGCACCAATTTCTCCATGGATTGAACGAACGGAGCGGGACGCCGACGATCGGCGTCCCGCTTTTTTCACGCAAAAACGATTGGTCTGTCTGTCAGGTCCGGTCGATCCGGAGGACCTGGGCGTGGTCGTACGCCTGGAGGAAGGTCCGGTCCTCCTGGATCCGCGTGCTGTCGAAGGTCGGGAGCGCGGCCCCGGCCTCATCCTGGAACGCCACACAGCCGAGGACGTCGCCGCCGTCCCGGCTCAGCGCCTCCTCCCGGTCGGTGCCGCGGAACGACCAGAGCTGCCCGCCCTGGTGGGTCCAGCCCGACGCGACCATCGCGGCCGTGCCGTCGATCGTCCAGACGACGCCCTCGTCCCTCGTGGTGTCCAGGGACAGGTCGATCGTGCCG
>CAKTJM010000113.1 GCA_934567745.1 uncultured Eubacteriales bacterium | reverse complement strand
CAGGGGGCTGCATCCCCTCTGTCGGAAAACCCCGCAGGGGTTTTTCGACAGCCTAGGCCCGGCGGCCCCATTGGGGCCGCCGGGCCGTTTTCCTGCCTCATGCCAGCCGCGCCCCCTCCTCCGGGCGGCCTCGCCGCCATAGCGCGGCGACCTCCTCCGGCTGCGCGGGGTCCAGCCGGTCCGCCGCGCGGAGCCGCCACCGGCCCCCGACGCAGCAGAGCAGCTCCCGGTGCATCCGGTCGTGGACCAGGATCCCCCGCTCCGGCCGGGCCGCGCTCAGCTGCGGCCCGAGCAGGGGCAGGAGCCGGTCGCGCGGCGCGATCTGCCCCACGAGCAGCCCGCCGACGTCCCGCAGGCGCAGACCTGCTGTGACGGCCGCCAGCTCCGCGTCCAGGACCCGGACCGCCCGGCGGACCACCTCGGCGCGCCCATCCTCCAGCGGGGCCTCGCCCCGGACCCACAGCCAGATGAGGTCGAAGAGCAGCCGCTCCCGCTGCGGCAGGCTCGTGAGCATCCCCCGCGTCACCAGCTCGCGCAGGGCGGGGGCGGCGGCCAGCCAGGCATAGACCCGACGGGCCAGGTCCCGGTCCGTCGCCACCGGGTACAGCGGCCAGCGGTCCTCCGGCGGCTGGTGCGGGACCTGGAAGCAGCAGGGGTACACACGGAGCCGGAAGCTCTCCGCCACACAGGTGAGGAACCCGGCGAAGCTGCCGTCGTACCGCAGGACACAGTGCGGCCAGGGACAGGACATGGGCGCGCCCTCCTTTCGATATCGAACGTTTGTACGATGAAACGATACCACGGGGCGCGCGAAAAGGAAAGCCGCCGGAAGGAGATCCTTCCGGCGGCGGTGCCGTTTTGGGGGACTATGGGACGGGATCGCTCACTTCTGCTCGGCCTGGGCGGCGAACTCGGGCGGGATCTCGTGCTTGACGCAGCGGCGGCCCTCCTTGGTCCAGATGCTGCCGAGGCACTTGGTGCAGCCGATGCACGCGGCCTCCTCACCGGCCTGGAGCTTCTGGTAGAAGTCCGGCTGACAGATGAACGGGCGGGAGGCGGAGACGAAGGCGATGCCTGCGTCGAGGGCGGCGTCCGCGTCGGCGACGCTCCGCACGCCGCCGACCAGGATCAGCGGGATCTTGACCTGGGCGGCGATCTCCTTGGCGCGGCTGAGGTAGAAGTCGTGCGCCTTCTTCTTGCCCAGACCGAGCCAGTTGTAGCCGGAGAGCTCGATGGCGTCGGCGCCGAGGGCCTCGAACTGCTGACAGAAGTACACGAGGTCCTTGGCGTACTGGGCGTCTGCCTCACCGGCGCAGTTGCTGTTGAGCTTCACGAGGACGGGATAGTCCGGCCCGACGGCCTCGCGGATGGCACGCAGGCACCCGCCGGGGAAGCGGAAGCGGTCCGCGGCGCTGCCGCCGAAGTCGTCCGTACGGGCGTTGGTGTTCGGGTCGAGGAACTGGCTGAGCAGGTAGCCGTGGGCGCAGTGGAGCTGCACGCCGTCGAAGCCCATCGCCTTGGCGGCGCGGGCGGCGTCGGCGAAGTCCTTGAGGATCTTGTCCATGTCGGCGCTGGTCATGGCAGTGGTGGTCATCTCGTTCGGGGCGGTCATGCCGCCGGTGGGGGCGAGGAGGCGGCCGCCGTAGACGTGCTTGGCGGACATGAAGACGTTCATCCCGGCGTGCATGAGCTGGAGGATGAGCTTCCCGCCGGCGGCGTGGACGGCGTCGAGCACCTCCTTCTGGCTGGCGCGCTGGGCGGGGGTGGCGAAGCCGACCTGGATGCCGGTCGAGCGGGCCTCGGGGGAGATGTAGCTGTAGGCGGTGATGATGGCCCCCACGCCGCTCTCGGCGAGCTGACGGTAGAGGGCGACCTGCTCGGGCGCACAGGTGCCGTCGCGGCGGCCGAAGGGGTCCTGGGTCGCGGAGCGGATCAGGCGGTTCGGCAGTTCCAGAGAGCCGATCCGGCCGGGGGTGAAGAGAGTAGAAGCCATGGGGGAGTCTCCTTTGTTTTTTTAGTATCGTCTCATTATAACAAAAGCCAACGAAAAAACAAGCCCTCCTGTCATGCGGAGGGCGGATGGGCGGGTCGATTTTATCGATGGGAGGGAGACGGTCTCGCGGGGCGCGGTGGACCCGTTCCGTTCGCGCGCCCTGCTCGGTCACGATGTGTTCCCGCACACAGCGGGGGATATCTCTGCTCTGCCCGCGCGCCCTCTCAGTCACGGCTGCGCCGTGCCAGCTCTCCCAGAGGGAGAGCTCGCGGGACGTGGGAGCTTTTTCTCTGCCTTGAGGAGGACGGCCCACGCAAAGAGCTCCCCCTTTGGGGGAGCTGGCCGCGAAGCGGACTGAGAGGGCGATCGGACCTGGCAGAGGTCGATATGGTCGTGTGCGGGACACCTGCGGTTCGGTCAAGCCTCCCGCCCCCCATCTTGACACCGCCCCCTGCGCGGGTATACAATGGCTCGCAAGTCGAAACGAGGAGGAGAGCGGTCGTGGATCAAAGAGAGAAGATGGGGTTCGCCGCGGTGACGGGGGCCTACCTGCTGTGGGGCGTGCTGCCGCTGTTCTGGAGCCTGCTGGCCGAGGTCCCGCCGATGTACATCCTCGCCCAGCGGATCGTCTGGTCGGCGGTGTTCCTCGCGCTGTACATGGCCGCGACGCACCGCCTGGCGGCGCTGCGCCCGGTCCTGCGCCGAGGGAAGACGCTCCGCATCTGCCTCGTCTGCGGCGTGCTCATCACCATCAACTGGGGGCTGTACATCTACGCCGTCAACAGCGGTCACCTGCTCGACGCGAGCATGGGCTACTTCCTGGAGCCGGTCCTCGTGGCCGTCATCGGCATCCTCGCCTTCCGTGAGCGGCCGAGCGTGCTGGAGAAGCTCACCTTCGCCTTCGCGGCGGCGGGGCTGGTGTACCTCGTCATCCGGGCGGGGCGGTTCCCATGGCTGGCCCTGCTGATCGCCGGGTCCTTCGCCCTGTATGGCGCGGTCAAGAAGCAGTCGGACCTGCCGGCCTACGCCGCGCTCTTCGCCGAGACCCTGTGCATGACGCCCCTCTCCCTCTGCTGGATCGTCTGGGCGGACGTCCACGGGACGGGGAGCCTCGGCGTCCTCCACGGACCGGCGCTGCTCCTGCTCGTGGCCAGCGGCATCGTGACCTCCGTCCCGCTGCTGCTGTTCAACATCGGCGTGCGGGAGATCCCCTATTACGTCACCGGCATCCTCATGTATATGAACCCGACGATGCAGTTCCTCGTGGGCCTGCTCGTCCTGAGGGAGCCGATGGACCCGGACCGGATGATCGCCTTCGTGCTCATCTGGATCGGCATCGTCTTCACCATCGCGGACCGGGTCCAGCGCGTGCGCCGGGCCCGCCGCGCGGCCGCTCCGGCGGCGGACTGATCGGAGGTACGACGAGATGGACGCTTATCTGCTCGCCCTGGACCAGGGCACGACCTCTTCCCGGGCGATCCTCTTCGCCCGCAGCGGCGCGGTGGTCTCGATGGCACAGGTGCCGTTCCGGCAATACTACCCCCGCCCCGGCTGGGTGGAGCACGACCCGATGGAGCTGCTCGAGAGCCAGCTCCGCGCGGCGGAGGAATGCGTGGCCAAGAGCGGCGTGCCGCCCACGGCCATCGCGGCCCTCGGCCTGGCCAACCAGCGGGAGACCGCCCTGCTGTGGGAGCGCGCGACGGGCCGCCCCGTCGGCCGCGCCATCGTCTGGCAGTGCCGCCGGACGGCCGACTTCTGCGAGGGCCTGCGCCCCCACGCGGACCTGATCCGCGCGAAGACGGGCCTGGTGCCGGACGCCTATTTCTCCGGCAGCAAGTACCGCTGGCTCCTCGACGAGCTGCCCGACGCCCGGGCGCGGGCCGCCCGGGGCGAGCTGGTCTGCGGGACGGTGGACAGCTGGCTGCTGTGGCATCTGACGGGCGGGCGGCGGCATGCGTCGGACGTGTCCAATTGCAGCCGGACCATGCTCTTCGACCTGCACCGCCTGTGCTGGGACGAGGACCTGTGCGACCTGCTGTCGGTCCCGATGGACCTGCTGCCGGAGCCGGTGGACGACAGCGGCGCCCTCGGCACGGTGGCCGCGGGCGTGCCGCATCTCGGCGCGCTGGCGGGCCTGCCCATCTGCGGGATGATCGGCGACCAGCAGGGCGCGCTCTTCGGCCAGGGCTGTCTCGCGCCGGGCCAGCTGAAGAACACCTACGGCACCGGCTGCTTCACCCTGATGAACACCGGGGACCGGCCGGTCCTCTCCGACCACGGCCTGCTCACCTGCGTGGGCTGGCGACGGGCCGGGGTGACGACCTCTGTGCTGGAGGGGAGCGTCTTCAGCGCGGGGGCCTCCATCCAGTGGCTGCGCGACGAGCTGCATCTGATCGACAGCGCGCCGGAGTGCGACCGGCTGGCCGAGACCGTGCCCGACAACGGCGGCGTCTACCTCGTCTCGGCCTTCACGGGCCTGGGCGCGCCGCACTGGGACATGTACGCGCGCGGGACCATCGTCGGCCTGACCCGCGGGACGACGCGGGCGCACCTGTGCCGCGCGGCGCTGGAGGGGATCGCCTATCAGACGGCGGACCTGATCCGCGCGATGGAGCAGGACGCCGGGCGGCCGATCGACGCCCTGCGCGTGGACGGCGGCGCGAGCGTGAGCGACTTCATGATGCGCTATCAGGCGGACCTGCTGGGGGTGCCGGTGGAGCGCCCGGCCATCGTCGAGACGACGGCCTGGGGCGCGGCGTGCCTGGCGGGCCTGGGCGTCGGGCTGTGGTCCGACCCGGCGGAGATCGCGCGGGAGCTGGCCCCCGGCCGGGTCTATCTGCCACAGACGGACCGGTCCCGCGAGTTGGCCCAGTGGCGGCGCGCGGTGGAGCGCGCGAAGGGCTGGGAAGAAGTTTCTGAAAAAATCGAAGAAAACGGTTGACAAAGAGGCCGCGGGCTGGTATACTCAATATCGCTCGCTAGACAGCGGGCGAGATACGGCGGCATAGCTCAGTTGGCTAGAGCACTCGGTTCATACCCGTGGTGTCACTGGTTCGAATCCAGTTGCCGCTACCAGACCTTCCCGGACCGAACGGTCCGGGAAGGGGCCCCGGCCCGTTGGTCAAGTGGTTAAGACACCGCCCTTTCACGGCGGTAACATGGGTTCGAGTCCCGTACGGGTCACCATATGGAGGCATAGCTCAGCTGGTAGAGCGCTCGCCTCACACGCGAGAGGTCACAGATTCGAGTTCTGTTGTCTCCACCAATCCCCTGGGCAGTCGCCCGGGGGCTTTTTTGCTGCCCATCGCGGGGCATCCTGCGAGGGTGGCCGCATCACATCAGAAAGATCTCATCTCATCGTGACAGGAAGGGGGGACGTGCGCATGGCGTATGTCGTCGTAGCAGGCGGGACGAACGTGGACATCGGCGGGCGGTCCTATGCGCCGCTGGTGGCGGGGGACTCCAACCCCGGCCGCGTGACGGTCAGTCTCGGCGGCGTGGGGCGGAACATCGCCCACGACCTGGCCCTGCTGGGCGTGGAGACGGTCCTGCTGACCGCCCTGGGCGGCGACGCGCGGGCCGAGGATGTCGCGCGCTCGTGCGCGGCGCTCGGCATCGACCTCAGCCACGCCCTGCGCGTGCCGGAGGGCCGCACGTCCACCTATCTCTACCTGAGCGGTCCGGGCGGCGAGATGGCGCTGGCCGTGTCCGACATGGACCTGTGCGAGCGGCTCACGCCCGCGTACTTCGCCGCGCAGCAGACAGTGCTCGACGGCGCGGCCTTGGTCGTGCTGGACGCGAACCTGCCGCAGGCGTCCCTGTGCTGGCTGGCGGAGCACTGCCGCGCCCCGCTCTTCGCCGACCCGGTCTCGACGGTCAAGGGGGAGAAGCTGCGGCCGATCCTCGACCGACTGCACACCCTCAAGCCGAACCGGCTGGAGGCGGAGCGGCTGACCGGCGTCCCGATCCGGGACGAGGCGGGGCTGGCGGCGGCGGCTCGCGCGCTGCTGGCCCTCGGCCCGCGGCGCGTGGCGATCACCCTCGGGGCGGACGGCGTGCTGTGCGCGGACGAGCGGGGGCTGGTCCACGTCCCGGCCGTCCCGGCCGCGCCGCGGGACGTCACCGGGGCGGGGGACGCCTTCACGGCGGCCCTGGCC
>CAKTJM010000112.1 GCA_934567745.1 uncultured Eubacteriales bacterium | reverse complement strand
AAGGCCGGTAAGGTCGAGTACCGTCTGGACAAGACCAACATCATCCACTGCCCCATCGGCAAGGTCTCCTTCGGTGCGGAGAAGCTCCAGGAGAACTTCGACACGCTGATCGGCGCCATCATCAAGGCCAAGCCCGCCGCTGCCAAGGGCACCTATATCCGCAGCTGCGTCGTGGCGTCCACCATGGGCCCCGGCATCAAGGTCAACGGCGCGAAGCTCGGCTGAGCACAGCGAAAAAACTCATAGAAACGCTTGACAGCGTGGCTTTGAGATGATAAAATACCTATCGCGTTCCAAAGACAGCAGGTACCCATAAATCCTGCCGAGGATGCAGACTTATTTACTATGATCTGCCCGATCCCTGTGTCTTTGCCGATGCAGGGATCGTTCTTTGGTCCCACTTTGTTCCTGGAGGTGAAACGAGAATATGCCGAATGCAAAGATCCTCAGCGAGAAGCAGGCCATCGTCGCGGAGCTGTCCCAGAAGTTCCAGAACGCCGCCGCAGGCGTCATCGTGGATTACAAGGGCATCACCGTGGCCGAGGACACCGCTCTGCGTGCCGAGATGCGCAAGAACGGCGTGGACTACTTCGTCATGAAGAACACCCTCGCCCGTCTGGCCGCTAAGGATGCCGGTCTCGACAGCCTGTGCGACTATCTGACCGGTTCCACGTCCATCGCCGTGTGCGAGGGCGACCCCGTCGCCGCCGCCAAGGTCGCGGCCGAGTTCTCCAAGAAGCTCGCCGCGCAGCAGAAGTTCGTCATCAAGGGCGGCTTCGTCGATGGCAAGGTCATCACTGCCCCCGAGGTCCAGGCTCTGGCCGACCTGCCGAGCAAGGAGATCCTCATCGCGACGGTCCTGGGCACCATGATCGCGCCCATCCGCGGTCTGGCTACCGTCCTGGACGCCAACATCTCCGGTCTGGCCCGCGTCGTGCAGGCCATCGCCGACCAGAAGGGCGAATGAGCTGCCCTCTGACCCCGAACCATCCTATTTTTTGATACGACTGAATATTGGAGGTAAACTACTATGGCAAGCGAAAAGATCACTGCTATGATCGAAGAGATCAAGACCCTGACCGTCCTGGAGCTCTCTGAGCTGGTCCACGCTCTGGAAGACGAGTTCGGCGTTTCCGCCGCTGCTCCCGTCGCCGTCGCCGCCGCTGCTGCTCCCGCTGCTGAGGCCGCTGCTGAGAAGACCGAGTTCGACGTCGTCCTCGAGAACTTCGGCGCTGAGAAGATCAAGGTCATCAAGGTCGTCCGCGAGATCACCGGTCTGGGCCTGGCCGATGCCAAGGCTCTGGTCGAGTCCGCCCCCAAGGCCATCAAGGAAGGCCTGTCCAAGGACGACGCCGAGGCTCTGAAGAAGCAGCTCGAGGAAGTCGGCGCGAAGGTCGAGCTGAAGTAAGAGATCCTTACACAACGAACCTGACAAAAGCTCCGCTGGATGTCCAGCGGAGCTTTTTCGTGTCTGGGGGGGCGTGCGCCCCTTGGCTCCCTCTGACGAGGGAGCTGTCCGCGGAGCGGACTGAGGGAGAGACCGGTAGAAGGATCTGCTTTGGGGCTACGCCTGCGTATCTCTCCCTCCGTCTCGGCTGTCGCCGAGCCACCTCCCTCGTCAGAGGGAGGCTTGCGGTCCCAGCGCCTCAAAAAGCCTCGCAGAGTTTCGCGCTCGGAAGCGCGAAATAAAGCCAAATCATTTTCTCCGGCGACATGTGCGTCGGAGAAAATACTTCTCAGCCCACAAGTGTGCGAATCGTCCGCCGTAGGTGGACGGTGCGTTTGCGCAGGGGGCTGCGATCCCTCCGTCGAAAAGCTCCGAAGGAGTTTTTCGACAGTCTCAGACCGCCCTGCCGAACGAACGGCAGGGCGGTCCCAAGTACATGTAGAGAAAGGAGTCGCAAAGTCGGATGGCAGTGAAAAAAGGGGGCGGCGCGGGGAGAGAGCGTGAGCCGCACCGCCCCCGGGAGGAGGGTCAGGAGTTCTCCAGCAACGGCGGCTCGTCCTCGTCCGTCGGGGCCTGCCCGAGGGCGGTCATGAGCTGTCCGCGCAGCCGCGCGGCCTGTTCGCCGCGGGGCAGACCGGGCGCGTAGGCCAGCGTCGTGAAGCGCACCTCCGGCCACAGCGTCCGCACCCGCAGGGAGAGGGCGTCGGGCAGCGGACGGACGCAGAGGATGTGCGTGCAGCCGCGGTCGATCAGCGCGGCGATCTCCGCCGCCTGATGGGCGTCGGTCTCGGTGTCGAGCAGCGCGACGCCGCGCTGGCGCAGCTTGCGGAAGGGCTGGGGGCGCTGGAACTGCGGGCAGCGCGCCAGTGCGCTGGCGATGTCCCGCTCATAGCCGGTGAGGAAGGCGGTCACGAGCCGCGCCCACCACCGCGGCGCGCCCTGGTCGGCGTCCGGCGTGCCGATCCGGTCGTGCAGCAGCCCGAGCACGCCGGGCCGCATCGGCTGGCAGCCGAGGGAGAGCAGCAGGCGGTCGAGGTCGCCGCTGGCATAGGCGGAGTATTTCACATAGCCCGCGCCGACCAGCCCGACCTTCGTCGGGGCCCGGCGCACGGTGGGGATGGCGGCGAAGGTCTGGACCATGTGCCGCAGATCCTGGTGGAGCTGGATCGGCCCGGCGGCCGGCCCCGCAAGGACGTGGCACAGGTGGGAGGACCACCAGTGCAGCAGGGTATCGGTCTCGCCCTCGTGCTGCTCATAGGGGCGGACCTGCTCGCTCAGCAGCAGGAGGAGGTCGCCGTAGGCCAGGGCGGAGAGGAGCCGCAGGCACAGCGCCGGTCCGATCGCCAGCGAGGGGAGCTCATCGTCCCGGACGGTGCTCAGCCGGACGAGGGGCACCCGCTCCAGCCCGTGCGCGGCGAGCGCGTGGCGCAGGGCGGGGACGTAGTTCGGCCCGAGGTCGCCGGTGCGGATCAGCAGCAGGGCGGACCGGTCCGGGTCGCAGCCGCGCGCGGTGAACGCGCCCAGCTGCTGGTCGAGCACGCAGTGCGCGGGCCAGTTCAGGCGACCGGCTGTCGCGTGTCCGCTGGGGCGGCGCAGGACCTTCGTCCGATAGCCCGAGGAACGCAGCGCCGCAGCGATGAGATCCGTGTGGATGGAGAAGAGCTCCGGGAGGAGCAGAGTCTTGCCCTTGAGTGTCCGGGCCGTCATAAGTGCCATGGTGCGCCTGCCTTTCCGAATGATCGTGTCCTGTGATGCAGGACGGGACTGCTGTTTTCTCCCTAAATATACCAAAAATGGTTCCCTGCGTCAAGGTCAGACAGGAAAAAAGTCCCAGATCCATGTAAAAACGACATAACGCTTGCGATCCGCCCGTCGGACCGATACAATGGAGGAAACGAGGCAGAGAGGATGACGAGGATGGCGAGATATGAACGGCTGAGCAGCCCCGGACGGATCGGCACGCTGACGATCCCGAACCGGATCGTGATGACGGCGGCGTCGGCGTCGCTCACGGAGCCGGACGGCCGGATGACCGAGGACATGCTGGCGTATTACGAGGCGCGCGCCCGCGGCGGCGTGGGCCTGATCATCACGGAGATGGTGTGCGTGGACGGGACGCGCGGCGTGCTGTTCCCGCGGGAGCTGGACGCGACGTGCGACGAGAGGATCGCGGACTTCCGCGCGCTGGCGGACCGGGTGCACCCGTATGGGACGAGGATCTTCGCCCAGCTCTTCCATCCGGGCGCGAACGCCGACCCGAAGCTCAACCGCGGCGAGCTGATCGCGGCCTCCCCGATGCGGGGGAAAAAGCGCGGCCAGGCCCGCGCGGCGACCCCGGCGGAGCTGGAGGAGCTGGCGGCGCAGTTCGGCGCGGCGGCGCGGCGGGTCCAGTTGGCGGGCTTCGACGGGGTGGAGGTCCACGCGGCGCACCACTATCTGCTGCACAGCTTCCTCAGCCCGGTGACGAACCGGCGCACGGACGAGTTCGGCGGGAGCCTGGAGGACCGGACGCGCCTCCTGCGGATGATCGTCGCGGCGATCCGCGCGGCCTGCGGCCCGACGTTCCCCCTGATGTTCCGCATCTCGATCGAGGAGTACATCGGGCGCGACGGCTATCACGCGGACACGGGCGTGAAGATCTGCCAGCTGCTCGAAGAGTGGGGCGTGGACGCGATCAACGCCTCGGCCTCCGGCACGGACAGCAAGCTCAGCCAGAGCGTCGAGCCGATGTGCTACCCCCAGGGCTGGCGGCGGCACCTGGGCCGCGCGGTGAAGGCGGCGGTCCGGATCCCGGTCCTGGCCGTGGCGGTCATCCGGGACCCGGCCTATGCGGAGCGGCTGCTGGAGGAGGGCGCGCTGGACTTCGTCGGCTCGGTGCGCAGCCACCTGGCCGATCCCTGCTGGGCGGAGAAGGCCCTGACCGGGCGGGACGAGGACATCGTCCCGTGCCTGTCGTGCATGGCGTGCTTCGCCCGGTTCGAGACGGAGGGGCACATCACCTGCGCCGTCGCGCCGGAGACGGGCTATGAGGCGCGGATCGCGCCCCTGGTCCCGGACGGGGCCGGGCGGCCGGTGGTGGTCCTGGGGGCCGGTCCGGCGGGCCTGATGGCCGCCTGGACGGCGGCGCGGCGGGGCTTCGCCGTGACGGTCTACGAGCGCGCGGACGAGCCGGGCGGCCAGCTCCGGCTGGCCCAGGCCCTGCCGCGGAAGGAGCGGATCGGCGCGCTGGTGCCGAGCCTGCTGCGCCGGTGCGCCCAGGCGGGCGTGACGCTCCGCTGCGGCCACGCGCCGACGGCGGAGGAGCTGGCCGCCCTGCGGCCCTACGCCGTCCTCGACGCGACCGGCGGGCGGCCGAAGGTCCCGCCGATCGAGGGGATCGACGGGCCGCTCGTCTGCACGGCGGCGGACGTGATCGCCGGGCGGGTGGACCCGCGCGGGGAGAGCGTCGTGGTCGTCGGCTCCGGCATGACGGGGCTGGAGACGGCGGAGCTGCTGAGCGACTGGGCGCGGGACGACGCCGTGCTGGTGATCGAGGCGGCGCACCGCATCGCGCCGAGGGCGCAGGGGTCGAACCGCAACGTGGTGACGGCGGTGCTGGACCTGCGGAACGTGGCGCTGGCGACGGACCGGCGGCTCACGCGCGTCGGGGCGGACCGGATCTGGATGGAGGACCCGCGGACGGGGGAGACGTATGAGTACCCCTGCGACCGGGTGGTCCTGGCGCTCGGCACGGAGCCGGAGGACCCCTACGGCGACACGCTGGAGGGCCTGCGCGTGGTCCCGGTGGGGGACCGCGTGCGCGGCGGGGACGTCTGGGCCGCGATCCACAGCGGGGACGCGGCGGCGCGGGGGATATGAGTGTGTCCTGCGGCCTGGAGCTTCCGCGTGTCAAAAAGCCTCGCAGATGAGCGCCCGCAGGCGCCATGGAAGCGACCAACCGCCGAAGGCGGCTCTTAGGGAGTCCCAGTTTCGCGCCCGCAGGCGCGAAATAGGGTCCCATCATTTTCTCCGGTGACATGTGCGCCGGAGAAAATACTTCTCAGCCCGTAAGTGTGCGAGTTGGCCGTCGAAGACGGACAGCGAGTGCGCGCAACGGGCTGCATCCCCCCTGTCGGAAAACCCCACAGGGGTTTTTCGACAGCCTAAAGCGCCCCGGATCCATCGGATCCGGGGCGCTCTCCCTATCATCAGGGGATCGTTCTCACTTGAGGATGCCGCTCTCGCAGAAGCGGGCCAGGATGGCGGCCGCCTGTGCGCGGGTGGCGCTGCCCTTGGGGGCGAGGGTGGTGTCGGTCATGCCGTTGATCAGGCCCTCGTGGACCGCCCACTCGAGCGCGGGCACGGCGTAGGCCGAGCAGGCGTCGCGGTCGGTGAACCGGCCGAGGACCTCCGCCAGCGTCACGTCGTCCATGCCCTTGTAGGTCGCGTAGCGATAGAGGATCGCCGCGAACTGCTCACGGGTGACCGGATCGTTGGGCGCGAAGGTGGTGGCGCTGGTGCCGTTGACGATGCCGTTGGCCGCCGCCCAGGCCATCGCGTCGGTGTACCACTGGCCAGCGGGCACGTCGGTGAAGCTGCTGGCCGCCGCGGTCGGCGCGCCCTCCAGACGGTGGAGGATCGTCACGAGCATGGCGCGGGTCACGGTGGCGTTCGGGCTGAACTCGTCCGCCGCGGTGCCGGTCATCATGCCCTTCTCATAGACGTAGCGCACGCTGTCATAGGACCAGTCACCGGGCTTCACGTCGCCGA
>CAKTJM010000111.1 GCA_934567745.1 uncultured Eubacteriales bacterium | reverse complement strand
TCCGCAGGCTCCTCGAAGGGGACCAGCTCGTGCCCGCGGGCGCGCAGCAGCTCCTCCATGGCCTGGGTCTCGTATTGGTTCACCTTGCAGCCGAGGGTGTGGATGGCGATGCGCATGGATGCGGCTCCTTTTCCTTGTCGATCGAAATGAGTTGTGCTATAATATTACCCCAACGATCCCCATCCTGCAACTCTTTTTTGGAGGACCCATCCATGAGCCACCCCTTTTTCGCCTACATCGCCCGCCTGCGGCACATCGGCCGCTGGGGCCTGATGCACAACACCGTGCAGGAGAACGTCCAGGAGCACTCCCACATGGTCGCGGTCCTGGCGCACGCCCTGGCCGTGATCCGCAACGAGCGCTTCGGTGGGACCGTCGATCCCGGCCGCGTGGCCGTGGCCGCACTGTACCACGATGCCTCGGAGATCTTCACCGGCGACCTGCCCACGCCCGTGAAGTACGCCAACCCGGCGATCCGCGAGGCGTACAAGGCCGTCGAGCGCGACGCCGCCGACAAGCTGGCCGCCATGCTGCCCGACGAGCTGCGCCCCGCCTTCTCCTCCGTCCTGTCCGAGGAGGACCCGGAGGTCGAGGCCCTGGTCAAGGCCGCCGACAAGCTCTCGGCGCACATCAAGTGCCTGGAGGAGCTGCGGGCGGGGAACCGGGAGTTCCGCTCCGCCGCCGACCAGACCCGGGAGGCACTCGCGAGCTACGACCTGCCGGAGGTCGCCTATTTCATCGAGACCTTCCTGCCGTCCTTCTCCTGTACATTGGACGAGCTGGGCGAGTAACGAGTCGCTCCAGGGAGTCCCTGACCCACTCGCCGTTCTTTCCTGACGATCGGGTCAGAGCCCCCCTGGGCTTCATCCCACATACATACATTTTAAAAGTGAGGTACCCCTTATGCGAGCCGTCATCACCATCGTCGGCAAGGACCGGGTCGGCATCATCGCCGCCGTCACCGGCCTGCTGGCCAAAGAGAACGTCAACATCCTCGACATCACCCAGACCATCCTCCACGATGAGCTGTTCACCATGGTCATGTCGGTCGATCCGACCGCCAGTCCCCTGCCCTTCGGCGCCCTGTCCGACGCCCTCGCCGCCCTCGGCGAGGAGATGGGCATGACCATCCACACCCAGCGGGAGGACACCTTCCGCGCGATGCACCGCGTCTGAGGAGGGAGCCGGATGTTAGACCCTACCGAGATCCTACAGACCATCAACATGTTCGACCGGCAGCACCTGGACGTGCGCACGATCACCATGGGCATCTCCCTGCTCGACTGCGCCGATCCGGACCCCAAGGCCGCCTGCCGGAAGATCTATGACAAGATCTGCCGCTGCGCCGAGCAGCTCGTCCCCACCGGGCGGGCCATCGAGAAGGAGTTCGGCGTGCCCATCGTCAACAAGCGCGTCTCCGTGACCCCCATCGCCCTCGTCGCCGCTGCCAGCGACTGCCGGGACTACGTCCCCTTCGCCCACGCGATGGACGAGGCCGCCAAGCGCTGCGGCGTGGACTTCATCGGCGGCTTCTCCGCTCTCGTGCAGAAGGGGTATACGGAGTCCGACCGCCGCCTGATCGCCTCCATCCCGGAGGCGCTGGCCACCACCGACCTCGTGTGCTCCTCCGTGAACGTCGGCTCGACCAAGGCCGGGATCAACATGGACGCCGTGGCCGAGATGGGCCGCGTCATCAAGGAGACCGCCGCCCGCACCGCCGACGCCGGCGGCTTCGGCTGCGCCAAGCTCGTCGTCTTCGCCAACGCCGTCGAGGACAACCCCTTCATGGCCGGTGCCTTCCACGGCGTGGGCGAGCCGGAGCGCGTCGTCAGCGTCGGCATCTCCGGCCCCGGCGTGGTCCACCACGCCCTGGAGGAGGTCAAGGGCCAGCCCTTCGACGTCGTCGCGGAGACCATCAAGCGCACCGCGTTCCGCATCACCCGCGTGGGCCAGCTCGTCGCGCGGGAGGCCTCCCGCCGTCTCGACGTGCCCTTCGGCATCGTGGACCTCTCCCTCGCCCCCACCCCCGCCGTCGGCGACTCCGTCGCGCGGATCCTGGAGGAGATGGGGCTGGAGGTCTGCGGCACCCACGGCACCACCGCCGCCCTCGCCCTGCTCAACGACGCCGTCAAGAAGGGCGGCGTCATGGCCTCGAACCACGTCGGCGGGCTCTCCGGCGCGTTCATCCCCGTCAGCGAGGACGAGGGCATGATCGCCGCGGCTGCCTCCGGCGCCCTGTGCCTGGACAAGCTGGAGGCCATGACCTGCGTCTGCTCCGTCGGCCTGGACATGATCGCCGTCCCCGGCGACACCTCCGCCGAGACCCTCTCCGCCATCATCGCCGACGAGGCCGCCATCGGCATGGTCAACAGCAAGACCACCGCCGTCCGGCTCATCCCCGCCCCCGGCAAGACCGTCGGGGACACCGTGGAGTTCGGCGGTCTGCTCGGCTCCGCCCCGGTGATGCCCGTCCACGGCTTCTCCAGCGCCGCCTTCGTGCAGCGCGGCGGCCGCATCCCCGCTCCTATGCAGAGCCTCAAAAACTGAGGAGGTCCCGATCAGAGGATCCTCATCCGAGGCTCTTGAAGATCGATCCGTGAAGAGGTGATCGGAATGCTATCGTTCGATGTCTCCCAGGCACTGCCCTTCCTGCCGCCCAACTGGCTCTCCTCCCGTCTGGACGCCCTCACCGAGGCCCAGAGCCTCCTCGAACAGGGCACCGGCCGGGGCGGGGCCTTCACCGGCTGGGTGCGCTGGCCGCTCGACTATGACCGGGAGGAGCTGCAGCGGCTCCGGCAGGCCGGGCGCATCATCCGGGACCAGTCCGAGGTCCTGGTCGTGATCGGGATCGGCGGCTCCTACCTCGGGGCCAAGGCCCTGCTCGACCTGCTGGCCGGACCGGAGCGCGACCTCATGCGCCGCGACCGTCCCCAGATCTTCTTCACCGGGAACACCCTCTCCTCCGACGCGATCAACGCCCTGCTCGACTATGTACGCGACCGCGACTTCTCCGTCTCGGTCGTCTCCAAGTCCGGCACGACCACGGAGACCGCGCTCGCCTTCCTGCTCTTCCGCCGTCTGCTCGAAGAGAAGTACGGCCGGGAGGGCGCGCGCGACCGCATCTTCGCCACGACCGACCGGCGGCACGGCGCGCTGCGCGCCGTGGCGAACGAGGAGGGCTATGCGACCTTCTCGGTGCCGGAGAGCATCGGCGGGCGCTACTCCGTCCTGACCGCGGCGGGCCTGCTGCCGCTGGCGGCGGCGGGACTGGACATCGAGGGCCTCCTCGACGGGGCCGCGGCCATGCGGGCGCGGCTGGAGCGGGGCGGCCAGGACGACCCCGCCTGGCAGTACGCCGCCGCGCGGCACGCCCTCTATGAGGGCGGCAAGCGGATCGAGCTGCTCGCTTGCTACGAGCCGTCGCTGCGCTGGTTCGCCGAGTGGTGGAAGCAGCTCTTCGGTGAGAGCGAGGGCAAGGAGGGCCGCGGGCTCTTCCCCGCCAGCGTGGAGTTCACCGCCGACCTGCACTCCCTCGGGCAGTACATCCAGGAGGGCGAGCGGGACCTCTTCGAGACGGTGGTGCGGTTCCTCGTGCCCGCCTCGACCTGTCTGCTCGACCCCCGCCCGGAGGACGGGCTGGACTTCCTGCGCGGACGGGACCTGCGCTACGTCGCCGAGCAGGCCCGGCGCGGGACGGTCCTGGCCCACGTGGCCGGGGGCGTGCCGAACCTCCTCGTCACCGTGCCCGAGCGCACCGCCCACTGGGTGGGGCAGCTCGTCTACTTCTTCCAGTACGCCTGCGGGCTGTCCGGCTACCTCCTCGGCGTCGATCCCTTCGACCAGCCGGGCGTGGAGGCCTATAAGAAGAACATGTTCGCCCTTCTGGGCAAGCCCGGCTATGAGGATCGCCGGAGGGAGCTGGAAACCAAGCTGTGAATCCGCCGTCAAAAAAGCCTCGCAGAGTTTCGCGCCCGCAGGCGCGAAATAGGGTCCGGTCATTTTCTCCGGTGACATGCGCGCCGGAGAAAATACTTCTCAGCCGACAAGTGTGCGGGCCGTCCGCCAGGACGGCGCGTGCGCGCAGCAGGCTGCATCTCCTCTGGCGGAAGGCCCCGCAGGGGCCTTCCGCCAGCCTGACTTGACCGCTGTTAATTTTTTGTGAAATCGCGGTCGCCCCATTGCAATTTCAGCGGTGGGATGGTAACATGAAAGCAACAGAAGGAACCGTTTCTGAAACGAAAAAGGAGTGATCACAATGGTTCGAGTCATCATGGGCGCCAAAGGCTCCGGTAAGACCAAGCAGCTGATCGAGATGATCAACTACGCCGCCGAGAACGAGACCGGGAGCGTCGTCTGCGTGGAGATCGGCAAGAAGCTGGTCTTCGACGTCAGCCCCAAGGTCCGCCTGGTGGAGTCGAGCGACTTCGCCGCCGATACCTTCACGTTCTTCAAGGGCTTCATCAGCGGGATGTACGCCTCCAACTACGACCTGACGCACGTCTTCATCGACAGCCTGTGCAAGATCGTCCCCTCCGAGCCCGACAGCGCCGAGGTCGAGGACTTCCTCCACTGGCTCGACCGCTTCTCCGAGCGCAACCAGGTCAAGTTCACCATCACCATCAGCGCCGACGTCTCTCTGGCGACGGACGCGATGAAGGCCTATTTCTGATCGACAGGATGCCTGGGCGCCCCCGTCGCCCCGTCCGGCCGCACAGCGGCCGGGAAGGACGTGTGACCGTTCCGGAACGGTCCCTCGCGATCCTGTTCAGATGTTTGGAAACGATCAAGATCAAAAAGGAGTGGATGATCATGGCACTGCATAAGAAGCTCAGCAGTCTGGCCGCCGCAGCCACCGGCCGCGCCAACAACGCGATCGAGAACGGCAAGCTCAGTCTCAAGATCAACAACGAGGAGCGCAAGATCACCGAGTTCACCCTCGACATCGGCGAGCTGGTGGTCGATCAGCTCGACGCCGGGTCCGTCTTCGACGACGAGATCATGGCGCTCTACTCCTCCATCGAGGGCGCCCGCGCCGTCATCGACGAGGCCCGCGCCGACATGGAGGCCAATCGCCGCGCCCGCGGCCTGTGCGTCGCCTGCGGCGCGAAGCTGAAGAAGGACGCGCTCTATTGCTCCCAGTGCGGCACCAAGATCGAGGTCGAGGAGCCCGAGGTCGAGGAGGAGCCCGCCGCCCCCGCCTGCCCTGAGTGCGGCACCGAGCTGGAGGAGAACGACAAGTTCTGCCCCCACTGCGGCGTGAAGGTCGCCGAGGAAGCGCCTGCTGAGGAGCCTTCCGAGGAGGCGTTCGCCGAGGATGCCGAGACTGAGGTCGAGGCGGCTGCCGAGGCCGAGGCCTCCTGCTGCTGCTCCGCCCCCGCTGAGGAGGAGCCGAAGGAGTAACGCCCCAACGATCCGGGCCCCGATGCGCCCTGCGCGCATCGGGGCCTTTTTTATCCTACGATACGGCCGTAGAAAATGCGGAAAGGGCCTAGGCAAACCGGCCCGGATGGAGTATGATAGGAACAGAACGAACGAAGGACCCGCTCGTCCTGCACGGCGAGCGTTGGAAGGACGATATAGGAGGAGACACCATGAAACTGACCTTTTTCGGCGCGGCCAAGGCCGTCACCGGCAGCTGCCACTGCGTGGAGTCCAACGGGAAGAAGATCCTCATCGACTGCGGCCTGCAGCAGGGCAAGGACGAATGGAACAACAGCGAGCTGGACTTCATTCCCGGTGACGTCGATTACGTCATCGTCACCCACGCCCACATCGACCACTCCGGCCGGGTCCCGCTGCTCATCAAGCAGGGCTTCCACGGCCAGATCTTCACGACCCGCCTGACCGCCGCCCTGCTGGACATCATGCTCCAGGACTCCGCCCACATCCAGGAGATGGACGCCCAGTGGAAGAACCAGAAGGGCAAGCGTGCCGGGCGTCCGCCCGTCGAGCCGCTGTACACCGTCGCCGACGCCGCGCAGGTGAAGGACCACCTCTTCCCGCTGGAATACGACCAGACCTGCGAGCTGTGCGAGGGGATCAAGATCCGCTTCGTCGACGCCGGGCACCTGCTCGGCTCCGCCAGCGTCGAGATGTGGCTGACCGAGGGCGACGTCGAGCGGAAGATCGTCTTCTCCGGCGACATCGGCAACGTCGACCAGCCCATCATCCGCGACCCCGTCTTCCTCTCCGGCGCGGACTACGTCGTCATGGAG
>CAKTJM010000110.1 GCA_934567745.1 uncultured Eubacteriales bacterium | reverse complement strand
ACGATATACTCGGTGATGGCGGCGTCGATGGCGCCGGCGCGGGTGCCCATGGGCAGGCCGTCCTGGGGGGTGAAGCCCATGGAGGTGTCGATGGACTTACCGAACTTGACGGAGCAGGTGGAGGCGCCGTTGCCCAGGTGGCAGGTGGCGATGCGCAGCTCCTCGATGGGGCGGCCCATCATGTCGGCGGCGCGCTGGGAGACGTACTGGTGAGAGGTGCCGTGGAAGCCGTAGCGGCGGACCTTGTTCTCGGTGTACCAACGATAAGGCACGGCGTAGATGTAGGCCTTGGGGGGCATGGTCTGATGGAAGGCGGTGTCGAAGACGGCGACCATGGGGGTGTTGGGCATGACGTCCATGCAGGCCTCGATGCCGGTGATATTGGCGGGGTTGTGGAGGGGGGCCAGCGGGATGCAGGCGCGGATGCCCTTCATGACCTGGCGGTCGATGATGACGGACTTGGTGAACTCCTCGCCGCCGTGGACGACGCGGTGACCGACGGCATCGATCTCGCTCATGCTCTTGATGACGCCATAGTGGTTGTGGGTCAGGACCTCGAGGACGAGGTTGATGGCGGCCTCGTGATCGGGCATGTAACGGTCGGCATCATAGACGTCGCCGCCGGTGGGGGTGTGCTTGATGTGGCCGTCGATGCCGATGCGCTCGCACAGGCCCTTGGCGAGGACGTGATGGGTATCCGGATCGAGCAGCTGATACTTCAGGGAGGAGCTCCCCGCGTTGATGACCAGGACTTTCATAGGTGTTCCAACTCCTTATCGTTCTTATCTTTCTTATCGTTCTCTTCGATGAGATCCTTGCGCCGTGCGGCGCTTTGCGGTAGTATAGACATACGATATTATATTATCCCATTCCCGGCCAAAGGACAAGCCCCATTTTCCCTATTTCCCAACTTTTTTGTCGGAGGATCTTGTGTATGGAGACGATCGGTGTCATCGCGGAATACGACCCCTTCCACAGCGGCCACGCATATCACCTCGCGCAGGTGCGCGCGGCGTTCGGCGCGGACTGCGCCATCGTGTGCGCGATGAGCGGGCATTTCGTCCAGCGCGGCGAGGCGGCCCTGGCGGACAAGTGGCGGCGGGCCGGGCTGGCGCTGCGCGGCGGCGCGGACCTGGTGCTGGAGTTGCCCACCCTGTGGGCGGCGTCCTCGGCGGAGCGGTTCGCGCGCGGCGGCGTCTCCCTCCTGGCGGCGACCGGCGTGGTGGACCGGCTCTCGTTCGGCAGCGAGACGGGCGACCTCGCCCCCCTCGCGGCGGTGGCGGACCATCTCGCGGGCGACGGCTGGCAGGAGGGCCTGCGGTGCGGGCTGGACGCGGGCCTGTCGTTCCCGGCGGCGCGGCAGCGGGCCGTAGAAGAGCAGCTCGGCCCGGCGGCCGCGGCCTGTCTGCGCGCCCCGAACGACACGCTGGGGATCGAGTATCTGCGGGCGATCCGCACGCTTGGCGGCGGGATGACGGCGCACACCGTACCGCGCCGGGGCGCCGGGCACGGGACGGAGACGGTCGCGGAGCACGTCTCGGCGTCCTACCTCCGCGCGCGGATCCTCGCGGAGGACCCGGCCCCGCTCGGGCCGTATCTCTCCGCGGCGGACGAGGCGGCCCTGCGGGCCGACCCGGCGTCGCTGCGCTGGGCGGAGCGGGCCGTGCTGGCGCGGCTGCGGACGATGGGGCGGGCGGACTTCGCCGCCCTGCCCGACAGCGGCGAGGGGCTGGGCGACCGGCTGTACGCGGCGGCCCAGCGGGGCCGGACGCTCGAAGAGGTCTACGCCCTGGCCAAGACGAAGCGGTACGCCCACGCCCGGATCCGCCGGATGGTGCTCTGGGCCTTCCTCCACCTGACCGAGGCGGACCGGCCGGAGCGCCCGCCGTATCTGCGGGTGCTGGGGTTCACGGCGCGGGGGCAGCAGCTCCTGCGGCACATGAAGGAGACCGCGGCGCTGCCGGTGCTCGTCAAGCCCGCGCACGCGGCGCGCCTGCCGGAGGAGGCGCGGCGGGTCTTCGCGCTGGAGGCGCGGTGCACCGCGCTGTATGACGTCTGCCGGAGGGAGTTCGGCCGGACGGCGGGGCGGAACGAATACGAAGAGGGTCCGGTGCGCGGTTGACGCGCAAGGGGCCCTCTTTTGCGGCGAAGCGAAAAAAATGCTTGCAATTTCTAGGGAATCTAGGGAATTTGGTATACTGGTCTCAGAAAAATAAAATATGCGGCAGTCTTTGGGGACTCGCACCTCCCGAAGACCTGTCTAGGTGCTAGACCCACCTACACAACGGCCATCCGGCCGCACCGCACGAGTGGTATTATACCCTTTTTTCAGTAGTATTGCAAGCATTTTTGCATGCTCTGGACAAGGGTGGACTGCCATTCGTCCGCTGTGTCTCTGGCCATCGGTCCGGCCAGCGGGACTCTCGCCATCCCCGACCCCTACAGCGGGACCCTCGCTGTGCGGTTCTCCATGAGCCTGAATGGAGTCACGACCAAGGAAGATGGCTCTCTGTTCGTTCCGGTCCAGGTCACGCTCCCGGTCCCGACCGGTCTGGATCCTGACCTGCTCGCGATCCTGCACTATCCGCAGACCGGCGCCCCTGAAATCGTCCCGTATACCATTTATACAAATGAAGGGCAGACCCACGTCCGCTTCGTCCTGGATTATTTCAGCGATTTCGTCCTGACCCAGCCCAGCGCACGGACCACCCAGGCCGCGAACCTGGCCGACAGAGCGGCCAGTCCCATCACCTCTCTGTACACCGACTATTCCGTTTCGACCGACGCTCCTGACAGCAACGGCGTGCAGAAGGTGACCATCTCGGCCACGGACCTCAAGAAGCACGTGGCAGGGAACGATATCCTGGCATACTGGGCCGGTTTCGCCGTGGCCGCTCCCGAAGGGGCCACCCAGATGAAGACCGCCAGCGGCATGGATCTGACCACCGTGAACGCCGATCTGGCTGCGGCCACCGCAGAGGCCGTGTATGCTGGTGTCGCCGGTACAGGCTATGATCAGCCCGGCTACGTCAACTACCTCAACGTGAAGAACGATACCAACGACGGCCGCTGCTTCGCCGTCGCGGCCCCCGAGGGAGCCACCTCGATGAAGTATGCCTTCTCCACCAGCAGAGAAGCGCTTTCGACCCTGGCAGACAGCAGTCTTGAGCAAAACGTGGTCGGCGATCAGCCTGGCGTCGCCTTCTACACCAACGCCAGCGCCGGGACCGACGCCAAGACCTGGGCGCAGGTCCAGTGGCTCGACGAGGACGACAACGTCCTGAGCAGCACCGTCTATCACATCGACCTCTCCGCCGTGACCCTGGCGCTCCCGGCGGATGCGCCTGAGATCGTGACCGCCAAGCTCCACGACACGAGCGACGCCCTCCAGGACGACCAGCTCTACACCAAGGACAGCTACACGGCCGACCTGATCTCCCAGAACACCGACGGCTCCTACAACGTCGCCCTCGCCGCCAAGCAGCTCAGGGAGCACGTCAACGGGCAGGGCACCCGCGGTCACTGGATCGGCTTCGAGCTGGCCGCTCCGACTGGAGCCACCCAGTTCACGGTCAACGATGGCGATGCCGAAGCACTGGAAGCGCTTCCCAACGACCGTCAGGGCGTCGCGTTCTACTTCAACGCCAGCGACCTGTCTGCCCGCACCCTGACCCTCACCTAGCTCAACGATGAGGATCAGACCGTCGGCTCTCCCCTCACCTTCCACGTCGATCTCTCCCAGGTCGAGAAGTACGTCGCGCCGTCCCACGGCGGCGGTGGCGGCGGCTCCACCACGCCCACCACGCCGACCGATCCCACGACGCCCACCGACCCGGCCACCAAGGGCTTCTCCGGCGTCACGACCGACACCCTCGCCCCGACCGGCAGCGCCACCCGCGCGCAGGTCGCCACGATCCTCATGCGTCTGTGTGAGACCGTGATCAAGTGAGCACCCCCTCTTCCTCGTCAAAAGGGCCGCCCCGTTCCATTCGGAACGGGGCGGCCCACTGTTCTACGCTTGATCCGATCTTTCCAGCGACCGATCTCAGAACAGGCCCGTGATCTGACCGTGCTCGTCCACGTCGATCTTCTCAGCCGACGGCACCTTCGGCAGGCCCGGCATGGTCATGATGTCGCCGGTCAGCGCCACCAGGAAGCCCGCGCCCGCGGAGACCTTCAGGTTCCGCACCGTGACGGTGAAGCCCTCCGGCGCGCCCAGGAGGGACGCGTCGTCGGAGAAGGAATACTGCGTCTTCGCCATGCAGATGGGATAGCCGCCGAAGCCCTGCTCGGTGAGCTGCTTCGCCTGCTTCTTCGCCGCGGGGGTCAGGGCGACCTTCGCGCCGCGATAGATCTTCGTCACGATGGCGTCCAGCTTCTCCTCGATCGTGGTGTCCAGGTCATAGATGGGCTTGTAGTGGTTCTCCTGCTCGCACAGGCGCACGACCTCCTCGGCCAGGGCCTTGCCGCCCTCGCCGCCCTTGGCCCAGACCTCGGACAGCGCCACGTTCACGCCCAGCTCCTTGCAGCGGGCCTCGATCAGCGCCAGCTCCGCCTCGGTGTCCAGCGGGAAGCGGTTGATCGCCACCACGCAGGGCAGGCCGAACTGCTTCGTGATGTTCTCCACGTGCCGCAGCAGGTTGGGCAGGCCGCGCTCCAGCGCCGCCAGATCCTCCTTGCCCAGGTCGGCCTTCGCCACGCCGCCGTGATGCTTCAGCGCGCGCACCGTCGCGACCACGACGACCGCGTTCGGATGCAGGTCCGCCATGCGGCACTTGATGTCCAGGAATTTCTCCGCGCCGAGGTCCGCGCCGAACCCGGCCTCCGTGACGGCATAGTCGCCCAGCTTCAGGGCGGCCTTCGTGGCCATCACCGAGTTGCAGCCGTGCGCGATGTTCGCGAACGGGCCACCGTGGATGAACGCGGGGGTGCCCTCGAGGGTCTGGACCAGGTTGGGCTTGAGCGCGTCCTTGAGCAGCGCGGTCATCGCACCGGCCGCCTTCAGATCGCCCGCCGTCACGGGCTTGTCGTCGAAGGTATACGCCACGACCATGCGGCTCAGGCGCTCCTTGAGGTCGGTCAGGGACGTCGCCAGGCACAGCACGGCCATGACCTCGGACGCGACGGTGATGTCGAAGCCGTCCTCACGCGGCACGCCCTGCATCCGGCCGCCGAGGCCGTCCACGACGTTGCGCAGCTGACGGTCGTTCATATCGACGCAGCGCTTCCAGACGATCTTCTTCACGTCGATGCCGAGCTGGTTGCCCTGCTGGATGTGGTTGTCCAGCATCGCCGCGAGCAGGTTGTTCGCCGCGCCGATGGCGTGGAAGTCGCCGGTGAAGTGCAGGTTGATGTCCTCCATCGGCACGACCTGGGCATAGCCGCCGCCGGCCGCGCCGCCCTTGACGCCGAACACCGGGCCGAGGGACGGCTCACGCAGCGCCACGACGGACTTCTTGCCGATCTTCCGCAGACCGTCGGCCAGACCGACCGTGGTGGTGGTCTTGCCCTCGCCCGCGGGGGTGGGGGTGATGGCCGTGACGAGGATCAGCTTCCCATCGGGGCGGTCCTCCCGTGCGATGGACGGATAGTCCACCTTTGCCTTGTAGTTGCCGTACTGCTCCAGCTGGTCCTCCGCCAGACTGACCTTCTTTGCAATCTCACGGATGTGCTGCATCGTGCAGGCCTGGGCGATCTCGATGTCGCTCTTCATGGTAGAACCTTCCTTCTCTTTCTTTTTTCGTTTCTATCGTAACGGCCGAGCCGGTCCGTTCCTAACAATAGGGTCCGGGGGGGCCTGGGGATCTTCAAGGGGTCGCAGGGGTCCGGGGCACGCGGGATCTCATCCGTCTCAGGGATTCGTGGTGGTCGAGCGCAGCATGACGTCGTGATAGCCGCCCTCGACGATGCTCGTCGCGGAGACGAGCGTCAGGCGCGCGTCCCGCTGCAGGTCCGGGATGGTGGTCACGCCGCAGTTGCACATGGTGGACTTGACCTTGTACAGGCTCTTCTCCACGTTGTCGTGCAGGGAGCCGGCATAGGTGACGTAGGAGTCCACGCCCTCCTCGAAGGCGAGGTCGCTCTTGCCGCCGAGGTCGTAGCGCTGCCAGTTCCGGGCGCGGTTGGAGCCCTCGCCCCAATACTCCTTGACGTAGGCGCCGTTGATCATCAGCTTGTTCGTGGGGGACTCGTCGAAGCGGGCGAAGTAGCGGCCCAGCATCAGGAAGTCCGCGCCCATCGCCAGCGCGAGGGTCATGTGGAAATCGAAGACGATGCCGCCGTCGGAGCAGATCGGCACATAGACGCCGGTCTCCTTGTAATACTCGTCCCGGGCCGCCGCGACCTCGATCAGGGC
>CAKTJM010000109.1 GCA_934567745.1 uncultured Eubacteriales bacterium | reverse complement strand
GGAGATGTCGTTGAAGGAGAGGAAGGCCATGCGCAGCAGGGCCTCGCCCTCCAGGATCTCGCGTTCGGCCTGGGGCAGGTCCGGCCCCTCGGCCATGCTCCGCTCGAAGAGGGCGTGGAAGCGGCGCACCTCGTCGATCTCCCGCGCGTAGAAGAGCAGGAGGAGGAAGACGATGATCGCGTGCGGATGGCGCAGGAGAGCGTCCTCCGGACAGGCGGCGGTCCAGCGGCGGATGAGGGGGAGCCGCTCCGGGCCGAAGCTCAGCCCGTTGTCCCGCCCGACGGCGGCGAGGAGGGCGTCCCAATCGCCGCAGCGCTCGTAGCACTCGGCGGCCAGGTCGAAGGAGCCGATCCGTTCGTACCATTGGCCCAGGCGGTGGAGGGCCTCGCTCTGTTCGGCGGCGGGCAGGGCGGAGAACCGCGCCCGCGCGCAGCTGCGGAGCATGTTGTGATAGCGGTAGACGCCGTCGGTGCAGGTGACGAAGGCGTTCTGTTCGGTGAGCCGGTCGAGGAGGGCGGCGGCGTCGCCCTCCGGCCAGAGGAAGGCCGCGGCCTCGTCGGTGAAGTCGTCCGGCAGGCCGAGCCGCACGAGGAAGTCGCGCAGCCGGTCGGGCAGGGGCTGGAGCAGGACCTCGTCGATGAGGGGATAGATCCCGGCGCTGTTCTCGGGCCACGTGCCGCTCTGGGCGTGGGCGCTGAGCCAGAGGTAGACCATGGAGAACCAGCCCTCGGTGCTCTCGGCGATGGCCTCGGACCGATCCTGGTCGATCCGCTGGCCGCAGGCGCGCGCGTACCCGCGCACGCCGAGGGCGTCGAGCCGCAGGTCGTCCGAGCCGAGGGACCACAGCCGGTCGCCCAGCCGCATCCGCGTGGCGGAGGCGAAGATGACGTTGCGGGAGAGCAGGACGATGTGGGCGTGGGGCGGCAGGTGGCCGCCGAGGAAGGCGATCAGCGCGGGCAGGGCGGGGTCGGAGAGGAAGTGCAGGTCGTCGAGGACATAGAAGACCTCGCGGCCGTCCTCGGCGAGGGCGTCGGCGAGCAGCTCGAGGAAGAGCTGCTGCCCGCGCGGATCGGCGGGGAAGCCGAGGTCGGTCATCTCGCGGCACAGCTCCGGCCAGGGCCGCAGCAGGCGGCAGAACCCCCGCCAGAAGGCGGAGAGGGAGTCGGTGACGATGGTCTGGCGCAGGACGACGGCGCCCGGCCGCTCGGCCGGGAGACCGTCGGCCCACCACGAGACGGCGCGGGTCTTGCCATAGCCCATGGGGGCGACGACGATGGTCACGGGGTGGTCGGCGATGTGCGCGAGCTTGTCGGCCAGCGTGCGGGAGATGTATGTGGTGTTCAGCTTCGTCGGCACGGCGGTCCCCCCTTCGCAATCGTGATATCTAAACATGTAATATAACACGATCCGCGGCCCGCGTCCATCCTTTTCACATGGTATTGCGCGCCCCCGCCGCGGGATGGTATACTGCCCCCGGAAGGATCGTCTGAGGAACGATCGTAAGGAGGAACTTGATATGAATGAACAGCCCATCCTGCGGGAGGACCGCGGCAGCGTCTGCTACCTCACCCTGAACCGGCCGGAGAAGCTCAACGCGCTCGACAGCGTCCTCTTCCGGGCGCTCGAGCGGGAGCTGGAGGACCTGGAGCGGCGGGAGGACATCCACGTCGTCGTGCTCAGCGGCGCGGGGAAGGCCTTCTGCGCCGGCCACGATGTGGCCGTGCTCGGCGCGGCGGGACAGGACGAGAACCTCAACGCCCGGGTCATCGCCCGCCTGGCGGACCTGGACCAGGTCGTGGTGGCGGTCATCCGCAGCCACTGCTACACCGGCGGCCTGGAGCTGGCCCTGGCGGCGGATCTCATCATCGCCAGCGAAAATGCGAAGATCGGCGACACCCACAGCAAATTCGCCCTGCGGCCCATCTGGGGCCTGCTGCAGCGGCTGCCCCGCCGCGTCGGCCTGTCCGTGACGAAGGACATGTTCTGCACGAACCGCGTCTTCTCCGGCCGCGAGGCGGAGCGGGTCGGTCTGGCGAACTACTGCTTCCCGGACGACGTGCTCTGGGAGGAGGCCGGGAAGATCATCGACAAGGTCGCGGCGAACAGCCCCTACAGCATCTCCTTCATGAAGCGGATGCTCCGCGAGACCGACGGGCAGAACCTGGCGGTCGGGCTCCAGCGGGAGCTCGGCGTGGTCTACGACGGGATCCTCGGCCCGGACTTCGCCGAGCGCATCAGCGTCCTGACGAAGAAGAAATGAAAAGCGGGCGGACGCTTTTGCGTCCGCCCGTTTCATCGGTCATGGGATGTACGACCGCTCATGTCTGCGTGGCGTGCGCCGCGGCGCCGTGCCGCGGCCAGGAGGCCACGAGCACCCCGGCCAGTACGAGCCCCGCGCCCAGCAGCCCCTGCGCGGACAGGGCCTCGTGCAGGAAGAGCCGCGCGAAGAGCGCGGCGAACACCGGCTCCAGCGCGAAGAGCAGCCCGGTGTGCTCCGGCGTCGTGTGCGCCTGGGCCAGGGGCTGGACCACGAAGCCGAACGCGCTGCACACCAGCGCCAGCCCCAGCACCGCGGCCCACTGGGTCGGGGAGGTCGGATGCGTGGGCGGCTCGAACAGGAGCAGGGCGAGCGCGCCGTACAGCGCGGTGAAGCCGAGCTGCCAGACGCCGAGCAGGAGGGCGTCGTCCCGCCGCGTGAGCCGGTCGGTGAGCAGGATGTGGCAGGCGTAGCACAGCGCCCCGCCGAGACAGAGCAGGTCCCCGCTGTGGAAGCCGGTGCCGCTCTGGAAGCTGAGCAGCCCGATGCCGCCGAGCGCCAGCACCGCGCCGAGGGCGATCGGCCCCTCCGGCGGCCGACGGCGCAGGAGCGCGTTGAGCAGGGGGACCAGGACGACGGTGGTGCTGGTCAAAAAGCCTGCGTTGGAGGCCGTGGTGGTCTCCATCCCGTGCAGCAGGAAGGCGAACACGCCGAACAGCAGCAGCCCGAGCGCGGCGGCGTGTCCCAGGGTGCGCCATGTCGTGCGCCGCAGCTGCGGCAGGAACAGCAGCGCGACCGCCGCGAACGCGAGCGAGAAGCGCAGCGCCGTCAGGCAGAAGGGCCCCAGCCCGTCCAGCCCGACCTTCATCATGAGATAGGAGCTGCCCCAGGCCATGGAGATGAGGGCGATCATCCCGTCGGCCCTGCGCTGGGTCCAGCTCCGTCCGATGTCCATCGCGATGCCCTCCTCCTGCGCCCGGTCGAGCGGGCGCGTTTTTTCGTCCCTCTATGATACAGGAAGTCGGGCCGTTTGAAAAGAGGGGAAACGAAACGGGCGGGCGCCATTCGGTGCCCGCCCGCTCCGCACAGCATGCGTCGAAGGGGATATGAGGAAAAGAGAAGATTATTCGAGGTCCAGGTGCCGGTGCAGCATCCGGATGGTCAGGCAGTACAGCACCGCGCCGTAGAGGACCAGGCCCAGGATCAGGACCCACATGAGGGCGTGCATCGCGGCGGGGCCGGAGAGGCCCGCGAACAGGGCGGGCCGGTCGATGCCGGTGGCCGCGAAGCCGAGGACGTTGAACAGGACGTCCGTCACGATCTGGATCACGAAGAAGAAGACCACGGACAGGAGCATCTTGCGTTTGGCGAAGCTGTGGCCGATGGCCAGCGGCGCGTAGAACGCCAGGCACACGTTGGCGCAGCCGAGCAGGAGCGCGAGGACGCACTCGATGGCGAACGCGGCCATATGTCCGCGGGACAGGGGGGCGATCTCGTCGTCGAATTCGAGGAAGAACGCATGGAAGCCGCTGGCGAAGGTGGACGCGTCGGCCGCGACGATGGTGAAGGCCAGGATGCTCAGCAGCACCGCGCCGACGAACCAGGTGACGGAGACGATCAGCTTGGCCCAGACGAGCTGGTGGGTGCTGACGGGCAGGGTGAACATGACGTAGCCCTCGTCGCCGAGCAGGTTCGAGCGGAACCGGCCGATCGTCTGGACGAACGACGCCACGAAGGCGGCGACGATGCCGACGAAGAAGCCCATGATGACGAGGACCGTGACGACCGCGCCGATGCGGCCCATCCCGCTGTAGGAGAAGCCGCCGGCGTTCCAGACGCCGCCGGTCAGGCGCATGGCCAGCGCCAGGACGAGCACCGCGACGTAGATGGGGAGCATCACGCGCGCGGTGGCGATGTATTCATGTTTCAGGAGCTTCCTCAGCATTTGAACACCTCCCGGAACAGGGCGTCTACGCTCATGCCCCGCTCCTCGCGGATCTCATCGACCGAGGCCTGGAGCATCAGCTTCCCGCGGTCGAGGAAGACGACCTCGTCGAGCACCTGCTCGACGTCGGCGATCAGGTGGGTCGAGATGACCACCGCCGCCTCGGGGTCGTAGTTGGTCAGGATCGTGTGCAGGATGTAGTCCCGCGTGGCCGGATCGACGCCGCCGATCGGCTCGTCGAGCAGATAGAGCTTCGCTCTCCGGCTCATGGTCAGGATGAGCTGGACCTTCTCCCGGTTGCCCTTCGAGAGCTGCTTGAGCCGCATCGTGGGCGAGATGGACAGGTCCCGCAGCATCCCCTCGGCCGCTGCGCGGTCGAAGTCGGCGTAGAAGTCCTCGTAGAACCCCACCAGCGCACGGACCGTCATCCACAGCGGGAGACTGGTGCGCTCGGGCAGGTAGGACACCAGCCCGTGGGAGACGCGGCCGGGCGCGTGGCCGTCGATCAGGATCTCGCCCGCCGAGGGGGTCAGCAGACCGTTGGCCAGCTTGATGAGGGTGGTCTTGCCGCTGCCGTTGGGACCGAGCAGGCCGACGATCCGCCCCGGCTCGATGCCGAAGCTGACGCCGCCGAGCGCCTGCACGGAGCCGTAGCTCTTGGCGAGGCCCTTGCATTCCAAGATGTTCATTTCGTTCTCTCTCCTTGCGTCTTTTCGATGAGGGCGGCGACCGCCGCGCGGTCGAAGCCCAGCTTCTCCATCCGTTCGAGGAAGGCCTGGATCTCGGTGAGGGCCAGGCGCTCCTGTAGGCTCTTGATCATGTCTCCATCCTCCGTCACGAAGCGGCCCGTGGTCCGCTGGCTGTAGAGCAGGCCGCGCCGCTCCAGCTCGGTGAGGGCGCGCTGCATGGTGTTCGGGTTGACCCCCGCCTCGGCGGCCAGATCGCGCACCGAGGGCAATCGCTGGCCGGGCGACAGGGCCCCGGAGACCAGCAGCTCCTCGATCTGGACGATCAGTTGGGTGTAGATGGGGGCGTCGTCCCGGAATTGCCAGGGCATCGGCCCACCTCCTTTCGTGTCTGTCTCATTGTGTCACTGTGTTAATGTCTTAACTGCTTAATACAATAACACGATGTGGACGGCCCGTCAACCCCCTTCGCAAAAGTTTTTCAAAAAATAGTCTCTCCGGACTGGTACAGGGCGCTCCCGTCCTGTATAATGATGGAAAAGAGAGTGCCCTGAGGACGGAAAGGAGCCCTGCGATGAAGAGACGGAACGGATGGATGGCCCTGGCGGCCCTGACGATGGCCCTGGCCCTGGCGGGCTGCGGCGCGGCGGCGCCCGAGACACAGACGAAGGCGGCCGATGACACGGCGCTGGTGGACGAGGCGGTCGCCCAGGCGCTGCTGGACGGCCAGGAGAGCGGCCTCTGGTACGACGGCGAGTGCGCGGCGGAGGGCCACGCGGTCCTGGACGTGCAGGAGGAGGACGGACAGAGCGTCGTGTACCTGATCGGCAGCTCGTGCAGCTTCGGCTTCTGCTCGGGGAACTTCGTGGGCGTCTCCGGCATGGGCGCGGCGCCGCTGCGGCTGACCTTCGACCGGGCGGCGGACGGGACGCTGACGCTCGCGGAGCGGTGGGAGCCGGAGGACGGGTCGCGGTACACCGACTCCATCCGGGAGGCCTTCCCGGCGGCCCTCCAGGCGGACGCGCTGGACGCGCAGAGCCGGTGGCCGGACCTGTGGGCGCAGGAGAAGGCCTACGCGGCGGTCTACCTCGAGGAGCTGGACCGGCCGGACGCGCCGATCGGGGCGTGGGGGGACTTCACCTTCCCGCTGGCGACGGCTGAGGGGATGAGCGTGGCCGCCTCGAACGACCTGGTCGGCCGGACGGAGCTGTGCGACTATCCCTACTACCTCGGCACGGAGGAGCGTCTGGAGGACGGCGTGCGCTGGGTCTATGCGACGGCCTGGGAGACCGACGGCGACGGACGCGGGACCGCGACCTATACGAAATATCGCTACGACGACGGCGAGGTCGCCCAGCAGCTCGTCTACCTGGTGGACGGCGATACGGTGACACCGCAGCAGTGAGCCACACGCCGCCCCCGGCCCGCTATGACGCGGGCCGGGGGCTTTTTCGGTGTTTTCCACACATTTCCGGGCAGGAAACGCAGAAACACGGGGCGACAGAGGAGAGA
>CAKTJM010000108.1 GCA_934567745.1 uncultured Eubacteriales bacterium | reverse complement strand
CCTCCAGGCGGCTCAGCCGTGCGAGGATGCCCTCCGGCGTGTCGGAGAGCCGCCGGTCGCACAGCCGGATCAGGCACAGCTCGACGTCCAGCCGACGGCTGCTGCTGCGGTAGAGGTCCGCCTGGGCGGCCTGGAGGATCCGCATGCACTGGATCAGCTCCGCCGCCGTGAACCGCTGGCCCAGGGCGCGCAGCTCCTTTTCCCCATAGCCGCCGACGAGGAGGGCGCTGCCGCCCTCCGGCGCGGTCTTGCGGATCAGCAGGTCCCGCACCAGCGTGGTCAGCTCGGACAGGAGCGCGCCCATGTCCTTCCCTTCGCGGTACAGCTCGTCGAGCGCGTCGAGCGCCCCGGCGGTGTCCTCCCGTGCGGCGCAGTCCAGGATCGCGGCCGTGCGCCGGTTCCCGGCCAGGCCCAGCGTGTCCAGCACGGTCTGCTCCGTGACCGCGCCCCCGCCGCTGCACTGGTCCAGCAGCGACAGGCCGTCGCGCAGACCGCCGTCGGCCAGGCGGGCCAGCAGGTCCGCCGCCTCCGGCGCGAGCTCGATCCCCTCGGCCCCGGCCACGTAGCGCAGCCGGTCCGCGATGGTCTTCGGCCCGATCCGCTTGAACGCGAACTGCTGGCACCGCGACTTGATCGTCGCCGGGACCTTTTGCAGCTCCGTCGTCGCGAGGATGAACATCAGGTGCGCGGGCGGCTCCTCCAGGATCTTCAGCAGCGCGTTGAACGCCGCCACGGAGAGCATGTGGACCTCGTCCACGATGTACACCCGCTTGCGCACGGCCGCGGGCGTGTAGATCGCCTCGTCGCGCAGGGCGCGGATCTGATCGACGCCGTTGTTCGACGCAGCGTCCAGCTCCAGCACGTCGAGGATCGAGCCGTCCTCGATCCCGCGGCAGGAGGGGCACTCGTTGCACGGGTCCCCGTCCACCGGCCGCTCACAGTTGACCGCCCGGGCGAGGATCTTCGCGCAGGTGGTCTTGCCCGTCCCGCGCGTGCCCGTGAACAGATAGGCATGGGACAGCCGCCCGGTCGCCACCTGGCGCCGGAGCGTGTCCGTGATATGGTCCTGGCCCACCACGTCCTCGAACGTGCGCGGCCGCCATTTGCGGTACAGCGCCTGATACAACGTCCCATCCCTCCCTCGATAGAAAATGAGCCTGTCGGGCCGTGGCTCGGCATCCGGCAGGACCGCACACCGGTCTTTGAAGCGCCTCTCATCCCTGTCTCACTGGCAGCCAGCTCATGACCGGTATCCCTGCGGCACACGCAACGTTCTGCTTAGTGCTGCTCGGTTCCCCGCCTGACACGGTTCACAGTGCTGCGTTGCGCAGGACCGATCGATCATCACCGCTTACCGGCAACTAACGAAACAAGAGGCCTCCGGGGACCGGGATTCATCCCTGCTGTAGCGGATTGCAGGTACAGGGCACCGCTAACTCCCCGACTAGTGCGGCCATGCCCGATGCTGAGATCAGCACCCGACAGGCTATCAAATCGTATTATACACCATTCTCGCGCAGGAAGCAAGGCTCTTGTGCGCATTCCTTCCCGTCCTTCGGCCGCTGCGCGCGATAGCGCTGGTAGATGATGCGCAGGCCGTCGAGGATGAGCTGGCTGTCCACGACGTCGATCACGTCGGTGTTGTCCGCCACCAGCCGCGCCAGGCCGCCGGTCGCCACGACCTTGATGTCGTCGCCGTAGCCCATCTCCCGCTTCGTCTGGCGGATCAGGTACTCCATCGCGCCGATGTAGCCCAGCACGGACCCCGCCTGGATCTGGCTGACGGTCGTCTTCCCCAGCACGGAGGCGGGGCGGATCAGCTCGATCCGCGGCAGCATCGCCGCCTGGCGGAACAGGGCGTCCGTCGAGATGCGCACCCCGGCCAGGATGCACCCGCCCAGGTAGCAGCCGTCCTCGTTCACCGCGTCCACCGTCGTGGCCGTGCCGAAGTCGAGGATCACCAGCGGCTTGCCGTACTTCTCCATCGCCGCCACGCAGGAGACGGAGCGGTCCGCGCCCAGGCGCTCGTCGCCGTCATAATACAGGCCGGGATCGACGTCGTCGTCGATGATGATCGGGTCCTTTCCGAAATACTTGCGCATCGCGCTCGTCAGGGTGTACATCACCTGTGGCACGACCGATGCGATGATGATGTCGCACACCCGGTCCATCTCCAGGTCGAACCGGCGGAAATACTCACAGACCGTGAGCCCGATCTCGTCCGAGGTCTTGTTCGCGTCGGTCATGAGACGGAAGCTCCCGATGAGCGTCTCCCCCTCCATGAGTCCAAAGACCATGTTCGTGTTCCCCACGTCGATCGCCAGCAGCATAGTACGTCCTCCTGTGCCCTCCAGGGCCGATTCGTCTTTCGCCGGTGGCCCGTCGAAAAACACACGAAAAGATGATAGCATACCTCTCCGCTTTTTACCAGTCTTTTTTTCGGTTTTTCCCCGCCCTGCGCGCACATGGGGCATAGCGGCCACATATACTGTGGTATCACTCGCTACGTTGGGAGGGAACGACATGCGCATCCCACAACGGCCCACGGATCCCAGCGCCCTCGGAGAGGACCGGGAGACCGTCCGCCGCCTGCTCGCCAGCCCGGAGGCCCGCAAGGTCTTCAGCGCGCTCCAGAGCCAGGGCACCGACCGGCTCCGCCAGGCCGCCCAGGCCGCCATGCAGGGCGACCCCACCGCGCTCCAGGGCCTCATGCAGGGCCTGGACCGGGACACGGCCCAGGCCGTCGAATCGCTCGACCGCAAGCTCAGGAAGTGACGGGGAAGGAGGGACAGGTCCATGGCTGACTTTGAAGAGGCCCTGAACGCGCTCCTGTCCGATCCGGCCGCCATGGAGCAGATCGCCGACCTCGCGGGCAAGCTCGGCGGCACGGCGCCCCCGCCCCCCGAGGAGGGGGACGGGACGGCGGCCGCGCCGCCGCCCCCCTTCGACGCCGACCAGCTCGGGCAGCTCGGGCGGCTCATGGAGCTGGTGCAGACCTGCGGCCGGACGGACGCGCAGAGCGCCGCCCTGTTGGCCGCGCTGCGGCCCTTCCTCCGCGACGAGCGGCAGGCGAAGCTCGACCAGGCCGTCCGTCTCGCCGGGCTCTCCCGCGCCGCGCGGGAGGCCTATCGCCTGTGGAAGGGCGGTGAGCTGCATCTTTAACGCCTACATACCGGGGGAAGGGCCCTATGAAAAGATCCCGGAGGACAGACCTCCGGGATCGGGCGGTATCTTCTCCTCCCTGCTCGGGCCCGGCATGGCCGGGGGCGTGCAGGGGCTGCTGGGGCGCTTCCATCTCGACCGGCTCGACAGCGGGGACCTGCTGCTCCTGCTGATCCTCGTCCTCCTCCTGCGGGAGGGGGAACGGTCAGACGCGGTCACGGTCCTGGCCATCGCCGCGGTGCTGCTGCTGACCGACTAACGCCGCTCAGCCCGCACCGCTCTCGTGCAGGACGGTCCCGTCCGGCAGGGCGAAGGCGATGCCCGCGTCCAGCGGGATCGTGCAGGCCGACTCGGTCATCGCATAGACGACGCGGTCGCCCTCATAGGTCTCGGCTGCGTACAGCAGGCCCGTGGCGGTCTCGATCCAATAGCGGTCGCGGGTGCCGAGGAGCGCGTCCTCCGATTCGACATAGACGCAGTCCCTGTCGTCCCTGCGCTCATAGCCCGCCGCGACGATCGACGCCGGGTCGAGCGCCAGGACCTCCTCATAGGTCGGGACCCGCTGGGCCAGGTCGCCGCTCTCGGCGGCGGCCGGGAACGCCTGCCAGGTCCGGTCCCCGGCGTACCACAGATAGACGGAGCCGTCCGCCACCAGGCGGTGCTGGACGCTCCCGGACGCCGTGGAGATGGTCTTGACATAGCCGCCGTCCGCCCAGACCTGGATCTGGTCGGCAGCGCTGCCCCCCTGCCACGAGAGGGTCACGGTCAGCTCGCGATAATAGCTCTCCGGCCGGGCGAGGGTCGCGACGACGGCCTGGACGTTGTCCGGGCCGACGGTGACGGGCAGGAGCCCGTCCTCCCCCACCGGCTGCTGCTGGCTGACCTCGGGGAGCTTGACCTCCGGGACCGGCCCCGTGAGGCTCGGCAGGCCGAAGCTGACCAGCACCGCGGCCAGGACGGTCACGGCGATCGCGATCACCAGGATGTTACGATGCTTCTCTTCCAAGCGTCCGCACCTCCGTCATCTCCGGTCACACCGAGAACTCCTCGGGCGGCTCCGCGCGCAGACCGGCGTGCCAGAGGATGGCGTCGACGATGCGGCGGCAGGCGTGGCCGTCGCCATAGGGGTTCACGGCGTGGGCCATCGCGTCGTAGGCCGCCGGATCGGTGAGCAGACGGCGGGCCTCCTGATAGACGGCCTCCTCCTCGGTCCCGGCCAGACGGACGGTGCCCGCCGCGACGGCCTCGGGGCGCTCGGTCTCCCGGCGCAGCACCAGGACGGGCCGTCCCAGCGCGGGGGCCTCCTCCTGGAGACCGCCGGAGTCGGTCATCACGAAGCTGGCCCGCGCCATCAGGTTGTGCAACTCGTCCGGCGTGAGCGGGTCGATCAGATGGATCCGCGGATGGCCGGACAGCCAGGTCTGCGCCGCCTCCCGCACGACGGGCGAGAGGTGGACAGGATAGACCAGCTCGACCTCCGGGAAGTCGTCGGCCACGCGGCGCAGGGCGCGCATGATGTGCGCCATCGGCTCGCCGTAGTTCTCCCGCCGGTGGCAGGTCACGAGGACGATGCGGCGGCCGGTGTAGTCCAGCTCGTTGAGCAGCGCCGTGCGGAACCGGTAGTCGGGGCGCACGGTGGTCCTCAGCGCGTCGATCACGGTGTTTCCCGCGAGGAAGACGCCGTCGGTGATGCCCTCGCGGGCCAGGTTCTCGCGGTTGGCCACGGTCGGGCAGAAGTGCAGCGACGCCAGGTCGCTGACCAGGGTCCGGTTCATCTCCTCCGGGAAGGGGGCATAGCGGTCGCCGGTGCGCAGGCCAGCCTCCACATGCCCCACGGGGATCTGGCGGTAGAATGCCGCCAGCGCCCCGGAGAAGGTCGTCGAGGTGTCGCCGTGGACCAGGACGAGGTCCGGCTCCTCCTTGGCGAAGACCTCCTCCAGCCCGAGCAGGCACTTGCTCGTGATGGTGTACAGGCTCTGCCGCGCCTCCATGATGTCCAGATCGTGGTCCGGGACGATCGAGAACAGAGACAGCACGTCGTCGAGCATCTGCCGGTGCTGGGCGGTGATGCAGCAGATGCTACTGATCTGCGGGCGGCTCTCCAGCTCCTTGACCAGGGGGGCCATCTTGACCGCCTCCGGGCGGGTCCCGAAGATCGTCATGACTTTCAGCGGCATGGTCTGCCACCTCCTTCTTCTCGGGATGGTCGTGGTGCTCCGCCGCGTGGCTCATCGAGATCTTCGCGGCGATCGCCCCCGCCAGGCACAGGGCGCACAGGAGCACCATCGCCTTGAGCGCGCCGCTGGTGGTCAGGACCACCGCGGACAGGCCCAGGATCGCACTGATGATATATAGGATCGCGACGGCCTGCTTCTGGTTGAAGCCCATGTCGATCAGCCGGTGGTGGACATGGCTGCGGTCCGGCGACATGGGGTTCTGCCCCTTGGAGATGCGCCGGAGGATGGCGAAGCAGGTGTCGAACAGCGGCAGGCCCAGCATCAGGAAGGGCACCGCGAACGAGATGATGGTGTAGAACTTGAACAGGCCCTGGATCGACACGGTCGCCAGGATGAAGCCCAGGAAGGTCGAGCCGGTGTCGCCCATGAAGATCTTGGCCGGGTTCAGGTTGTACGGCATGAAGCCGATGCAGCCGCCCGCCAGCGCGGCCATGGTGAGGGCCACGAGGCTGTCGCTCACGAGCATCGCGATGACCAGCATGGTCAGCGAGCTGATCGTCGCCACGCCGACCGCCAGGCCGTCCAGCCCGTCGATCAGGTTGACGGCGTTCGTGATGGCCACGATCCAGATGACCGACACGGGCACCGACAGCGCCCCCAGGGACCAGTAGGGGTCCGCGCTGAAGACGTTGGGGTTCGAGAGGACCTGGATGACGTTGCCGCTCTCCACCGCCACGGTCGCCGCGACGATCTGCACGATCAGCTTCGGCAGGGCGGGCAGGGCGTAGATGTCGTCCAGGATACCCAGGATCACGATGATGACCCCGCCGAGCAGCATCCCGCGCATCGGCCCGGTCATCGGGACGAAGACGAGCGCGCTCAGCAGGAACCCCAGGAAGATGGCCAGGCCGCCCATGCGGGGGATCGGGTGGTCGTGCATCCGGCGGCCGTCCTTGGGCACGTCGATCGCGCCCATCTTCTGGGCCAGGGACTTGACGACCGGCGTCAGGATGAACGAGATGAGCATCGCGGACACCAGCGCCGCGGCCAGACGCGCGATCGTCGGTAACTCCATAGT
>CAKTJM010000107.1 GCA_934567745.1 uncultured Eubacteriales bacterium | reverse complement strand
TGGCCCGCATAAGTACCACTCCGCTCTATCGACACTGCGCGTCCAGCCGATGCACCCCATAGTCGCGCGATAGTTGGTGGACGCTACCGGCGCTCCGTGCTATCCTCTGGGCATCCTAGCAAGAAAGGAGGGATCTGTGATGAAGCTGGGCGTGCTTGGCTGCCTGATTGGTCTCGCGTTCCTCGCCGTCCTCATCTATCTGGTCGTCCTGCTGATCCGCGTCCTGCGGCGCTATCTCCGCACGAAGGACGTGCGCGAGGAGAAGCAGGAGCTGAAAGCGTCCCTGGGCGAGGTCCTCAAGGACCACCGGACCCGCTGCAAGATGACGCAGGAGTTCGTCGCGGAGTCCATCGGCGTGAGCCGACAGGCCGTCTCGAAATGGGAGATGGGCACCTCGGACCCGAGCACCTCGAACCTCTTCGCGCTCGCGAAGCTGTACGGGACCACGGTAGAAGCGCTGTTGAAGGAGGTCGCGTGACGCGCGGCCCACACACACAAAAGGCCCTCCCCTGTCGGTCTCAAGAGCCGACTGGGGAGGGCCATATCAACATCAGGTCGGTGTGGGATCACTCGTCGAACGCAGGGTCGGTCGCCGTATCGAAGATATCGGTCACTTCCTTGTTCGGGGCGGGCGTCATCAGCGTGACGACGGCGGCCACGACGGCACCGGCGATGAAGCCGGGCAGCAGCTCGTAGACCCCGGTGCTGCTGCTGAGGAACGCCAGCCACAGGGCGTCCACCACGGCGCCGGCGATGACACCTGCACAGGCGCCGGTGTAGTTGAAGCGTCTCCAGAACAGCGAGAACAGCATCACGGGACCGAAGGCCGAGCCGAACAGGCCCCAGGCGTTCTCCACCATGTTCATGATCGCCTGGGCGCCGGAGCCCTTGGAGGAGGCGATGACATAGGCGACGATCGCGATCACGACCACGGCCAGACGGCCGATCCAGAGGACCTCCTTGGCGCTGGCATTTTTCCGGATCAGGGGCTGATAGATGTCAGCGGTCAGGGAGCTGGACGCGACCAGCAGCTGGGAGTCCGCCGTGGACACGGAGGCGGCCATGATGGCAGCCAGCAGGAACCCGGCGATGACGGGCGGGAAGAAATGACGCGCCATCACGATGAACACGGTCTTCTGCATGCCGGTCGTCAGCAGCTCCTCCGCCATGATCATACGGGCGAAGTAGGCCACCAGGCAGGCGCCGCCGATGGACAGGATGACCCAGACGATCGCGACCACGGAAGACTTCTTGATCATGGAGGGCTTCTCGATGGACATGAACCGCACCAGGATGTGGGGCATGCCGAAGTAGCCAAGGCCCCAGGCCAGGCCGGAGACGATGTCCTGCCAGGAGGCGGAGAACAGACCAGCGCCGAAATCGCAGGTGACGACGGCGCCGGAGGCGTCGGTGTAGGTATAGACCTGGGCCAGCGCGGACGTATCCAGGTTCTGCGTCGCGACCACGATGATGGGGACGGCCAGCAGCGCGATCATCATCAGGATGCCCTGGAAGAAGTCCGTCCAGCAGACCGCCTTGAAGCCGCCGAGGAAGGTGTAGCCGATGATGATCAGGGCGAAGATGATCATGGCGGTATGCTCACTGATGCCGGAGAACAGCATCGTGATGACGGACGCACCGGCCACGAAGGCGGAGGCCACATACACGGTGAAGGCGATCAGGAAGATGATGGCGCAGATCACCTGCAGCGTCTTCTTCTTCGACGCGAAGCGGTTGGTCAGATACTGCGGCAGGGTGATGGAATCGTTGGCGACCTTACTGAGCTTGCGCAGACGGGCCGCGCAGAAGATCCAGTTCGCGGCCGTGCCGAGCGCGAGGCCCAGGCCGATCCAGATCTGCCCGAAGCCGAAGGCCAGGATGGAGCCGGGCAGGCCCATCAGCAGCCAGGCCGACATGTCCGACGCCTGGGCGGACATGGCCGTGACCCAGGGACCCATGCTGCGGCCGCCCAGGAAGTAGTCCTCTTGGTCCTTGTTGCTCCCGTTGAAGAAGAAAATCAACCCAACGAAGAACAATAGGACGAAATATCCCAAAAATACGACGATCTCTGCATTCATGATCATGAACCCTCTCTTTCAAACTTAACTGCTACTATACCATATATTTTTCTATGATGAAATATCGACCAAGGTATGTGATCTTCGAGTGGTCTTTATCTTGAACGGCCCTCAAAAGTGCAGATATCGTCATATTTTTATCGAATATAGGCGAAATCGATTGACGATCTCGGAAAAACAGGTTAGACTGTACTCTGTACTTCGATCCAGTCCAAGCATGAGGATATCACCATGAAGAAAAGCAACAGCTCCGTCAAGGGGCGTATCGTCTCCGCCGCCTGGAAGCTCTTTTACCGCTACGGGTATGACGACACCACCATCGATGACATCGTCGAGGCCTCCCAAACGTCGAAGGGCTCGTTCTACCACTACTTCAGCACCAAGGCCGATCTGCTCGGCTCGCTCTCCTACCTGTTCGACAGCAAATACGAGGAGCTGGTGGAGACCATGGACCGGGACATGGATCCAATCGAGAAGCTCCTGTTCTTGAACGAGGAGCTGTTCCTGATGATCGAGAACACCGTCCCCTGCAACCTGCTGACGCAGCTGTTCGCCTCCCAGCTCACGGTCAAGGGGGAACGGCATCTGCTGGACCAGGACCGCACCTATTATAAGCTGCTCCGGCAGATCGCGGTGGAGGGGAAGGAACAGGGCCTGTTCCGGGACGGCCAGACGGTCAACGACATCACCAGGGCCTACGCCATGTACGAGCGGGCCGTGATGTACGACTGGTGCATCTCCAGCGGGAACTATTCCCTCTGCCAGTACTCCCAGCGGCAGCTGCCGCTGTTCCTGCACGGGATGCTGAAAGAGCCGTGAGGGATGCCACCGCGCACGGCCTCACATCGAAACGAACGCCCACAGGGGCCTCCTCCCGGAGGCTCCTGTGGGCGTTTTCTCTCGTTTGGACGTCGCGCGGCACCTATGGCGATCTCCGTCGCTCGATGATCCCATACCGCTTCATCAGCTCGATGCGCTCCTTGGCGAGCCTGAGGGAGCCGGACGCGCTATCGTCCGTACTGGCCCGTTTCTCGCTGGCGTAGTGCGCGATGCGCTGCGCCCATGCGACGGGCAGCAGGTACGGTTTTTTCTTGAGGTAGGGATACCGCCGCGCCAGGTGCGCCCGCTTCGGGAACACGGTGCGCAGGACGCCGCCCCGCTCCCCCGTCCTGCTGGCCTTGACGGCGTTCAGCGTGACCGTGGAGGAGTGCAGCCGGGTGTAGTCGTTCGAGCCGTAGACACCGCCGCAGAGCGTATCGTGCAGCAGCGGCACGGCGTCGATGTCGTCGCGCCACGGCGCGGGCAGGACGAACGCGATCCCCAGATACGCGCGCGCGATTTGGAACGCCGCCGCGGCGAAGGTCGCCGCGTGGACGCTGGCGCACTGGTCGTGCAGGCGCGGCCAGTCGATCTGATCGTGGTACGCCCGCGCCCACAGACCGACGTCGCAGAACTGCCGCAGACCGATGCCGCTGCGCACGAAGTGCTTGTAGGCGTGCAGGATCAGGTACAGCAGGTGCTCGTGGGGCGGCATAGCCAAAAAGCCGTCGCTCTCGACGGGTCTGATGTCGGCAAAAAACCGGCCCAACTCGTCGTGGGCATCCTCAGAGGAGTCGAACAGATGACGGTGCAGCTCGATGTAGATCGGGCTGCCTTTTTTCGTGTAGGACACCTCGTCCGCCGTGGCCAGTTCGTCCGGCGGTGTGTCGGTGGTCAGGCCGTTTGCGAGAAGCTGCTCGTGGCAGGCGAGGAACTCGGCGTCCGGGATGTAGAGGTCGTCGTCGGCGCTGATGCGGTGGTCCTGGAGCGCGTACAGGCGGCTGCACAGCTGGCCCTTCACCACGACGGGATGCAGGCCCGCTGTGCGGAGCGACCCGTAGAGGGCCGAGAACTCCGCGGTGCGCACGGTCTGGTTCAGGACCTGGACGAGGACCTGCTGCTTCATGACGGCGAACAGGGCGGCGTCCGCCCCGGCGGCGGGCGTCCGGCGGACGGCCTCGAAGAGGATCGGCAGGAGCTTCTGCTGGTTGGCGAGGATGAGGATCGCGGGCCAGTCCACGGGGCCTGCGGGCAGGTCCCCGCCGGAGATGGCCGCTTTGGCGAGCTGTAGGAACTGGGTCTCGGTGGTCGTCAGGGCCATGTCCGCGCTCCTTTCTCTGTGTGTCTCGATGATGTGGGCGATGAGCAGCGAGGTCGCGCCGAGGAACGCGCCCAGCGTGTTGCAGATCACGTCGTCCGTCTCCGCCATGCCGAGGGCATAGCGGTACTGTGTATACTCGATCCCCGCACTGGAGATACAGCCGACGAGCGTCGTGAGGGCGATCCTTACCCAGCGGTGCCACGGGCGCGGCAGGGCGTGGAGAGCGTCAAGCCAAGGGGGAAGAAGAGGAAGACGTTCATCAGGAGCTCACGGTAGAGCTCAGGCTGGTGGCGGGCGGCGACGAGGGCGGCGAAGGGGGTGAGGATGACCGCATGAATACCGGAAGAGCGAGTTAGAAGGGTTATATTGGGGATAAGTACAAGTGTCATTAAATGTCTGGCCATAATGTCCCTAAATTCCCCCCACCGTTCACAAATACAGTGGTACGGTTTAATATTTTTAAATAATTATAGTGACGCAGCACATATTCATCAAAGCAGGGGGCATGACAGTGAACAGGACTGCGCTTGATAAAATCTCGTTTCGTGGGTTTTTCGATGGCATGACTTCTCCCCCAATCGCCGCTTTCATCAAAAAAATCATCGAGCAACTGACGATTGCGTATTTAGGGTTTCCATCTAAAAAACGAACTTCTTTTTCTAGCCTAGTTGGGAGTGAGATATCGTCACCGTCCATCCGTGCGATATACGCTCCGTCAGCCACCTGCAAGCAACGGTTCAACGTGTGATCGAGCCCCATGTTGCATTCATTTTTTAGAAGAATGATTTTTTCTGGATGCTCCTTTTGGTAAGCTCGTGCAACTGCAAAGGTATCATCGGTCGAGCCATCGATGTATGGCCACATGACCAGGTCATAGCCAGCGGCCTGAGCCAGGACCGTTTCACAGGTATTCGTCTCGATCCAATCATCGCCATCCACGAAGATCACATATTCCCCAGCGGCATGGTCGAGTGCGAGGTTCCGCGCAGCAGGAACGCCGGAGTTCTCTATATGCAAGGCCCTGATGCGCAGATCTTCTGCGGCATATTGGTCTAAGATCTCGCCGCTCTCATCGGTAGACCCATCATCGGCGCAGATGATCTCGATATCCCGGTATGTTTGGCCGACAAGGCTGTCCAGGCACTGCCGCAGATATGGCGCGACGTTATAGACGGGCACGATGATGCTGATCTTAGGCTCCTGCTCCATGCTTCATCCTCCTAACAGTGCAAGATACGCCCGGATCGTCAACCGTGCGAAATCCTGGTCGAACGGGATATTGATCACATTGGCATACCAGAAATAGGCGACGTACCCCAGGATCAGCAGGACCTTGAGGATCTGCCCGTCCCGGCCACCGATCTTCTTGAGCATCCACGGCAGCGACAGCGACTGGAAGATCAGGAAGTAGTTCGCCAGCCGCCCGAAATAGTTCGCCGTCCCGAACAGGCCGACGAACATGATCGCGCCGTTGAGCATGGTCAGGTTCACGATCAGATCCTCCGCCTGCGTGCTGTCCCGGAAGAGCTTCTTCCGGTAGAGGAACGACAGGACGAGCGGCACGTTGCACACCAGTACGCGGAAGACGTTGACGCCGCTCTGCGTGAACGACTCGACCGTGTATTTCTCCCCCATCATGGTCGTGATGTCGACCAGGGTGCCGATCAGCGGCCGCAGGAGGAAGCCGCCCAGCAGGGCCAGCCCCAGCAGGAGATACGTCCGCCGCGACCAGGGGCGGAACGTCATGAGCGGCACGAGGAGATACATCAGCGCGTAGGGATGGATGCCGGCCGCGATCAGGACGCAGAGCACGTAGAGGATCCACCGCCGCCGCAGGGCGAAGAGGACCGCGATGAGCGCGACGGCGACCGCCGCGGCCTGCTTGATCCCGGCGAAGGCGAAGGTGTAGCAGCCCGTCGTGAACAGCAGGAAGATCGTCAGCGGATAGTCCACCGAATGCCGATGGACGAAGGTGATGTACCCGGCGACGGTCACCACGGCCCAAAACATCAAATAGTTCTGGGTCGAGACGTCGTTCATCTTCAGACAGTAGTTGATGAGGTTGAAGAGCGGGTTCGAGCCGACGCTCAGGTCCATACCGTCCAGAGAGCCGGACGTGATCAGCTCGTACCCGTGCCGATAGGCGCCGGTGTCGTTGCACCGCACGCGCAGCCCGGCGAACCCGGCCATCAGGACGGTGA
>CAKTJM010000106.1 GCA_934567745.1 uncultured Eubacteriales bacterium | reverse complement strand
GCGCCCGTCAGGCCGGTCAGCTCGCGGCGCTGGAGCGGGAGGCGGAGCACCTGACCGCCGCCATCGCCGAGACGGAGCGCGCCGGCGCCCACGAGGGGGCCGACCGCGCCGCGATGGAGACCGCCCTGCGCGCGGCCGACCACGCCCGCCAGAGCGCCGAGGACCGCCGCCGCCAGGTCGAGCGCGCGGCCCGCACGGAGAACGACGCGCAGCTCCGGCTCCAACGCGAGGCGGCCGCGCTCGAACAGGAGCGGGCCAAGGCGGCCATGGAGCACAGCAGCCTGCTCGACCGGCTGTGGGACACCTACGGCCTGACCCACGAGGCGGCCGGGGCGGTCCGGATCGAGCTGCCCGACCAGGCGGCGGCCCGCCGCCGCGCCGCCCAGCTCGCCGACGCCATCCGCGCGATGGGCGAGGTGGACCTGGGGGCCGTGGAGCGGTCCCGGCAGCTCGAAGAGCGGTACGCCTACTTGGACGGCCAGCGGTCCGACGTGGCCACGGCCCGGGACGAGCTGACCGGCGTGATCGCCGGGCTGGCGGACGAGATGGAGACCGTCTTCCGCGCGGCCTTCGCCCGGATCGCGGCGGCCTTCGCCGAGACCTTCGCCGGGCTGTTCGGCGGGGGGCGGGGGACGCTCCGATTGGAGGACGACCGCGACCCGCTCGGCTGCGGGATCGCGATCGAGGTCCAGCCGCCGGGCAAGAGCCTGCGGACGATCAGTCTCCTCTCCGGCGGCGAGCGGGCGCTGACGGCGATCGCGCTGTACTTCGCGATCCTGACCGTGCGGCCCACCCCGTTCTGCGTGATGGACGAGATCGAGGCCGCCCTGGACGAGCCGAACGTCGCGCGCTTCTTGCGTTGGCTGCGCGGCCCGGCGGGGCAGACGCAGTTTTTGCTCATCACCCACCGGCGGGCCACGATGGAGGCGGCCGACGTGCTCTACGGCGTGACCATGGAGCACAAGGGCGTCAGCCGGGTCCTGCGGCTGGACCTGGACGAGGTCGCGGCGCTGCTGGGCGACGAGATGACATGATATCAAATAGGTAAGGAGGATCCCCATGGGTCTGTTCGATAAGATAAAGAAGCTGTCCGTCTTCTCCGGGCTGTTCTCGGTGGACGAGGAGTTCTTCGAGGAGCTGGAGGAGAGCCTGATCCTCTCCGACGTGGGCATGGACACGACGATGGAGGCGGTCGAGACCCTGCGCGGCCGCGTGAAGGAGCGCAAGCTCCGCGACCCGGAGGAGGTCAAGGCCTGCCTGCGGGAGATCCTGGTGGAGATGCTCGATGTCGGCCCGACGGAGCTGGACCTCTCCGGCCGGCCCGCCGTGATCCTGATGATCGGGGTCAACGGCGTGGGCAAGACGACGACGATCGGCAAGCTGGCCAACCGGCTCAAGGGCGAGGGCAAGCGCGTCCTGCTGGCGGCGGGGGACACCTTCCGCGCCGCGGCGGCGGACCAGCTGGCCATCTGGGCCGACCGCGCGCGGGTGGACATCATCCGCCACGGCGAGGGGTCCGACCCGGCGGCGGTGGTCTTCGACGCGATGAACGCCGCCCGCGCGCGGAAGGCCGACGTGGTCCTGGTGGACACGGCGGGCCGTCTGCACAACAAGCAGAACCTGATGAACGAGCTGGCCAAGATCCGCCGCGTGATCGACCGCGAGGGCGACACCGGCGCGAAGGAGGTCCTGCTGGTCCTGGACGCGACGACCGGGCAGAACGGCCTGATCCAGGCCAAGCAGTTCAGCCAGAGCGCGGGCATCACGGGCATCGTGCTGACCAAGCTCGACGGCACGGCCAAGGGCGGCATCGTCCTGGCGATCGCCCGGGAGCTGGGCGTGCCGGTGAAGTTCGTGGGCCTGGGCGAGGGGATCGACGACCTGGTCGCCTTCGACGCGGCGGCCTTCGCGGCGGCCCTGGTGTGAGAAAGGGAGGATACGATGAGCCGGATCGACGGGAGACGATATGACGAGCTGCGCAGGGTGGAGATCCTGCCGCAGGTGAACCGCTTCGCGGAGGGCAGCTGCCTGATCCGCTGCGGCGACACGCACGTGCTGTGCACGGCCTCGGTGGAGGACCGCACCCCGCCCCACGTCCCGGAGGGCGAGGGCTGGGTCACGGCGGAGTATTCCATGCTCCCCCGTGCCAACCGGGAGCGGAGCAAGCGCGACGTGACGAAGGGCAAGCTCGCACCGCGCAGTGCGGAGATCCAGCGGCTGGTCGGCCGCGCCCTGCGGGCGTCGATCGACCTGGCGGCGCTGGGCGAGCGGACGATCACGATCGACTGCGACGTGTTACAGGGCGACGGCGGGACGCGCACCGCGTCGGTGACGGGCGGCTATGTCGCCCTGGCGCTGGCGTGCCGGTGGCTCCAGGACGAGGGCTATCTGCTGCGTTCGCCGCTGCGCGGACCGGTGACGGCCGTCTCGGCGGGCATCGTGGACGACGAGCTGCTGCTGGACCTGTGCTATGAGGAGGACTCCCGCGCCCAGGTGGACCTCAACTGCGTCATGACGGACGCGGACGAGCTGGTCGAGCTCCAGGGCACCGGCGAGGGCCGCGCCTTCACGATCCGCGAGCAGCAGGAGCTGGTGGCCCTGTGCGCCAAGGGCATCCGCGAGCTGCGGGCCCTCCAGCGCAAGGCGATCGAGGAGGGAGCGAAGAGATGAGAGCGGTCCTGGCCAGTCACAATCAGAAGAAGATCCGCGAGCTGCGGGAGATCCTGTCCGGCCTCGGCGTGGAGGTCCTGTCCCAGGCGGACGTGGGCGTCAGCCTGGAGCCGGAGGAGACCGGCACGACCTTCGCGGAGAACGCGAGGATCAAGGCCGAGGCGGTCATGCGCGCCACGGGCCTGCCCGCGATCGCGGACGACTCCGGCCTGATGGTGGACGCCCTCGACGGCGCGCCGGGGGTCTACTCCGCCCGCTACGGCGGGCCGGGCCTGGACGACACGGGCCGGTGGCAGCTCCTGCTGCGGAACATGGAGGGGCAGATCGACCGCGCGTGCCGGTTCGTGTGCGCGATCTGCTGCTGCTTCCCCGACGGGACGGAGCTGACCGCCTATGGAGAGTGCCCCGGCACCGTGGCGCACGAGGCGCACGGCGACGGCGGCTTTGGGTACGACCCGGTGTTTTGGCTGCCGCAGTATGGCAAGACCATGGCGGAGCTGACGCCGGAGGAGAAGAACGCGATCTCGCACCGGGGCAAGGCCCTGCGGGCGTTCAAGGAAGGATGGGAGGACCATGGAACTGACGAGTAAACAGCGCGCCCAGCTCCGGGCGCTGGCGAACGGGCTGGACACGATCGTCCAGATCGGCAAGGACGGCATCGGCGACGCGCAGGTGAAGCAGGCCGACGAGGCGCTCACCGCGCGGGAGCTGATCAAGTGCCGCGTGCTCGAGAGCGCGATGCTCACGGCGCGCGAGGCCTGCGAGGAGCTGGCCCGCCGCACGCGGAGCGAGCCGGTGCAGGTCATCGGGTCGCGGTTCGTGCTCTATCGGATGAGCCACGACAAGGACAAGAAGGACAAGATCGTCCTGGTGAAGGAACGGGACAAGGGTCGCTGACCGGGAACGGGGGGATCGCATTGAAGATCGGGATCTATGGCGGCACGTTCGACCCGCCGCACCTGGGCCACATGGAGGCCGCACGGGCGGCGATGGAGCAGCTCGGGCTGGACCGGCTGCTGATCGTGCCGGACCGGGAGCCGCCCCACAAGGGGCTGGAGGAGGGCGCGGCCTCGCCGGAGCAGCGGCTGGCGATGGCGGCCCTGATGGCCGACGGGCTCGGCCCGCGGGCCGAGGCATCGGACCTGGAGCTGCGCCGTGCGGGCAAGAGCTACACGGCCGACACGGTCGAGGCGCTGCACGAGGAATACCCGGAGGACGAGCTGTGGCTGCTGATGGGGACGGACATGTTCCTGACCGTGCAGAACTGGTACCAGCCGGAGCGCATCTTCGCCTACGCGGGCGTGGCCGCCTTCGCGCGCAGCCACGAGGACACGGCCGAGCTGTTCCGCGACCAGGCGCAGTACCTGGAGGAGCGCTTCCACGCGCGCACGACGGTCGTCGCCCTGCCGCAGGTGACGGAGATCTGTTCGCGCGACCTGCGGCGGATGCTCGCGAGCGAGTGGACCGGCGGCAACGTCGATCCGGCGCAGTATCTCTGGGCGCCGGTGTACGGCTACATCCTGCGCGAGGGCCTGTTCGGCACGCAGGCCGACCTGGCCCATCTGAGCGACAAGCATCTGCGGGCCGTCTCCTACGCGATGGTCAAGGCCAAGCGCATCCCGCACATCCGCGGGACGGAGGAGACGGCGGTGGCCCTGGCGAAGTTCTGGGGCGCGGACCCCGAGCACGCGCGGCGGGCCGGGATCCTGCACGACTGTACGAAATACTGGGACCTGGCGCAGCAGCTCGCCTGCTGCGAGAAGTACGGCGTGGAGCTCGACGCGCTGGAGCAGGTCTCGGTGAAGTTCCTGCACGCGAAGACCGGTGCGGCGCTGGCCAAATACGTCTTCGGAGAGCCGGAGGACGAGGTGGCGGCCATCTGCTGCCACACGACCGGGAAGCCGGGGATGACGGTGCTGGACAAGGTCCTGTACCTGGCGGACTACATGGAGCCGAGCCGCGACTTCGACGGCGTCGAGGAGCTGCGCGCCCTGGTCTGGGAGGACCTGGACCGCGCGATGATCCTCGGGCTGGAGATGACGGTCGATGAGCTGACCGAGCGCGGCGTGCCGATCCATCCCAACGCCCAGGCGACGCTGGACGACCTGAAAAGGAGACGGCCATGAGGAGATCCGAGGAGGAGCGCCGCCAGCGGGAGCGCGAGGAGCGCTCGCGCCGCCGTCCGGCGGACGGCTGGCGCTATGAGGACGACCGCCCGCCGCGCTCTCGCGGGGCCTATGACGACGACGGGTGGGAGGACGTCCGCTCGGAGATCCGCGGGAACTTCGCCGACGACTTCTCGCCCGGCTACCGGGAGGGGGAGAGCTGGGAGGACCGGCCCCACGTCCCGGAGGACGACTGGGTCGAGGCCGACCGGCCCGGCCACGCGGCCGCGCCGCGCCGTCGGCGGAGGAAGCGCCGCCGCGTGCTGCTCGTGGTGCTGCTGGTGCTGGCGGTGCTGGCAGCGGCGGGCGTGGCGGCCCACGCCCTGCTGATCCGCGCGCCGGAGCTGCCCGCCGAGCCGGACGGGCCGCAGAGCGAGGGGACCGACCCCGGCTCTCTCGGCGCGGGCCGCCGGGAGGGGGTCTACACCTTCCTCCTCGTCGGCCGCGACGACGGCGGCGGCGGGAACACCGACACGATCATGGTCGGCTGCTTCGACACGAAGAACGGCACGCTCGACGTGCTGAGCATCTTCCGCGACACCCTCGTGGACGTGCCGTGGGAGATCAAGAAGATCAACTCCGTCTACAACCGGCAGGGGATCGAGGGGCTGCAGGCCCAGGTGAAGAATCTGATCGGCTACCAGCCGGACTACTACTTCGTCCTGGAGCTCTCCGCCGTCACCGAGCTGGTGGACGCCATCGGCGGCGTGGACTATGAGGTCCCCTACGACATGGACTACGACGACCCGACGCAGGACCTGCGCATCCACTTCAAGAAGGGGATGCAGCACCTCGACGGGGCGGACGCCGTGAAGCTCCTGCGCTGGCGCAAGAACAACAGCGGGACGAAGCTCTCCGTCGGCGACATCGGCCGCGTGGAGATCCAGCACAGCTTCCTCCAGGCCATGGCCGCGCAGACGCTGCGGATCGGCAACCTGACGAAGATCAAGTCGATCGCCGACATCGTCACGACGAACCTCACGAGCGACCTCGGCTACGGCGAGATGATCTGGTTCGGCGAGCAGGCGCTCGGGATGGCGCGAGAAAACATCCGCTTCCACAGCCTGCCGGGCGACTACAACGGGAGCCTGTGGAGCCAGACGTATCAGAACTATCAATCCTACGTGTTCGTGAACGGGACGGCCCTGCGCGACCTCGTGAACACGTATCTGGACCCCTACACCCAGCCCATCACCGCGGACCAGCAGCACATCCTGCATGATACGACGGTGGATACACAGACGAGCCTCCCCGGCGGCTGAGCCGCCGCCGCGAGGCCAAGCTCATGGCCGTGGCCCAGCCCGGCCGCGCAGAAGAAAGGATGACGAGATGACACCGAAAGAGATGGCGCTGCTCCTGGCCCGCGCGCTCGACAGCAAGAAGGGCAAGGACATCAGTGTGCTCGAGACGGACGGCCTGACGACGCTGGCGGACTATTTCGTGCTGAGCACGGGCGCGTCCGTGCCGCAGCTGAAGGCCATGGCCGACGAGGCCGAGCATCAGATGAAGGAAGCCGGGATCGTCCCCCACCACATCGAGGGGCACCGCGGCGGGACCTGGATCCTGCAGGACTACGGCGACGTGGTGCTGCAC
>CAKTJM010000105.1 GCA_934567745.1 uncultured Eubacteriales bacterium | reverse complement strand
GGTGAAGGGACCACCACTGTCACTGTTGGGGATGTGACTTATAACATCACCGTCACGGCCCCCAGCACCACTGAGACCAAGGTCCTCTCTTATAACGGCGAATTTACCCTGCCTACCGGCGCGACCGCTGAACTCACCAGTGGTTCTGGCGTTACCATCGAAAACGGCAAGGTCGTCGCAGGAAATACCGATGCCAACGCCACTGTTACGGCAGTCGTGACAAACGGTGGCGGTAAGGTCACCGCTCGGTATGTCTACAATATCACGGTCAGTGCGATCGACCTTTCCGATGTCGATCCTTTGGCTGTCGAGCTTTGGGTCACCAACCGGTACGCCGGTGGTACGCACAATGGCATCACGTATGCCGCCACGGCGGCTGGTCATATCGTCTCTATTTCTGCCGAAGCCGCATATGGGCCGGACGGGGTCGCGCTAGAAAGCTTAGTACCCACCACTGGCGCAGATGAACGCAGTCTTCCTCTTCTGTATTGGAAGGGTACCAGATTGGCTTCTGACAATAAGCAAACATACACGGGCGACGATATGAGCGGTAAAGGCAGCGACTTCCAAAAAGTTCGCTATTATGAGGGTTTTTGGCAATACTACTTCAATGGCACCTGGACGAGTATCCAGCCTACCGACCAAATCATTGCTTACTATATGCAGGTCTACAACACTTCCCCTGAGATCGTAACGGCGTTCCGTGACTATGGTGGTATCGCAGGCGACGGTGGCGGCGAATATGATGCAAGCTGGTTTGCTGGTTATCGAGGCGTCGGTACCGCTGTCGTCTACCCCGATAAATCTATGTCTCCCAATGGAGACACCGGTATTTGGAACAACACCCTGATCTGCTACTATGAAGGTGCCAGTGGCGGCGGCAATCCTGGTCTAATCAAGGTCTTTGACACTGAAGACTTCAAAATCACTAAAATCACCATCACCAAGGGTGTCCATAAAGACAGTACAGGAAAAACCGGAGCAAATGCCACCAAGACCTGGAATAGAACGACCTCTTCCGTCCTGTGGGATAAGACCACGAACGACGCTGGTGATGAATGGTATGATGAGACCGTCATCTGGACAGCAGAAGGACATACCGCTGGCGAAACGATCACTCTGGACGACAGCATCTGGGGCAATCCCTGGAAGACCTCCGGCATCGGTGAAGCCTTCCTCCTCCTGTTCTATGTCGAACCCGTAGAGAAGGAAGACAACCTGACCGTCATCTATTGGGATGACAATGCAAATGCGCGGATCAATCCTGATCCTATCCAGATTTCCGTGAAGGATGGCGTTACCTTTATCAATGGCATCAAGCAGACTTCTCCCGTCAATGCTGGTACCTTCACGCTGGACGATGATGCCACCATCGAAAACAGTGTTGGTACTTCCCGAGGATTCAACAAGAACATCACGATCTTGGAGGGTGTCTCCGCAAATTATCGCAGCGGTATCTACAAGTATGTCGGAGCCGACATTTCCACCGACGGCAAAACGCTCACTCTGCACTATGATATCAAGGCCGTCGAGGGTACACATACTTATGTCGTGGACTATGGTCTGCCTGTAAACTTTTCTGGACTGCTCAAGTGGTTCCATGTCGAAAGCGCTGATACTGTCGATTATCTGTCCGTCGCAAGGGCGAACAAATTGACTGTGTCTACCGGCAAGTTTGGCAGCATCGCTATCAACACGGGCACGTGGGACTCCATGACGTATACACTAGACAAGCCTCTTGATGCTGCCGCTTATATCCCTCTGTATTGTAAGCTAACAGATGGCACCCAGTTAGAGACCCAAATCAGAGTCATCCCCGCCACCACCATGTACTACGAACAAGACTTTGGGGCCAAGTTCGTAACATATTCCGAGGGGTGGTCTGACCAGAATACCTCCGCCGTTTCTACCAGCGGGACTATCTATCAGGCTCTGAATGAGCTTGGAAGCAAGGCCAACTATGGTTATGACAGTGCCTATAATGCGTATAGTCAGTATTCTCTGGATTCTGCGAAAAAAGTGACGGTCAACGCGGAGATGCTCAACAGATGGAATCCCAGCACGTCTTCCTGGCCCACCGCGACCTTCGACTTCAAGGGCACCGGGTTCGACATCATCTCGCTGACGAACACCGCCTCCGGCCAGATCTTCGTGACAGTCACGAAAAAGGCTAATGGGGAGCCCGTCAAAAAGTTCACCGTCAATAACTACTATGGCTATGAGTATAAAGATGGAACATGGACACCAACCCCTGACTCTAACAAAGCCCTGTATCAGGTCCCTGTCATGAAGGTCACCGGTCTCGTTTATGGCGAATACACCGCCGAGGTCAAGGTCGCGTATTCCCCCATCTTTGACAAGACCGGCAGGAATGAGTATTCCTTCTGGCTCGATGCGATCCGTATCTACGATCCGGCTGGCCGGAGTGAGGCCGCAAATAGCGATTATGGCAAAGACGATGAGAGCTACCCCACCTATCAGGAAATTAGGGATGTCCTCATCAAACAAAAAGACTTCGGTGTGACTGACGGCAACTCCGGCGCTGTCTTCATCGACGGCAAAAAGAGCACCACCTCCATCACTGATTACCAGAATTTCGGTCCCAACAATGAAACCTACCTGACTACGAATCAGGCGATCGCGTTCCGACTGGTCGCAAATGCGAAGCCCACATCCGTGCAGCTTGGCATCAAACTGGCACAGGGCAGCAATGGCGTCGTCAATGTCACTGTTGGCGGCCAAGATGGCCTTACTACTGCGAAGACCGGCTCTGGATATGTCTTTAGCACCGCGACCGACATGTATTACAAGTTGGCGGATGTGACTAATTGGACGGAATCTAATGGTACATATCGGTCTCCTGTTATCATCATCACCAATGCAAGCGAAGACGATAACACCATCATCTCCCTGACCAACATCAAGGTCACGGGCGGTGCTACCTTCACCAAAGAAGTCACTGATGTCATCAGCAACACCTCCGCCCAGCCGATGATCGCACTTTTCTCCAATCAGGCCCTCGTGGACCTTGCCCAGAAGGCCCTCGTCGCCGAACCCGTCCAGCCCAGCGGCGGCGGCGGCGGTGGGAGCACCGGCGGTGTGATCTCCTCCGATCCCACGAACGTCCCCGGCAGCGACTGGAAGAACCCGTATGACGACGTGAAGGACGGCTCCTGGTACTACGACTACGTCAAGACCGTCACCGAGGCGGGCCTGATGAACGGCCAGGGCAGCGGCTTCGGCCCCGACGGCAAGCTCACCCGCGCCATGATGGTCACGATCCTCTACCGTATGTCCGGCAGCCCCGCCGTCACCGGTGTAAACCCGTTCACCGACGTGCCCGCGGGCACCTGGTACAGCGACGCGGTGCTGTGGGCCTATGACAAGGGCATCGTGAAGGGCACCAGCGAGACCACCTTCGCCCCGACGGCAGACATCACCCGCCAGGACATGGCGACGATCATCGCGCGGTACGCCGCCGCCTTCCAGATCGAGCTGAAGGCCGCGGACGGCTCCACCTTCTCCGATGACAGCGCCATCGCCGGCTATGCCAAGGACGCCGTGTACAGCATGAAGGCCAGCGGCATCCTCTCCGGCAAGGGCAACGACCGCTTCGATCCGCAGGGCACCACCACCAGAGCCGAGACGGCCAAGGTGATCGCCCTCCTGCACGCCATTTGATTGGGGGGATGACGATGAAAAGAAAATATGAAGCACCTATGATGAGCTTTGAGGACTTCGAGTTGTCGGCGAATATCGCCACGACTTGTGGGACCCCTACCGGTTCGCAAAGTGGTGGCACCTGCCCCTATCTTCTTCCTGGCGTAGGAAACGTCTTCCTTGATTCGATTGAAGCGTGTGACTACAAAGGTGCTGATGGTGACTACAGTCTTTGTTATGATGTCCCCATCGCCGACAACAAGCTCTTCAACTCCTGACCCACACACTCACCCGCCGCGTCTTCGGACGCGGCGGGTCTTTTCTCTTTCCAAACCCCTCGAAACCTGATATAATGAAGGTATCTATCCCCAGAGGAGGGTGCCGCATGGTGCGTGCGTGGTACCGGCTCGGCCGCGTGGTCTTCCGCGTGGAGGCCGACGAGCCATATGAGGAATCGGAGATGGTCCGCCCCTTCCGGGTGGACGAGGCCGCGGCGGACCACGTGGTGCGCGTGCGCTTCGGCGACGACCTGCCCGCCGGTCCGGCGGCGTGGGAGGAGGACGGCGTGCGCTGCGCCGTGCACTGCTACCCGCGGGCGAGCGACGAGCCGCGCTATTGGGCGGACTGGGTCCGCGCGGGCGACGGGTGGACGGAGCTGGTGTTCTCGACGACGTTCCGCGGGCGGCTGTCTTCGCGGCGGATCCTGGAGGGGGCGGACGTGTTCCGCGTGCTGGCGGCGCACGGCGGCGTGGTGCTGCATGCGTCGTATGTGTATACGGCGGAGGGCGCGGGGGTGCTGTTCTCCGGCCCGTGCGGCATCGGCAAGAGCACCCAGGCGGAGCTATGGCGGCGGCACGCCGGGGCGGAGGTGGTCAACGGCGACCGGGCGCTGGTGTGCGTCGGGGCCGAGGGGGCCACGGCGCACGGGATCTTCTTCGCGGGGACGTCGGGCATCTGCCGGGCGCGCAGCGCGCCGCTGCGCGGCGTGGTGCTGCTGGGCCAGGCGGAGGAGGACACGATCCGGCGGGCGGGGGCGAAGGAGGCCTTCGCGGCGCTGCTGAGCCAGTGCTCCTACCGGATGGAGGACGCCGAAGAGATGGCGCAGGTGACGGAGATCGTGGCGCGGCTGGTGTCGTCGGTGCCGGTGTGGCGGCTGGACTGCCGCCCGGAGGAGAGCGCCGTGCGGCTGTTGGAGGAGACCATGAGGAGGGAGAACGATGGAGCATTCGGCGACTGAGCCGCGGCTGTCGGCCTATCTGCACGCGAAGGCGTGTCGGCTGGGGCTGCCGCTGGCGGGGAACTTCGAGCTGACGCCGCGGTGCAACCTGAGCTGCCGGATGTGCTACGTCCGGCTGACGGCGGAGGAGCAGCTCACGCGCGGGCGGGAGCTGAGCGCGGACGAGTGGCTGGCGATCGCCGAGGAGGCGCGGGCGCAGGGGATGCTGTTCCTGCTGCTGACGGGCGGCGAGCCGCTGATCCGGCCGGACCTGCGCTATCTGCTGACGGAGCTGGAGCGGATGGGGATCATGGTGTCGATCAACAGCAACGCGTCGCTGATCGACGCGGACTGGCTGGCGTTCTTCCGGCACCACCCGCCGTTCCGGTTCAACATCACGCTGTACGGCGGGAGCGAGGCGGCGTACGAGCGCCTGTGCGGCCAGCCAGTGTTCACGCGGGTGCTGGAGAATATCCGTGCCCTGCGGGCGATGGACGTGAGCGTGAAGCTCAACGCCTCGATCGGGCCGTACAACTGCGGCGAGATCGCGCAGATCTACGCGCTGGCGGAGGAGCTGGGCACGCCGATGCAGCTGGCGACGTACATGTTCCCGCCGATCCGGCGCGACGAGGCGCAGGTCGGCGGCGGGGACCGGTTCACGGCGGAGGACGCCGCGCGGTACAGCGTGGCGTGGGACCGCCTGCGGTTCCCGCCGGAGCAGTTCGCCCTGCGCGCAGAGCGGATGGCCCAGGGGATCCGGGAGCGCGAGGGCGAGGCCTGCGAGGGCACGCCCGGCGAGGGGATCGCCTGCCGGGCGGGGCGGAGCGCGTTCTGGATCGACTGGCGCGGGCAGATGACGCCGTGCGGGATGATGAACGACCCGGCGGTGTCGGTCCCGGCGGTGGGTTTCGCAGCGGCGTGGGAGCAGACGAAGCGCGCGACGGAGGCGATCCGCATGCCCGCCGAGTGCGCGGGCTGCGCAAAGAAGGAGGCCTGCCACGCCTGTGCCGCGATGTGCGTGACGGAGACGGGGCGGTTCGACGGCGTGCCGCGGTACGTGTGCCGAATGACGGACGAGACGATCCGCCTGACCCAGGCGGCGTATGAGGAGCAGAAGGGAGAGAGGACGGATGGACTGTAAGCTGACGCTGGTCAAGCGCGACATCGCGGGCGACACGATCCTGGTCCCCGTGGGGGACGCATCACTGAAGCTGAAGGGGCTGATCACGCTCAACGAGACGGGCAGCTTCCTGTGGGACGTCCTGCCCGACGCGGCGGGGCCGGAGGAGCTGGTGGACCGGCTGGAGGAGGAGTTCGACGCGGACCGTCCGACGCTGGAGGCCGACGTCGCGGCGTTCCTCGCGGAGCTGACGAAGTGGGGGATCCTGTGACGCGCGGGCTGACCGTCGTCGAGGAGCACTTCGCCGACGCGGCGGTGATCGACGCGGCCGCACGGTGGCGGACCGGCCCGGCGTTCCAGACGACGCCGGAGCTGGAGGACACCGGGGCCGGGCGGCTGGCCTACATGGACGCGAACGGGATCGAGCGGCAGGTGCTGTCGTACCCGCCCACGCTGCTGCGGGGCCTGCCCGAGGGGCAGACGGTCGCGCTGCACCGGC
>CAKTJM010000104.1 GCA_934567745.1 uncultured Eubacteriales bacterium | reverse complement strand
ACCCGGAGCGAGTCGTCCGTGTCGTAGATGGTGAAGGCGGAGGGGAAGCCCAGCCGGTCGATGTCCCGCCGCAGGATCCGCACGCAGGCGGAGTGGAAGGTCGCGGCCCAGATGTCGTTGGCCTCGGGGCCGATCGACTCCTCCAGGCGGCTCTTCAGCTCCCCGGCGGCCTTGTTGGTGAAGGTGATCGCGATCACCTGCCACGGCCGTGCGGGGTCGAGGGCGCACAGCGCCCGGGCGCGGGCGCGCTCCTCGTCGGAGGGGGCCGCGTCCTGCGCATAGCTCTCCAGGAAGCGCAGGTCGTCCTCGTCCACCCGGTCCGGGACGTCCGGGGAGTCGGAGCCGCGGCCGTAGCGCAGGAGGTTCGCGATGCGGTCGATGAGCACCGTGGTCTTGCCGCTGCCCGCACCGGCCAGCAGGAGGAGCGGGCCCTCGGTCGCCAGCGCGCCCGCGCGCTGGCGGGGGTTCAGCCGCGCGAAGTCCCGGGCGATCAGGTCCCGGCGCAGCGCGGCGAAGCGTTCTCGTTCGTTCTTCGGAAGCATAGGTCCACCGTTTCTTTCTCAAAGCGTTTTCTCCTATTCTACCGCGATCGAGCGCGTTTGACAACCGGGGCGCGGCGCTTCTTTTCGTTGCATCGGCAACGTCATGAGGGCGGCGATCCTGCTATCCTGATATATTATATGTGAGGGGCCGCGGATCTGATCGGCAGAGGACCGATCCGGCGCGGCCCGGAGGAAGGAGGAGAGGTCGATGGCACACGAGCCCCTCGCGCGTCCGCTGGTGGAGCGGCTCCAGCGGATCGGCGCGGTGCTCCTGGCGCTGGCCGTGTGGCAGGCGCTTTCCATGAGCGTCGGGCAGCAGCTCCTCGTCCCGACGCCGCTGTCGGTCCTGCGGCGGCTGCTGACCATCTGGCTGGAGCCGGGCTTCTGGCCCACCGTCTGGTCCACCTTCCGCAAGATCGTCGCCGGGTTCCTGCTCGCCCTGGGCTGCGGACTGTCCCTCGGCGCGCTGGCCGGGCGCTGGCGCTGGCTGGAGATCCTCTTCCGCCCCTGGGCCGTGATGATCAAGTCCGTGCCCGTGGCCTCCTTCATCGTCATCTGCCTCATCTGGATGTCCTCCGCGCGGCTGTCCATCTTCATCTCCTTCCTCATGGTCCTGCCCATCGTCTACACGAACGTGCTCCAGAGCATCCACAGCGTGGACCGGGACCTGCTGGAGGCCGTGCGGATCTTCCGCCTGCCCTGGCGGCGGCGGGTCGCCTATCTCTGGCTGCCCCAGCTCGAGCCGTACCTCCTCTCCGCCTGCACCGTCAGCCTGGGCATCTCCTGGAAGGCCGGGATCGCCGCCGAGATCATCGGCATCCCCTCCGGCTCCATCGGGCAGATGTTCTACGACGCCAAGGTCTACTTCAACACCGTGGACCTCTTCGCCTGGACCGTGATCGTCGTGGCCGTCAGCGTCCTCTTCGAGAAGGTCTTCCTCGCCCTGCTCCGGGCCTGCTTTGGGAGGTTGGAACGCCTGTGAACGATCTCGTCCTGCACCACATCAGCAAACGCTTCGGGGAGAAGACCGTCCTGGACGACCTCTCCCACCGCTTCCCCGCCGGGCGCTGCACCTGCATCATGGGGCCGTCCGGCTGCGGGAAGACCACCCTCCTGCGCATCGTCCTCGGGCTGGAGCGTCCGGACGGCGGGACGGTCGAGGGCCGCCCCGACCGGATCGCCGCCGTGTTCCAGGAGGACCGCCTGTTCGAGGGCTTCTCCGCCCTCTCGAACGTCGCGGCGGTCTGCCCGCGGCCGGACCGGGCGGCGATCGCCGCCCAGCTCACGGCCCTCGGCCTGGGCGACAGCCTGACTGCCCCCGTGCGGACCCTCAGCGGCGGGATGAAGCGCCGCGTCGCCATCGCACGGGCCGTTTTGGCCCCCGGCCCGCTGCTCGTGCTCGACGAGCCGTTCACCGGGCTGGACCGGGCGACCAAGGCGCGCGTCCTGGACTGGGTCCGGGACCGGACGCAGGACCGCACCGTCCTCCTCGTCACCCACGACCCCGCCGAACGCGACGCGCTGGCCCAGGAGGTCCTGGAGCTGGAGCGGCACGCCTGACCCACAGCATCTGACCTCAATGACCAACACAACAGGACCGCCGCGCTCTCTTGACAGGGGGCACAGCGGTCTTTATAATGGTGACAAACGTTATACAACAGAACGAAAGGACGTGCGACCATGCCCCCAAAGGCCAAATTCACGAAAGAGCAGATCGTAGACGTCGCCGTGCAGGTCACGCGCGAGAAGGGCATCGAGGCCGTCACCGCGCGGGAGATGGGCAACGCGCTGGGCGTCTCCACCCGGCCGGTGTTCACCTGGTTCCCGACGATCGACGCGCTGCGCCAGTCCGTCCACGCCCGCGCGAAGGAGCTGTTCCGCGGCTACATCCAGCGGGGCATGGAAAGCGACCCGCTCCCCTTCCGCGGCGTCGGCGCACAGTACATCCGCTTCGCCCGGGAGGAGCCGAAACTGTATGCGCTGCTCTTCCTCAGCGGCGACCGCTACGGCGCGGGCGGCAGCGCGATGGAGACCCTGCGTGAGACCCAGGCGCTGACCCGCCCCTCCATCATGCAGGTCTATCAGCTCGACGCCGAGAGCGCCGACCGGTACCACCGCAGCATGTGGCTCATGTCGGCCGGGATCGCGACGCTGATCGTGACGGGCGGCTGCCACTGGTCCGAGGAGGAGATCAGCCGCATCCTCTCCCACGTCAGTCTGAGCTATCGGCTGGCCTGCAAGGAGCTGCCCGGCTTCCCCTCCGACAGCTTCGACAGCGAGGCCGCGTTCCGGTCGCTGCTCGGGATGGACTGAGGGCCTCTCTACGGAGCGTTCCTTGTCAGGACGCGGCGGCGGGCGTATCCTGAGGACGACCACACCTTCTCGCTGCTGTGGACGGACTATGACGACGACTTCCGGACCTTCCATGCGGCCTATCTGCGCGACCGCGCGCAGTACGGCGACCGGCACGGGCTCCTCGCGAAGCCCGGTCAAATCCCGCCGTCCAATGCCTATACGGTCTCCAGCGTGCCGTGGGTGGGGTTCCGGCACTTCGCCGTGCACGCCTACGACGGCGCGAAGCCCTATTACCTCCCCTCCGTCGAGGCCGGACGGATCGAGGAGCGGGACGGGCGGGCCGTCCTGCCGCTCTCGCTCACCTGCCACCACGCCGCCACGGACGGCTGGCACGTGCATCAGGCGCTGACGCTCCTCCAGGAGCGGGCGGACGGGTTCGCGCGGTATCTTTGACCACTCTTGAAAGGAGGGGCGTCCATGTCCCACCGCTTCCCCGCCCTCCTGCTGTGTCTCCTGTTGCTCACCGGCTGCACGGCGCGCGACGGCGATGCCGCCGCGCCCACACCGGCCGCTCCCTCTCTGCCGCCGTCGCCCACGGTGGAGACGGTGGAGCTCCAGGAGACGTTCCAGGATGCCTCCGCCTGCGCCGTGCTGTATGACGCCGCAGCGGACCGCTATCGCGTCTATCGAGAGGAGCTGTGCCGGACACAGGCCTCTCCGTGGTCCACGTTCAAGATCGTCGCCGCCCTGACCGGCCTACAGACCGGCGTCCTGGCGGACACGGACGCCGTACGTCCATGGTCCGGGACATGATGCAGGCCGACACGGTCGACGGGACCACCCTCTATGGCAAGACCGGGACCGGCACCCACGGCGAGGGCTGGTACGTCGGCTTCGCCGAGACCGGGGACCAGCGGACGTATTTCGCGGTCTATCTGCCGTCGAGCGGCTCCGGGGCCGCCGCGCGGGACATCGCGGTCAGTCTCCTGACTTGATACGGACAGCCAACGGGCACCCCCATGGGACAGTGGGGGCGCCCGTTCCCTTTTGCGGCAGATCGTGGTAGGATAAGACGATAAAACGACCGATGAGGAGGAACAGGATATGCTGATCCGTACTGCGACATATGAGGATCTCGACGCGATCGCGGCCGTGGAGCGGCTGTGCTTCCCGCCCGCGGAGGCGGCGTCGCGCGAGGCGTTCGCCGACCGTCTGCGCCACTACGCCGACCACTTCTGGCTGCTGTTCGACGGGGCGGAGCTGATCGCCTTCGTGGACGGGATGGTCACGGACCGTCCGGACCTGGCCGACGAGATGTACGACGACGCCGCGCTGCATCAGGAGGACGGGGCCTGGCAGATGATCTTCGGGGTGCTCACGGCCCCGGCCCACCGGGAGCGGGGCCACGCGGGGCGGCTCCTCCGGCGGGCCATCGCCGACGCCCGCGCCCAGGGGCGGCGCGGCCTGGTGCTGACCTGCAAGGACGCGCTGGTCCCGTACTACGCCAGGTTCGGCTTCGAGGACGAGGGGGCGTCCGCCTCGACCCATGGCGGCGTCCCGTGGCACCAGATGCGGCTGACGTTCCGCTGAGCCGATCCCGCACGCTCCGACCCGCTCCGACATAGCCTGATACCGGGAGCGAGAGCTCCACGAAAAAAGGATCGGAGATCTGCTATGGCGACTTTCACGAACTTTGCCACGCTTTCCTACCGTGGCGGCACGACCGAGTCCAACACCGTCGTCGGTGAGCTGCTGGAGCCGCTGACCATGACGAAGACGGCCGTGATGGACGACTACACGGCCAAGGACGACGTCACGTACGTCATCTCCCTGGTCAACAGCGGCACGACGGCCCTGACGGGCCTGACCGTCACCGACGATCTGGGCGGCTACACCTTCAACGGGACCACGCTCTATCCGCTGGCCTATACGGCCGGCTCGCTGCGGTACTACGTCGACGGCGCCCTCCAGACCACCGCGCCGACCGTCACCGCCGGGCCGCCCATGGTCATCACCGGCGTGGACGTCCCCGCCAACGGGAACGTCCTGCTCATCTATGAGGCCACCGTGACGGACCGCGCCCCGCTCGGGACCGAGGCGACCATCACCAACACGGCGACCGCCACGGGCGCGGGGCTGCCCGCGCCGCTCACGGCGGCCGAGACGATCGCGATGGAGACCCGCGCGGACCTGACCGTCAGCAAGGCGCTCTCCCCCACCACGGTGACGGAGGACGGCCAGCTCACCTACACCTTCGTGATCGCGAACAGCGGGAACGCCCCCGCGGAGGCCGCGGAGGAGATCGTCCTCACGGACACCTTCGACCCGCGGCTCGACCCGATCGCCGTCACCTTCAACGGCACGGCCTGGACGGCGGGGACGAACTACACCTACGACCCGACCACGGGCGTCTTCACGACCCTGGCCGGGCAGATCACGGTCCCCGCGGCCACCTATACGCAGGGCACGGACGGAACGTGGACCGTCACGCCGGGCACCGCCACGCTCGTCATCACCGGCCGGGTGTGAGACAGGGATAGAATCGAATATGGACCAAGGGGGAGCAGGGCTATGCCCTGCTCCCCCTTGGTTTTTTATCGTTTATTGGCAATGCTTTAGTTATCATTGGTCCGGGAGCAAGAACTCCTCAGTGATCCCACAGAGTGAAAGTTGCTGTAGCAACACCGGTTTAACGCGGCTTGGAATGATAAGCTTCACCAAAGTATGTCCGTTTTTCAATTCTCTGGGAACAACGGCAGAGTGCGGCTTGAATCTATTGCTTCCTGCTCTTGAAAAACACCGAGCCGTTGATGTCAGCGGTTCCAAAAATTCCACTCCACATACGTAGAAACATCCACGTTGTCTTTGCATGCGGAGATTGGCGGCATAGCTTTCAGTGTCTGGTACTGCCATGAAGCCATGATCAAGGAAAGACATAACGGCTCCATTCAAATCCTCAGTGTTTGGAAACCGCGCTTTGAACTCAGGATACTCTTTCAACAGTTTCTCCGAAAATTCTTGCACCGTGAGCTCATCATCCTGGACCATAGCCAACTCGCTCAGTACCGTCGCGGAATACCAGTCCGCTTTATGTGGGGCGTAGGTATAAATATAAAGAGCGCCATCTTTATCCTCGTTTCCTGAACAGGCAAAGTAGGTCGCCACGTTGGGATCGGTGGTAAAATCAATAAACCTTGTTCCTGGAGAATAATGCTGGATGTAGGCGATCCTCCCAAAAGACTTCGTTCCCTCAGGTATAGCTAGCGTGGTATGCTCCAAAAGTTTCTCTTCCTGAACGTTAGCTCTTGATAGGCTCGATGTGATGTCCCAATCTCGATCGCTTTGTCCTCGATAAAACACCATCAAGCTTTGTTCCTTTTTAGACGCTATCGGGCGCGGCAGAGCGTGATATGCTTTGTGATCCTGTATCACCTGATGGATCTCTTCGGTCGAGGTCACAGTTATCTCCTGATAATCCCCACTATGCTGAAACCCCATAATACCTCCTCCTAATGACTTGACCTATCCCGCCGATCCTCCTATGATCGCAAGTTCCCTTGATATCAAGTGGATCGAACATCAAAAAAGCACGGCACATCTGATACGTTCGTATCAAACAGCCGTGCTCATTTGGTGCAGCAAGGCAATCCAAATCCGAACCGTTTTTGTTGCTGATAGCTTCCTGCAATTCCGCGAAGGTGATGGTT
>CAKTJM010000103.1 GCA_934567745.1 uncultured Eubacteriales bacterium | reverse complement strand
TCCCTGGCCTCCGTCAAGGACAGCGTCAAGGCCCTCTCCGTCGGCGGTGTGACCCCCTCCGAGGACACCGTCAAGGACGGCAGCTACGTCATCCAGCGTCCCTTCGTCCTCGTGACCAAGGAAGGCACCGCTCTCTCCGCCACCGCGCAGGCCTTCTTCGATTACGTGACCTCCCCCGAAGCTGCGGACATCATCTCCGCCGCCGGCGCCGTCGCTGCGAACTGAGACGAACGATAAGGGACGGCCGATCTCGGCCGTCCCTTTTCTCTTATGAGAGGTGGTACGAATGAAAAAAGACAAGCGGATCCTGGAGGCCGTCATCCATGGCATCTTCCTGATCCTCGGGCTCATCACGGTCGGCTGTGTCCTGCTGATCACGGTCTATCTCGTGATCTCCGGCCTGCCCGCCATCCGTGAGATCGGCCTGATCGACTTCCTCTTCGGGAAGACCTGGGCCTCCACGGCGGCCGAGCCGTCCTACGGCATCCTGCCCTTCCTGCTGACCAGCATCTATGGCACCGCCGGGGCCATCGTCCTGGGCGTGCCGATCGGCTTTCTCACGGCGGTGTACCTGGCCAAGGTCGCGCCGCCCCGGATTAAGGCCGTGCTGGAGTCCGCGGTCAGCCTCCTGGCCGGCATCCCCTCCGTGGTCTACGGCCTGGTGGGCATGCTGGTCCTGGTCCCCGGCATCCGGGCGATCTTCCACGTGCCCGACGGCGCGAGCCTGCTGGCCGCCATCCTGGTGCTGGCCGTCATGATCCTGCCGTCCGTCATCAAGGTCTCCGTCACCGCCCTGGAGGCGGTCCCGAAGGAGTATGAGGACGCCTCCCTCGCCCTCGGCGCGACGCCGACCGAGACATATTTCCGGGTGTCCGTCCCGGCCGCCAAGAGCGGCATCGCCGCCGCCGTCGTCCTCGGCGTGGGCCGCGCCATCGGCGAGGCCATGGCCGTCATGATGGTCTCCGGCAACGCGCCGAACATGCCCGGCCTGTTCGAGAGCGTCCGCTTCCTCACCACCGCCGTGGCCAGCGAGATGTCGTACTCCAGTGGGCTCCAGCGCGAGGCGCTCTTCTCCATCGCCCTGGTCCTCTTCCTCTTCATCATGCTGATCAATGCCACCCTCAACTTCTTCCTCAAGCGCGACAAGGAGGGAACGTGAGATGCTCAAGTCTGATTTCTCCCCCAAGCGCAAGGCCTACATCACGACCATGCGCGTCCTCATGGGCGCGGCGGCCCTCCTGACGGCCGCCCTGGTCCTCTTCCTGATCGGCTACGTCCTGTGGAAGGGCCTGCCGAACCTCAGCTGGGAGCTGCTGTCCACCTCGCCGAGCTATCTGAGCGACCGGATCGGCATCCTGCCTGACATCCTCAACACGGTGTACATCGTCATCGCGACGCTGATCATCGTCCTGCCCCTCGGCATGGGCGCGGCCGTCTATCTGACCGAATACGCCCAGAACAAGAAGGTCGTCGCCGTCATCGAGTACGCCGCCGAGACCCTCTCCGGCATCCCGTCCATCATCTACGGCCTGGTCGGCATGCTCTTCTTCTGCCAGTTCCTGGACATGCAGACCTCCCTCCTCGCCGGTGCGCTGACCCTGGTCATCATGAACCTGCCGACCATCATGCGCACCACCCAGGAGAGCCTGAAGACCGTGCCCCAGAGCTATCGCGAGGGCACCTTCGGTCTGGGCGCGGGCAAGTGGCGCGTCATCCGGACCGTCGTCCTGCCCGGCTGCGTCGACGGCGTCATCACCGGCTGCATCCTCTCCGTCGGGCGCGTGCTCGGCGAGTCCGCCGCTCTGCTGTTCACCGCGGGCTTCGCCCACGCGCTGTACGGCTTCTTCGAGGGGCTGGGCAGCGCCGGTGCGACCCTGACCGTCGCGCTCTACGTCTACGCCAAGGAGCAGGGCGAGTTCGAGGTGGCCTTCGCCATCGCCGCCATCCTGATGATCCTCACGCTCCTCATCAACACGGCGGCCATGCTGGTGGAACGCTGGTTCCGCCGCAAACGATCTTTGTGACAAAGGAGGACCGACCATGAACGACATCATGACGGTACACGATCTCTGCCTGTGGTACGGGACCCATCAGGCACTCAAGGACATCGACATAAATATCCCCGAGCGGAGCATCACGGCGCTCATCGGCCCCTCCGGCTGCGGCAAGTCCACCTTCCTCAAGACCCTCGACCGCATGAACGACCTCATCCCAGGCGTCAAGATCACCGGCGAGGTCCGCTACCAGGGCCAGGACATCTTCGCCCCCGGCGTGGACGTGAACGAGCTGCGCCGCCAGGTCGGCATGGTGTTCCAGAAGCCGAACCCCTTCCCCATGAGCATCTACGACAACATCGCCTACGGTCCCCGGACCCACGGCATCAAGAACAAGGCCAAGCTCGACGAGATCGTCGAGGAGTCCCTGCGCGGCGCGGCCATCTGGGACGAGGTCAAGGACCGCCTGCGCAAGAACGCCCTCGGTCTCTCCGGCGGCCAGCAGCAGCGCCTGTGCATCGCGCGGGCCCTGGCGGTCCAGCCGGAGGTCCTGCTGATGGACGAGCCGACGAGCGCGCTCGACCCGATCTCGACTTCTAAGATAGAAGAGCTTGCCATGCAGCTGAAAGAGAAGTATACTATCGTCATCGTGACACACAACATGCAGCAGGCCGTCCGCATCTCCGACCGCACCGCGTTCTTCCTGCTCGGCGAGCTGGTGGAGCACGGCGACACGGAGCGGCTGTTCTCCCAGCCGACGGACAAGCGTACCGAGGACTATATCACAGGGAGGTTTGGTTGAGATGAGGACCCGCTTCGACGAGCAGCTCGCGCTGCTGAACAAGGAACTGATCGAGATGGGCGCGCTGTGCGAGGAGGTCATCGCGGTGGCCTCGCGGGCGCTGACCCAGGGGGACACGGCGCTGGCCGAGAAGGTCGCGCCCCTCGACGGTCAGATCGACGAGAAGGAACGGACCATCGAGACGCTGTGCCTGCGCCTGCTCCTGCAGCAGCAGCCGGTGGCGAAGGACCTGCGGCAGATCTCCGCCGCGCTGAAGATGATCACGGACATGGAGCGCATCGGCGACCAGGCGGAGGACATCGCGGAGATCGTCACCTACCTCGACGGACGGACCGCCGAGAACGACGAGCTGCTGCGCGAGATGGCCCGCGCCGCGATCGGCATGGTGACGGGGAGCGTGGACGCCTATGTCAAGCGTGACCTGGCGCTGGCCGAGCATGTCATCGCCGAGGACGACGTCGTGGACGACTTCTTCGAGAAGGTCAAGCAGGAGCTGATCGGCAAGATCGCGCAGGACCCCGGGGACGGGGCCTATGCGCTCGACCTGCTGATGATCGCGAAATATTTCGAGCGCATCGGCGATCATGCGGTGAACATCGCGGAATGGGTGATCTTCTCGGTCACGGGAGAGCACAACAAGGAGGGATGAGGACATGATCTGGTGCGTGGAGGACGACGCCAGCATCCGGGACATCGAGGTGTATACCCTGCGCTCGACGGGGTTCGAGGCGGAGGGCTTCGAGGACGGGACGACGTTCTGGGAGGCGCTGCTGTCTGCGGCGGAGCGCCCGGAGCTGGTCGTCCTGGACGTGATGCTGCCCGGTGTGGACGGCATCGAGCTGCTGCGCCGGATGCGGGCCGACCCGCGTCTACAGGACATCCCCGTCGTGATGGCGACCGCGAAGGGCGCGGAATACGACAAGATCCAGGGGCTGGACCTCGGCGCGGACTACTACCTCACGAAGCCCTTCGGCGTCATGGAGCTGGTCTCCTGCGTGAAGGCGGTGCTGCGGCGGTGCAAGCCGCAGAAGGTCGCGCGTCTGCTGAAGACGGGCGGCCTGATCGTGGATCTGGACGAGCATACGGTGACGGCGGACGGAGCGCGGCTGAGCCTCACCTATAAGGAATTCGAGCTGCTGCGGCTCTTCCTGTCGCATCCGGGGACCGCGTTCACCCGGGACCAGCTCTTCAATGAGATCTGGGGCATGGACTATTGCGGAGAGACGCGCACGGTGGACATGCACATCCGGACGCTCCGGCAGAAGCTGGGGGCGTACGGGAAGCGGATCGAGACCGTGCGCAACGTAGGCTATCGTTGGGAGGTGGCGGCAGGATGACCAAAAAGATCTTCCAGTCGATCCTGCTCGTGGCGAGCCTGGTCCTGGTGGCCAGCGCCGTCATCATCATGGGTTGTCTGTACGACTACTTCGGCGGCGTGCAGCGCACGCTCATGAAGGACGAGCTGAGCCTGGCCGCCGTGGCGGTCGAGGAGGACGGGACGGCGTACCTGAGCAACGTGGATTCCGACCGCTACCGCCTGACCTGGATCGGAGAAGACGGCAAGGTCCTGTACGACACGAAGGTCGATGCGGAGACCATGGAGAACCACGCCGAGCGCGAGGAGATCGTCCAGGCGCGGGAGAACGGCCAGGGCGAGAGCACGCGCTATTCCGCGACCTTCCTGGAGAAGACGGTGTACGAGGCGCGGCTGCTGGACGACGGCAGCTTCCTGCGCATCTCGATGAGCCACGCGACGGTGGGGACGGTGCTGCTGGGGATGCTCCAGCCGATCCTGATCGTGGTGGTGGTGGCCCTGGTGCTCTCGGCGGTGCTGGCGTCGCGGCTGTCCAAGCGGATCGTCGGCCCGCTCAACGAGCTGGATCTGGAGCACCCGCTGGAGAACGACGCCTATGAGGAGCTGGCCCCCCTGCTGGGGCGGATCAGCCGCCAGAGCCGGGAGATCTCGACCCAGCTGCGCACGCTCAAGCAGCGCACGGACGAGTTCGCCCAGATCACCGGCAGCATGAAGGAGGGCCTGGCCCTCCTGGACGACCGCGGCCGGATCCTGAGCATCAACGCCGCGGCGCAGGCGCTCTTCGGCGTGGACGGCTCGTGCGTGGGCCAGGACTTTTTGACCGTGGACCGCGACCACGACATGAGCGCCGCGATCGCCGACGCGCGCACGGCCGGACACAGCGAGGTCCGGACCGAGCGGGGCGGCCGGTCGTACCAGTTCGACATCACGCGGATCGACTTCGAGGGCGAGATGAAGGGCACGGTGCTCCTCGCCTTCGACATCACCGAGCAGGAGCACGCCGAGCGCAACCGCCGGGAGTTCACGGCCAACGTCTCCCACGAGCTGAAGACCCCCCTCCAGGGGATCATCGGCAGCGCAGAGCTGATCGAGAAGGGGATGGTCCACCAGGAGGACCTGCCCCGCTTCGTGGGCCACATCCACGCGGAGGCCGCGCGGCTGGTGGGCCTGATCGATGACATCATCCGGCTCTCCCAGCTCGACGAGGGCGACGCGATGCCGCGCGGGCCGGTGGATCTGCTGCGCGTGGCGGAGGAGGTCGTGACGAACCTCCAGGAGACCGCGAGGAGCAAGCAGATCGAACTGACGCTCGACGGTCAGCCGGCACACCTCTCGGGGGTGCAGCGGCTCATCTATGAGATCGTCTACAACCTGACTGAGAACGCGATCAAGTACGGCCGCGAGGACGGCCACGTCCGGGTGGGCGTCGCGGCGCTGCCGGGCGGCGGCGCGGAGTTGACCGTCGCAGACGACGGCATCGGCATCGCCCCGGAGGACCAGGGCCGCGTCTTCGAGCGGTTCTACCGCGTGGACAAGAGCCATTCCAAGGCCTCCGGCGGGACCGGGCTGGGCCTGTCGATCGTCAAGCACGCCGTGCAGTACCACCACGGTAAGCTCGACCTGAAGAGCGCGCTGGGCAAGGGCACGACCATCACGGTCACCTTCCTGGGCGAGAAAAATTGAACGAGACGGCGCCGTACTTCCCATCCGGAGGTGCGGCGCCGTTTTTACGTCGATCTTACGATCGTATGGTGTTGGATCTGACCTGGCCGTGGTAGGATGGGACCGTAAAAAGAAATGAGATAGAAAGAAGGGATGTCATGGAGACATTACGAAGCAAGAAGGGATTCATCTGCGATATGGACGGCGTCATCTATCACGGCAACCGGCTGCTGCCGGGCGTGAAGGAGTTCGTCGATTGGCTCTACCGGGAGAAGAAGGACTTCCTCTTCCTGACCAACGCGTCCGACCGCTCCCCGAAGGAGCTGCAGCAGAAGCTCGCCCGCATGGGCCTGGACGTGGACGAGAGCCGGTTCTACACCAGCGCCCTGGCCACGGCCCGCTTCCTCAGCAGCCAGGCCCCGGGGTGCAGCGCCTACGTGATCGGCGGCGCGGGCCTCATCATGGCCCTGCACGACGCGGGGATCACGATGAACGACGTCGATCCGGACTACGTCATCATCGGTGAGGGCAATACTTACAACTATGAGAACATCCTCAAGGCGGTCCGGCTGGTTCTGGCGGGCGCGAAGCTCATCGGCACGAACAGCGACCTGACCGGCCCCTCGGAGCAGGGCATCATCCCGGCCTGCCGCGCGATCATCGCGCCGATCGAGCTGGCCACGGGCAAGAAGGCCTATTTCGTCGGCAAGCCGAACCCGCTGATGATGCGCACGGGCCTGCGCATCCTCGGCCAGCACTCGGAGGACGTGGCGATGATCGGCGACCGGATGGACACCGACATGGTGGCCGGGATCGAGACCGGTCTGGACACGGCGCTGGTGCTCTCCGGCGTGACGAGCCGAGCGGACATCGACCTGTTCCCGTACCGCTCGCGCCTGGTCCTCAAC
>CAKTJM010000102.1 GCA_934567745.1 uncultured Eubacteriales bacterium | reverse complement strand
ACACTAGATCATACCAATGACCCGTTCTTCTTGCTCCCAATATGAGCACTTTTCGACACTTGACTTTTTTCGATCATCAGCGTATATTATGATAAGTAAAAGCTTATGTCATGATAATTTTTCACTCTCAAAAAGTAAGGACTGATACCGATGCCAATGCACCAACCCGAGATCGAGACCATGCCGCGCGATCAGCTGAAAAAGCTCCAGGGCGAACGCCTCTGCAAGCAGGTCCAGCGGATGTATGCCCGCGTGCCGCTCTTCCGGCGGCGGATGCAGGAGGCCGGGCTCGGCCCCGACGACATCCACGGGCTGGAGGATCTGCCCAAGATCCCCTTCTCCTATAAAAAGGACCTCCGCGACGAGTACCCCTACGGCCTCTTCGCCGAGCCGCTGGAGAACATCGTCCGGCTCCACGCCTCCTCCGGCACCACCGGCAAGCAGATCGTCGTCGGCTACACCCGCGGCGACCTCGAGCGCTGGGCCGAGTGCATCTGCCGTATGTTCGCCGCCATCGGCATGGACACCTCCTCCCGCATCCAGAACGCCTTCGGCTACGGCCTGTTCACCGGCGGCTTTGGCATCCACAGCGCCGGTGAGCACTACGGCGCCACCGTCATCCCCATCTCCGCCGGGAACACCCAGCGCCAGATGAACACCATGGTCGATTTCGGCGCGACCACCCTCACCTGCACCCCCTCCTACGCCATGTACCTCGCCGAGTCCGTCGAGGAGGCCGGCCTGCGCGACAAGATCAAGCTCAAGCAGGGCATCTTCGGCGCGGAGCCGTGGACCGAGAACATGCGCCAGGAGATCCAGAACAAGCTCGGCATCAAGGCCTACGACATCTACGGCCTGACCGAACTGATGGGCCCCGGCGTCGCCTACGAGTGCGACCAGCAGGCCGGGATGCACATCTGCGAGGACCACTTCATCGCCGAGATCATCGACCCCGAGACCGGCGAGGTCCTGCCCGAGGGCTCCACCGGCGAGCTGGTGTTCTCCTCCATCACCAAGGAGGGCTTCCCCATCCTGCGCTATCGCACCCGCGACATCTGCTCCCTCATCTACGAGCCGTGCGCCTGCGGCCGCACCCACGTGCGCATGCGCAAGCCCGCCGGCCGGAGCGACGACATGATGATCATCCGCGGTGTCAACGTCTTCCCCTCCCAGATCGAGGAGGTCCTGCTCAAGGTCAGCGGCGGCGGCCTCACCCCCAACTACCAGATCGTCGTCGATCGCGTCAACAACACCGATACCCTCGACATCAACGTCGAGATGAGCGAGCAGATGTTCTCCGACGCCATCCGCTCCGTCGAGCGCGTCGAGCGCAGCATCGAGGCGCAGCTCCGCTCCATCCTCGGCATCGGCGCCAAGGTCCACCTGCGCAGCCCCAAGAGCATCGAACGCAGCGAGGGCAAGGCCAAACGCATCATCGACAACAGAAAGCTCTGATAAGGAGGAACCACCACATGCTCATCAAGCAGATCTCCGTCTTCATCGAGAACCAGCCCGGCAAGCTCAGCGAGGTCACCCAGGTCCTGGGCGAGAACGGCATCGACATGAGCGCCCTCTCCCTCGCCGACACCACCGACTTCGGCATCCTCCGGCTCATCGTGGACGATCCCGAGCGCGCCGCCAACGTCCTGCGCGAGCACCACTTCATCGTAAAGCTCACCGACGTCGTCGCCGCCGTCATGGACGACCGCCCCGGCGGCCTGACCGCGATCCTCTCCCTCCTGGCCGAGGCCAACGTCTCCGTCGAGTACCTCTACGCCTTCGTCGGCAACCGCGACGGCCACGCCGTCGTCGTCATGCGCACCGACGACCCGGAGGCCACCCTCGCCGCCCTCGCCGCGCACCACGTCAACGTGCTCGCGCCGAAGGACGTCTATCGCCTGTGAGCGATCCCACAGCCTACACGAAAGGCCAGCGCCCGATCGGGCGCTGGCCTTTTTCTCTTGGGGGCGAAACGTCGCCTTTCCGCACACAGCGTCGTGCGCTCTGCGCCGTGGGTGCCACCCTCTCAGTCGCCTGCGGCGACAGCTCTCCCAAAGGGCGAGCTCCCTGCGGGGCGATCCGCCCAACGCCGAAGGAAAAAGCCGCGCAGCGAGCTCCCCCTCTGGGGGAGCTGGCACGGCGGAGCCGTGACTGAGAGGGCGCACGGGCTGGGCAGCCCTCCCCTGCGCCGTGTGCGGAACGGGACCGTGACCCGGAGCCAGCGACGAAAGACGGCATGGCCGAAGCCATGCCGTCTTTTTGTGTCATGCTGTTACGAGCGGCGCGATCCGTCGATCACTTGCCCATGACCTCGCCGGGGTTGCTGGCGGAGTTCGCATCGGACCAGGCGGCCTCGAAGGCCTTCCAGTCGCGCATCTTGAGCATCTTCGTCCAGTTCTCGTACTTGGTCTTGTCGGTGTTCGTCTTCATCGTGTACTCGTGGGAGTTGGTCGCCTCCTGGACGGCCTCATAGTACCAGGCCGTGGTGTCGCTGTTGTCGGGCCAGGTGATCATGTCCTTCAGGAAGTGGTCCGCGTCCGGATGACGGTCGAGCGCGCGGTTGACGAGGGTCATGGCCTCGGCACGGGTGATGGCCTTGTTCGGGCCGAAGGTGCCGTCCTCATAGCCGTTGACCAGACCGGCGTTGGCCGCGTCGTTGATGTACTGCTGCGCCCAGTGGCCGTCGATGTCGGTGAAGAAGTCCTTGCCGTCATAGCTCGCCTCGAAGAAGCGGACCGCGATGGTCGCGAACTCGGCGCGGGTGATGGTGGCGTTGGGCTGGAAGGTGCCGTCCTCATAGCCCGCGATGATGCCGGCCTTGGTGAGGGTGGAGACGGCGTTGTTGAACCACGCCGTGCTCGGCACGTCGGAGAAGCTGTTCGTCTGGCTCCAGAACTCGGTGCGGGAGCTGTCGGTCAGCATGCGGAAGAAGATCGTGGCGACCTCGGCGCGGGTGATGCTGCCGCCGGGCTGGACGGTGCCGTCCGGATAGCCGATGATGTAGCCATAGTGGTCTTCCGTGTTGAGGGTGGGACGGCTGTGGCCGCCGCCGCCGCCGTTGCCGCCGGAGACGGTGTAGGAGACGGTGGGCAGGGGGTAGGTGATGAGCTGAATCTCATCGTATGTGTACCCATCAACACCGTTACCCCTTGCCACAAGCTTGGTCAGGGTCGCTTCGGTGTTGGTAAGCAGATTGGAAGCGCTCGTGGTGTCCTCACCATACGGGGAGTATGCACCGTAGGTGCCCTTCGCGGTGAGTTTCGTCTTGTTGAGCTTCACCTGATAGTGGAGCTTAACATGGTCAACGGAGTTAGCGATGTACTGTTCGGCTTCCTGATAGATATCCAAGTAGAAGTAATCACCGGACTGTGCTTGGTTATAGGTGAGCCGCGCGATCGTCTCTTTGTTATCTCCGCTGTTCACAACGAAATCGTACATGGTCTTGCCCAAAATTTCGTTCTTTACGCCGGGTTCAGCATAGACCTTGTTGTCGGTGCCGCCGAGATCCAGCCAAATCTCCTTTTCGTTCTGAACGAAGTCGAAGTCATAGGCCTTACCGTCGACCTTGCTGCTGCCCATAAGGTCATACAGCTGCGCAATAGTGAGGCCCTCCACTTCGGTCGAAGCGTTCTCAGTGCTATTCGCCATAGCTGTTACGAGCGCGCTCTTCGGGATGGTCAGCGTGATGTCGGAGGTGGTGCCGCTGAGTTCAGTGGCGTGCTTGCTAAAGCCGTCAAAAATGTAGTTGTACTTGTTGGTGCAGGTGATGGTGGTGTCTTCGTTGAAGTTGAAGTTACTCGCCTGGATGATCTCCTCATCAACGGTAAAGGTGGTGCTGGCGTGGCTCCAGTGGAAGAGACCGGTGCCCTTATCATAGCCGAGGTTCATGGGATAACTGATCTCCGAGATCTTGTAATTGCCAAAGGGCAGATTCTCAATCTTGTAGGTCGCCGTTACCTCGCTCGTCGTCGCGTCGTACTTATACTCAACGGTACCGATATATGTCTTCTTGCTTGCGTCGATAGACCCGTCAGAACCGAGCGGAGAGACCGCGAAAACAAACTCTTTGCCGTTGGCGGCTTTATTGATTGCATTGACCTCACTGCCGTCGGTGACGACCTTCGTGATGGTCAGGGTGCCGGTGGTGGCGGTGGAAGTGTAAGTGTTCGTGATGCCCAGCGCCTGAGTACCCTGACCACTAACCGTGATGGTCTTCGCATCGGTCTCGGGCGTATTTACACCGGTATACGCATAGCTCACGGTGTAGCCGTCCACGCTCTCGCCTTTCTCGTTGACGGTGTAGGTGTCAACGGGAACGTTTATGAGTTCCCAAGTATAGGTCACGCGGCCCTGTTCATCAGTAATCGGTCCACTCTTCGGAGCGGTGGCACTGGTACCGTCCTGCTCTGCAAACTTCAGTACATAGTCAGCTTCGTCAGTTTCCGCGCTACTAGCCTTTTTGAGGGTGATAGTGAAGTCGTTCAGGCCCTCGATCTGGTCCTCATTCAGACCAACGAAGGTCTTGGTGACGGTGAGGGTGCCAGTGGTGGATGTCTTATCCCGCGCTGTGAAAATCGCTGTTGCAGATGCTTCCGCCTTCTGAGTAGGAGTCGGATCCTTACCTTCTTCGACCTCTGTAGAAACGACAGTAGCAGTCAGCGTCCAAGTCTCAGTGTCGCTGGCACTCGTAGGAGCAAACTTCAAGTTGCTAACACCTTCAGCAAGCGTCTCACTCGTAGCACCAGCGTTAACAGTCCAGGTGTAAAGAACAGGATTAGTCACATCCTGGCCATTCTTGCTCACCATTTTCAGCGTGTAGGTGATGTTCACGCCAGCGTTGTTCGTGCCATTGGGAGTGAAGGGAGTGCCCGTGATATCACCGGCTTCATTCTGGACGACCGGGAAATATCTGTCGAACTGATCCCACACAGTAGTGTTCGAGCCAACTTCGATTGTAATATCTGTCCCCTTGGGCTGGATAGCCAGAACAGGGATATCGACCTTCTTCACGGTGGCATTCTGCGTGAAGTCGCCGTTCGCGATGGTGGCGATGCCGTTCACATTGGAATAGACATTGCCACGAAGGAAGTTATCGATGGGGGCAATGGTGAACGTGATGATGAGCTTCTGCCCGCCATACGAGCCATCCGCACGCTGGCCACACCAGTTCTCGGTAAAGTCGAAGCCGGTGACGGTGAGCTTGCCATTTTCAACACTCGCGGTCACGTTAGAAGCGACCTCAGCATTAGCATCATCGAACACATTGTTGCCAGTGCAGTTTGCGACCTTAAGCGACACATCCGCATCCGCAGGAGCCTTGAAATAGGCCGGGATCTCATCGATCACCTGGGTGGACGCATCCAGTTTGGTATTCGTTGCGCCGCCAGACGTGATTTCGCTGTTGATCTTATCGAAAACACTGTTCAGGCTTTCCACATCGTTTGCTGCAAAATAGTAACCCTTACCATCAGTTGCAGGCGTACCATTGTTGCTAGAAACCTTTTGCATGAACCCATTCGCATTGCCAGTAGTCGTTGTCGGATCTGCTTCTTGGAACATGCCGATCGCATAGACCTTAGCAGAGTAGGTTTCCTTTGCCGTTTTTGCTTCGTTAATGGCTTGGGTGGCAATGTCATTATCGTAACCACTTAAGCCTGGTTCACCATCAGTGAACAGGATCACGACTCGATTTCTCTCCTGGCCATTCTCGATAGGATTATTCTTAAAGATCTCATTTGCCATTTTGAGACCTTTTTGAGTCTCAGTCCCGCCGTCAGCCGTAAGGGCATCGATGGCCTTAAACACCCGCTGATCACTGTCCGAAGTGAATTGTAACAGCGCCTGTCCATATTGCTGGCATACTCTGACCAAACTGGACACCATTCATAGCCTTACCATAGGGATAATACCAAGAACCCCAGTTCCCGACAGACCAATTATTGGTATGTCCCGTGCCAGCCTCAGTAATCGAGACACCGCTCAGTAATTCAGTATTGTTGTAGCCGTTTCCTGTAGAGGAGAACCCTACCACAGCTATACGATGATTCACATCATCAGCTGTGTTAAACTGTCCATCGGCACCTTTGCTCTTCTCTTTTACCTGACTCGCAAATCCCGTAGCGGCAGTCATCAGCGCATCAAGTCTCGTAATGTTATTGTTCTTGTAATATAACACCAAATTGGGAGAAGTATCCATTCCCGCTGAATTCTTGATTTCATTGCCATTAACGGAATAGCTATAGTACACGTCATTGAAGAGACGGACCTGATAGCTCATTTGAACCTGTTCATACTTATCGCCAATCTTTTGATAGAGGTTGTTACGATAATAATTCCAGTATTGGGTATTGGTCGTCCGAGTTGGGATTTGGACATACTCACTTGTCCCAATCCGCTCCGCCATGGAACCGGACTGATCCATCACGAAAACGATATCCGTAGGCACTTCCTTCGTCTCCGGTATCGAGACCTGCTTACCAGTGGCATAAGCTTCCATCGTGATGGTCACGGAGCCATTCTCTTTAAGCTCAGACTTCTTTGTAAACTTCAGTCCGGTATCGGTCGCGGGCGGTGTATCCCCCGCCTCCACCGCAAACACGGACATCGGCAGCAAGGTGGTCGCCATGGCCAAGGCGAGCGCACATGCCAACAATCGTTTCCACATGTTTCTCATATCCTGTTCTCCTCACTTTCTTTTACTGTGCAGCTTCTCTGGACGCGGCCGGCTGCCGCATGCCCAGAGGGT
>CAKTJM010000101.1 GCA_934567745.1 uncultured Eubacteriales bacterium | reverse complement strand
GGGTGGCGGTGGTGGTCCTTTGTCTAGGCATAAGCAGTGGGTCCTTCCTATCGTTCGATGAACGACATATCATTATACAAGGATCCCGTCGAGATTGCAAGACCGGGCGGCGCGGCGGGTCAGGAGACGGCCTTCAGCCCGACCAGCCCGACCAGGAGCAGGGCGGCGAAGAAGATCCGCTGGGCGGTGGCCCAGACGACTTCAAACAGACCGGCGAGGAACAGACAGAGCCGCCTCCCTTTCCGCAAGGGCGGCTTTGCGCCGTGCGACAGTCAAACCATCCCCCCGCATGATCCCCGTCATAACTGCGCACACTGGACCCATATACTCAGACAGCTTGGCAAGGAGGCGCACCATGCGGAAGACGACCATCCAGACCCGCCGGGCGGGGCTCTTGGAGAGCCTCGCGGCGACGGCGCGGGACCTGACGGCGGCCCGGCTCGGGTTCGAGCAGGAGGCCGACCGGGACCTCATCGCGTACTATCTCCACGAGCAGGACGCGCTGCGCGCCAAGCACACCTACCTGCTGCGGCAGGTGAAGCTCCTGGACGAGGAGGTGGACGGATGACGTCGTTGCCGGACGGCCCCTGGCTGTCCCTGCTGATCCTGGCGGTCCTGCTGCTGGTGGTGTTCCGGCGTCCGCTGGCGTGGCTGCTGAGGGTCCTCGGCCGGTCCGTGGTCGGGCTGGGCTTCCTGGCGCTCTGGGCCGAGAGCGGCGTGCTCGCCGGGCTGAGCCTGGGCGTGAACGCCTTCAACGCGGTCGCGCTGGGGCTGCTGGGGATCCCCGGCCTGGGGCTGCTGCTGCTCCTGCGCTGGATGTCCCTGGGCTGAGAGGAGGGCGGATCGGATGGCGAGACGCGCTCCCTATCGCCGGTCCTCCCCGCTGCGGCGGGTGGGCCGGTCTTTGCTCGTATTGCTGTATGCCGCGGGCGGGCTCTCCGGCGCGCTGCTGCTGTTGAGCGCGCTGGGCGTGGTGCCGGACCTGCGCCCCTCGGCGGCGGATCCCCCGGCGGTCGCGGCCTCGGCCCCGGTCGAGACGGCGGCAGAACCCGCCGCGCCGCTCGACGCGGTCCGGCTCCCGCTGGACGCGCTGGACAGAGCGGCCGACGCGGTCCGCGGACACGACGCCGTCGTGGTCCCGATGAAGGGCCCGGACGGGACGCTCGGCTGGATGTCGGAGGAGCCGCGCTCGCTCGCGCTGGGGCTGTCCTCCGGCACGCCGGGCCGGGACGACGCCCTGCGCGCCCTGACGGGCACACCGGGCCTGTACGCGGTGGCGGAGCTGTCCTGCCTGCGGGACGACGCCCTCGCGCGGGCCGCGCCAGAGCTGGCCCTCCTGCGGGAGAACGGCGCGCCGTGGCGGGACGCGGCGGGCCTGTGCTGGCTCGACCCGGAGCAGGCGGCCGTGCGGGACCGCCTGGTCACGCAGTGTCAGGAGCTGGCGGACCTGGGCTTCGACGAGATCCTGCTGACGGACCTGTCCCTGCCGACGGAGGGCGCAGTGGAGCGGCTCCGCCCGTCCGCAGGGCGGGCGCAGGCGCTGGAGGAGCTGGCGCGGGCGATCGGGGCGGCGCTGGCGGGCCGGGACGTGACGGTCTCGGTGGTCGGCGTCCCGGACGGCGGGCAGAGCACGGGGCTGCTGGCCGCGTGCGGCCGGGTCTGGGCGACGGCGGAGGACGCCGCCGCGCTGGCGGCGTTCGCGCCGTCGGTTGTGCCGTGAGCCGGACGAAAACGAACGGACGGCAGGGGGGCTTCCCTCTGCCGTCCGTTTTCCTGTGTCATCGGATCCCCCACCGCTGGCCGCAGTGCGGACACTCGTAATGCTTCCTGTCGTAGAGGACCGCCACCTCTCTGCCGCAGTTGGGGCAAAGGATGAGTTCCATTGGATCACCTCCGTTGATGATGGCCGCGCGCCGTCAGCTCTCGTTGCTTCCGCTTATTAGAACCAGTCCTTGAAGGAAAGCGGAGGGACTGTATAAGAAAACGTAGCTTTTTCGTCCACGTTTCCAAACTTGCACTGGGGCATCCTTTCCATCATACGCTCTCGGACGACGGACGCCCACAGGCAGCAGATACGATCCGTCGGGATCTCCTTATCGCCGTTGTCATATCTGTAGCTGTGAAGCGGCAAATAGCCACTTTTCGTATAGCTATACCCAACTCGCCCATGGATGTCCTCTACCGTTTCGCGATAAGTATGTCCATCGCTTCCCATGCGCACTTCCCTGCGCGCGTCGAACCACTTGACCTCGCATCCATCAGGCTCGATCTTGACGACCCTGCAACGATCGTCGTAGTAGCTCTGGCACTGTAAGATCCATTCTTCCTCTTCGTGGAGGATGTTTTCGATCAGCAGATCGAGGAGCGGGACCTGGGACAATTTCTGAAGGACCTCGTTTTCTGCCGCTTCTCTCTTTGCTTTATTGTCAAACAGACCCATGGCGCTTGCCTCCTTTGTTCTTATTCAAGCTTGGTGCGGATCAGCCGATCGATATCACCCATGACATCGCTCACAGATGCAGATCTTCGATCGCCGTGCAGCATCTTCGCGATGTCAGGAAAAATCTCTTTGACCACATCTCTCACCAAGTCCAGCATCTCACAGATCTTTACTCCCGCCACGGTACTGTTCGCAGAATCACCAACGAACACATCTGTTGCTGCTCGCAAACACCGAAACTCGGGATCATAAAGGAACCGCACAAAGCGGGCGCGCTTGTTCAGCTTGTTCGCAAACGATGTAGCCGCGCCTTGCTTCTCGTCTGGGATCTGCGCGCAATCATAGTTGATCGTAACGCTCTCATCGGGGCAAAAGAACAGAAGCGCTCCTTCCGGTAGCGACATCCCGGATAAAGTTCCTCCTTTTTCGATGGTTTCGATGATATCATGGTTATCAACGTTTTCTTTCAGGATTCGATACTTCAAATGATTGCTGTCAGCATATACACAAAATTTCTGCGTTATCGGTAACATACCGACCCCTCCTGTCTATCTGTTTTATGTGTGCCACGGCTCCTTGCCGCTGCTCGCGTGATCGTGCATAGAACGGTCCAGCAGCTACATGGACGATCGCGTCGATGCCACGATCACCATTTAGCCCATTCAGGGAAAGCGCTTTCGCATATATCTACCATATGATTCAATGTCTTGTGTAGCGTTCTTCCTGTCGAAGAACGCTCAAGCGTCACGTCTGCTTCCAGGTCAAGGGCCTGGATCTCCGAATAATAAACGAACCGTGCAAAACGATTGATCTTGTTCTGCTCGTTTGCGAACACTATCGCTGCGCTTTGTCTTTCTTCCGATCCAACGAATGGGCACCGGATAAAAACGCTCTCTTCATCGGGATAAAAATTCAAGAAAAACTCAAACGGTACTGGCATATCGGGAGAAACCAACACTGAATAGACGATCTTGACAAAAGTATGGCCCTCTTTTTCTCCCGCGATCCTATACTCTATTTTCTGACTATCCAGATACGAACAGCATACCTGTGCGATCGGCAGCATATCGATCCCTCCAGTCTATCTGTTTTATGTGTGCCGCCTCTCCTCGCCGCTACTTGCGTGATCGTGCTGGTTGCCATTCAGTCCCCCATTCAGAAACAACGTCTACACCTACTTCTATCAAATGCATCAAGGTCTTGTACAATGTCCTTCCCGTCGAGGAGCGTTCAAGGACCACTTCTGCTTCCAGTAGAATGGCCTGACGATCCGAATAATAGACGAACCGACCGAAACGGTTGATCTTGTTCTGCTCATTTGCAAACAGTATCGCTGCGGCTCGCTTTTCTTCCGGAGCATCAAAAAGTTCGCAGTAAATAGAAACACTCGCATCGGGATAAAACGTCAAGATGAATACAAACCATATTGGCGTTATCCGCTTTTTGGACTCTATGATGTAGATGACCTCGACGATATCATGTCCCTCAACATTCTCTCCCAAGAGTGTGTACTTTCTTTTTTGTCCATCAAGATACGAACAACACATCTGAGTGGTCGCCAACATATCGATCCCTCCTATCTCTCTACGCGAACGGCGGCGGGCGGTGCAGGGCCGCCCGCCGCCGCATCGGTCACGTCTTGCGGAACGTCCCGCCGCAGCGCTCACACTTGCGCTGGAGGACCGTGATCCAGTCCGGGACCAGCGCCTTCACTTCGTTGCCGCAGCCATCGCAGCGGAACCAGCCATTGTTCGCCATGATCTTTCCTCACTTTCTCACTGTGTATTCATTGCCGCACTCCATACACCGGTAGTAGTCGTGCGTGGGGGAGCTGCCCAGCACCTGCGTGCTGGTCGATCCGCACCGTGGACATGCCATCCGTCTCACCTCCTTCCCTTGCTCCATTCATAATGCTGTAGTTTATATTTTCATTATAAGTTTATATTTTTTATATGTCAAGTTTATTTTCACCCTTGAAGGAGATGTTCATCCCCGGATACATGGGTAGAATAGGACCAAAGGAGGCCTGCCCATGGACTTGGATTACAAAGAGATCGGCCAGCGGATCGCCCGCCGCCGGAAGGAGCTGGGCCTGCGGCAGGCCCAGGTGAGCGAGATGGCGGACATCAGCGACCCCTATCTGTCGAACATCGAGCGGGCCATCTCGATCCCCTCCACCGAGGTCATCATGCGTCTGGCCGCCGCGCTGGACACCACGCCGGACGAGTTCCTCGTGGGCACGAGCCGCCGCGCCGGGGATTGGCGGGACGTGGCCGAGCTGCTGCGCCCGATGTCGCCCCGCGAGCTGGAGCTCGCCCGCGGGCTGCTGACGTGGCTGCGGGACCAGCACATCGTAGAATGAGCCTTGCCACCACGCCCCCGGCATGATATCATACCCATAAGAGCAGGGCCGCCCGCGGCTGCGGGCGGCCCGTTGCATATCCAGGGCCTCGCAGAGTTCGCGCCGGCAGGCGCGAATAAGGTCCGATCTATTTTCTCCGGTGACCTGCGCAGCGGAGAAAATACTTCTCGGCCTGTCAGTGTGCGAGTTGGCCGTCGCAGACGGACAGCGAGTGCGCGCAACAGGCCGCTGCCCTCCGTCGAAAAGCCCAAAGGGGTTTTTCGACCGCCAGAGGGCCGCCCGCGGCTGCGGGCGGCCCCTCCTGTCCCCGGAAGACTTCATTACAGATAAGGAGTGTCCCCGATGCTGAAACGTCTCGCCTCTCTCCTCCTCTCCGTCCTCCTCCTGCTCGCCGTCGTCCCGGCCCCCGTGGCCCAGGCCGCCGGGCTGCCGTTCACCGACGTCCCCCGGAACGCCTGGTACTACGACAACGTCTCCCTCGCCTATGGCAAGGACCTCGTCCGCGGCGTCTCCCAGACCAGCTTCGACCCGAACGGCTCGATGCTGATCATCCAGGCCGTCACCCTCGCCGCCCGGATGCATCAGCTCGTCCACGAGGGGTCCGTCACCCTGCGCAACGACCCGTTCGTCTGGTACGAGAGCTATGCGTCCTACGCCGACCGGAACGGCATCATCTACTCGAACGAATATTGGGACCGGCTGGACGAGCCGATCGACCGCGCCCTGTTCGTGCGGATCTTCTACAACGTCATGGACGACTACGCCGCGAAGAACACCGTCGAGACCGGGTCCATCCCAGACGTGGCCGTCTCCGACCCCGCCGCCGAGGCGATCTACGCCTTCTACCGCGCGGGCATCCTGACCGGCAGCGACGAACAGGGCACCTTCCGCCCGGACAGCAGCATCCAACGCTGTGAGGTCGCCGCGATCGTGAGCCGGATGCTCCAGCCCGCCCAGCGGCTGAGCATCTCCCTCACCGCCCCCGGCGGCCCCGGCGAGGCCCCGTGGGAGGTCGAATGGACCCCGTCCGACTGCTCCAACGCGCCCGGTCTGGACGCAGCGGTCACCCTCGACAACGTCTATGCGATCCTCGACGCCATCGACTGGGACGGCGCCTATCTCATGCGCGAGACAGTGCGCCGGGGCGACGATCCCCTCGTCTGGTGGGGCCGCACGACCCGGCTCACGCCCCGGCTGTCCGCCGCGGTGCATGAGCAATGCCACGCCTACGCCTCCTACAACGGCGGCTGGGAGAAGGTCGCCATCTACCTCGGCGACGGCGAGCACATCGTCGTCCCGGAGACGGACGTCTTCAACTCCCTCCAGATGGCCGCGACGATCCCGGAGGAGCTGCGCACGTTCCGCTACAGCTATGTGGGCGAGGCGCAGCAGTACCTGACCAGCCAGACGGACGGCCCTTACGGCCTGCTCGACGAGCTGACGGCCTACTGCTGGGGCGCGCACACCAACGTCGCCCTGTATGACTACTACCTCGCCAAGGCCACGTCTGCGTCGGACTGGCTGAGCTACATCCATCTGCTCTCCTCCGATTACTACGCCTATGCCGAGTTCAAGTACTTCATCCTGCACTACCTGGTCTACGCGCAGGAGAACGACCCCGCCGTCTACCGCGGCATCGTGGAGAACACGGCCTTCCGCACGGCCTACGCCGCCATCGACGACCGTTTCGCCGCCGTGGTGGACGCCGTCCAGCGGCGGTTCGAGGACGTGGCGGACCATCTGCGCAGCGAAGGGCACAGCGTGACCCGGAGCGGCGGCTACTTCTACATAGACGGCAGCGGCGCGGGGACCTTCGAGGCCGTCTACGACCTCCTCGCCACCGAGCTGGCGAAGCCCGTCTATCAGCAGATGGACGCGGTGCTGCATGGGTGAGGGAGCATCCCCACGACAAAAGGGGCGGTGTACCATTTGGTACACCGCCCCAGTCTGTCGAAAAACCCCTGCGGGGTTTTCCGACAGGGTGGATGCAGCCCGTTGCGCAAACGCACCGTCCGCCTGCGGCG
>CAKTJM010000100.1 GCA_934567745.1 uncultured Eubacteriales bacterium | reverse complement strand
GAACATGCACATGTCCATGCAGATGCGGCCGACGTTCTTGATGCGGTGGCCGTCCACCAGGACCTCGATCCGGTTGGAGAAGCCGCGGCAGAAGCCGTCGCCGTAGCCGATGGGCACCACGCCCAGGCGGCTCGGACGGGCGAGGGTGTTCGTGCGGCCGTAGCTCACGGGCGTGTCGGCGGGCACCTCACGGACGGTGGCGATGTGGCTCTTGAGCTCCAGCACGGGCACGAGGTCGCACAGGCCGGGATCCATGGCAGCGTCCGGGAAATGGCCGTACAGCACGATGCCAGGGCGGACCATGTCCAGATAGGTCGCCGGATACAGCAGGGTCGCGGCGCTGTTGGCGCAGTGGCGGATCGCGAACTCATAGCCGTGGGCCTTGACGGCCTCGATGATGCTCAGGAAGCGGCCGAACTGCTTCATGGTGTACTCCTCGCTCCCGTCGGAGTCGGAGAAGTGGGTGAAGATGCCCTCGGCCTTCAGGCCGGGCAGGTGGACGGCCTCGATGATCTGGTCGGCGGAGCTCTCGATGGTGTCCTCGTGGCACATGAAGCCCAGACGGGTCATGCCGGTGTCGCACTGGATGTGGACGACGATCTCGCCGCCCGCGGCCTGCGCGGCGGCGGAGAGGCCCTTCGCGAAGTCGAGGTCATAGCAGGCCTGGGAGATGTGGTACTTGGCCAGATCGCCGGCGTATTCGAGCGGCGTGCAGCCCAGGATCAGGATGGGGGCGGTGATGCCCGCCTCACGCAGCTCGATGGCCTCGTCCAGGCAGGCGACGCCCAGATAGTCCGCGCCGAGCTTCTCCAGCTCCTTGGCGATCGGCACCGCGCCGTGCCCGTAGGCGTCGGCCTTGACCAGGCCCAGGAACTTCGTCCCCATCGGCGTGAGCGCGCGCAGGTTGCGGTAGTTGTGCGCCAGTCTCTCCATGGAGACCTCTGCCCAAGTGCGTTTCATTCTTGCATCCATCATAAATGCCTTCTTTCTTCTCTTTCGTAGGTGGGATAGAAGTTATCAGCGAACGTCCTGGGCCGGTGGCGCCAGGGCGAAGCCAGTGAACGTACAGCGGACGACGGTCCGCCCATCCTGCCGCAGCTCGGCGGCGGTCAGCGCGTCCCCCGCGTCGAACCAGAGGACGGTCTCGCGGCCGGTCCCGGCGGTCTGGTCCGGGGTGCGGCAGCAGATGCGCAGCAGGGCGCTCTCTCCGTCGCCCTCCCGCCCGGTCTCGGCGATGTAGCCGGAGCGCATGGCCTCCATCAGCGCGGGCAGCGCGTCCAGCGGGGACAGCCCGGCGGGGTCGAGCGGCCCGGTCTCGAGCCGGATCCCATCGAAGCGCAGGGCGGTCTGCCCGTCCGCGACGGTCGCCGTGATGCCCGCGACCTCCTCCGGTGCGGTCAGGGCGATCGACAGGGTCCCCGCCTCGTCCGTCTCGAACACGGCGGAATACTCATAGACCCGCTCGCCGTAGTCGGCGACGAGATCCATCTGGCCGGAGCAGCCCGGTGCGGCCAGGAACGCCGCTCGCAGGTCCAGCGTGCGCTGGCCCTCGTCCGGCGCGGCGGCGCAGGCGCTCAGGAGCGCCGTCAGCAGCAGGGCCGCCGGGATGATGCGCAGGTGCATGGTCGTGACCTCCTCAAGGGTGGTCCATCGGTCACGCCATCGCCTCCCGGATGGTCAGCGGGATCTCCGCCAGCAGGTCCCGGGGGGTCATGCCATACTCCCCCAGACGCGCGGCGGCCCGGTCCCCCGCCCGGCCGTGCAGCCAGACGGCCGCCGGGACGGCCCGCTCCGGCGCGAGCCCCTGGCCGAGGAGCGAGACGATCATGCCCGCGAGCACGTCGCCGCTGCCGCCCTTTGCCATGCCGGGGTTGCCGGTCGTGTTGACGAAGGTCCGCCCATCCGGGAGGGCCGTGATGGTCCGATGGCCTTTGAGCACCAGCACACAGCCGTGCTGACGGGCGAACGTGGCCGCCGCCAGCGCACGGTCGGGGCCAACGGCCTCCCCCCGCGTCAGCCGGAGGAATTCCCCGTCGTGCGGTGTGAGCACCGTCAGACGGCCGCGCCTGGGCTCCAGCACATCTATATGCTCGGCCACGGCGTTTATGCCGTCGGCGTCCAGCACGAGGGGGGCGACGGTCTGGGCGGCGAGACGGCAGGTGCGCACGTCGCGGGCGCGGCTGCGCCCCAGGCCCGGCCCGATGAGGACCGCGTCGCTGCGGTCCATCTCGTCCAGCAGCTCCGGGAAGGGCGGCACGGGGGCGGGCATGGCCTCGGCGCATTTCACGGCCAGGACCGGCCAGATCTCCCGCGGGACGGAGAGGAAGACCAGCCCGGAGCCGGTCCGCACGGCCGCCTCGGCGGCGAAGGCCGGTGCGCCGGTGTACCCGACGGACCCGGCCAGGATCCGGACCCGGCCGAAGCGCCCCTTGTGCGCCTCCGGGTCGCGCACGGGCAGTGCGGCCTTGACGAAGGCCCGATCGACGGTGATGCTCACGTGCGTCCCCTCCTTGGTCGTCTCTGTCAGATCGATCGTCCGATCACAGACCTATATTATAGTGATCTCCCGCTTGCTTTTCAAGTTTTTTTATGGTAGAATCAGCAAAAAGACGCAGAAGGGGAAAATAGCGGGGCCCTGTTGGCCCAGAGAGGACCGGTCGTCGGCTGTGAGCCGGTCCGTCAGCAGCCGCTTGTTCGCCCTGGAGTCCCGGTGAGGAAATGCACCGGCGCAGGTCCGCCGTTACCGGACGCAAGAGCGCGCGCAGGGCGATCCCCTGTGCGAACGTCGGGTGGTACCGCGGAAGCTTCGGCCTTTCGTCCCGTTCCAGAGGGATGGAAGGCTTTTATCATGTTTTTGGGAGGCATCAGGATGAAAGAACGACTGGAAAAGATCCGGCAGGAGGCGCTCGCCGCCCTGGCGAACGCCCGCGAGGGCGCCGACCTGGAGGCCCTGCGGGTCAAGTATCTCGGGAAGAAGGGCGAGCTGACCGCCGTGCTCAAGCAGATGGGCAAGCTCTCCGCCGAGGAGCGCCCCGTCATCGGCCAGCTGGCCAACGAGGTGCGCGAGCGCGTCACGGCCGAGATCGAGACGCAGCGCGCCCGGCTGGAGGAGGCGAAGCTCGCCGCGCGGCTCGAGGCCGAGGCGGTGGACGTGACCATCCCCGGCGAGGAGCGCCCCCTCGGGCACGAGCACCCCATGTACATCGCGCTCAGCGAGATCAAGGAGATCTTCGTGGGCATGGGCTTCACGGTCCTCGACGGGCCGGAGGTCGAGCTGGCGTACTACAACTTCGACCGACTCAACGCCGAGGAGGGCCACCCCTCCCGCGACTGGTCGGACACCTTCTATTTCGACGAGGACAGCCGCGTGATGCTGCGCAGCCAGACCTCCCCCATGCAGGTGCATGCGATGGAGTCCATGGATCTGCCGATCCGCATCCTGGCCCCCGGCCGCGTCTACCGCAAGGACGAGGTGGACGCCACCCATTCCCCCATGTTCCACCAGGTCGAGGGCATGGTCATCGACAAGGGCGTCACCATGGCCGACCTGAAGGGCACCCTGAACGCCGTCATGGAGCAGCTCTTCGGCGCGGGCACCGTCACGCGCTTCCGTCCGCACCACTTCCCGTTCACGGAGCCGTCCTGCGAGATGGACGTGCAGTGCCACAAGTGCGGCGGCATCGGCTGCCCCACCTGCAAGGGCGAGGGCTGGATCGAGGTCCTCGGCGCCGGGATGATCCATCCCCGCGTGCTGGAGATGTCCGGCATCGACCCCGAGGTCTACTCCGGCTGGGCCTTCGGCATGGGCCTGGAGCGTCTGGCCATGCGCCGGTTCAAGATCTCCGACCTGCGCCTTATTTTCGAGAACGACATCCGGTTCCTCGAGCAGTTTTGATGGGAGGGCAAGAAAATGGATCTTAGCAGAAGATGGCTCAATGAGTTCGTGCCCGTCGACGTGAGCGACAAGGAGTTCGACGAGGCGATGACCCTCTCCGGCTCCAAGGTCGAGGTCACCAGCGTCGAGGGCACCGAGATCGAGAACGTCGTGGTCGGCCGCGTCCTGTCGATCGTCCGTCATGAGGATTCCGACCACATGTGGATCTGCCAGGTGGACATCGGCGAGGCCGAGCCGGTCCAGATCGTCACCGGCGCGCAGAACGTCCACCAGGGCGACCTGGTCCCCGTGGCCAAGGCGGGCAGCACCCTGCCCGGCGGCGTCCACATCGAGGCGGGCACGCTCCGCGGCGTGGCGTCCAACGGGATGCTATGCTCCTATAAGGAGCTGGGCATGGCCGACAACGACTGGCCCCACAGCATCGTCGATGGGATCTTCCTCCTGGAGTCCGATCCCGACCTGAAGGCCCGCGATCTCCAGCCCGGCCAGGACATCCGCACCGCCATCGGGCTGGACGACCACGTCGTCGAGTTCGAGATCACCCCCAACCGTCCGGACTGCCTGTCCGTCATCGGTCTGGCCCGCGAGGCCGCCGCGACCTTCGGCCAGCCGCTGACCCTGCACGACCCCGTCGTCAAGGCCGAGGGCCAGGGCATCCTGACCGACCTGCTCGACGTGGAGACCCCCGCGGACGACCTCTGCCCGCGGTACACCGCCCGCATGGTCCGCAACGTCCACATCGCGCCGTCCCCCCTGTGGATGCGCGAGCGGCTGCGCGCGAGCGGCGTGCGTCCCATCAACAACATCGTCGACATCACGAACTACGTGATGCTCGAATACGGCCAGCCCATGCACGCCTTCGACTATCGCTACGTCAAGGGCGGCAAGATCGTCGTCCGCCGCGCGCAGGACGGCGAGGAGCTGACCACCCTCGACGGCAGCGTCCGCAAGCTCACCTCCGCCATGCTCGTCATCGCCGACGAGGACCGCGCCGTCGGTCTGGCCGGCATCATGGGCGGCGAGAACAGCGAGATCGTCTCCGACACCGTGGACGTCGTCTTCGAGTCCGCCAACTTCAACGGCACCTGCATCCGCCGGGCCGCCCTGGCCCTCGGCATGCGCACCGAGGCCAGCGCCAAGTTCGAGAAGGGCCTGGACGTGCTGAACACCCTCCCCGCCGTCGACCGCGCCTGTGAGCTGGTCGAGCTGCTCGGGGCCGGTGAGGTCGTCCCCGGCGTCATCGACATCCTCAACCACGTCCCCCAGCCCACCGTCCTCCCGCTCGAGCCGGACAAGATCAACGCCCTCCTCGGCACCGACATCGAGGCGGAGGAGATGCGCAAGATCCTGCGCTCCCTCGACTTCGGCGTGGACGGCGACGCCGTCACCGTCCCCTCCTGGCGCGGCGACGTGCTCCGCATGAACGACCTGGCCGAGGAGGTCGCCCGCTTCCACGGCTACAACGAGATCCCGAACACCCTCCAGCGCGGCGAGACCACCCGCGGCGGCTACAGCCGGGAGCAGAAGCTCGAGCAGAAGCTCGGCGCGGTCTGCCGCAGCATGGGCTGCGACGAGATCATCACCTACTCGTTCATCTCCCCCACCTGGTACGATAAGATCCGCTGGGCCGCCGACGATCCCCGCCGCCAATCCCTCAAGATCATGAACCCGCTCGGCGAGGACACCTCCATCATGCGCACCACCGTCCTGCCCTCCATGCTGGAGATCCTGGCCCGCAACTACAACTATCGCAACAAGGCCGCGCGCCTGTATGAGCTGGGCCGCGTCTACTTCCCCCGCGAGGACGGCATGGCCGACGAGCCGAAGCTCCTCTCCCTCGGCCTCTACGGCGCCGGTGAGACCTTCTTCACCCTCAAGGGCGCGGTCGAGACCATCCTCGACAGCATCCGTGCCGCCGGGGCCCAGTTCGTCGCGGAGACTGCGAACCCGTCCTATCACCCCGGCCGCTGCGCCCGCGTGCTCGTCCAGGGCGAGGAGATCGGTGTCCTCGGCCAGATCCACCCGCTCGTCGCCGCCAACTACGGCGTGGACACCGAGCTGTACTGCGCCGAGCTGCGCTTCGACGCGCTGCTGGCCGCCATGGGCCCGGATCCCGAATACGTCCCGCTGCCCAAGTTCCCCGCCGTGACCCGCGACATCGCCGTCCTCGTGGACGCCGGCGTGCCCGTGGGCGCGCTGGAGGGCACCATCAGCGACGCGGCCGCCGGTCTGCTGCGCGAGGTCTCCCTCTTCGACATCTACACCGGCGCGAACCTGCCCGCGGGCAAGAAGTCCGTCGCCTTCAACCTGGTCCTGCGCGCGGACGACCGCAGCCTGACCGCCCAGGAGGCCGATGACGAGGTCGGCATCATCCTCGCCCGCCTCGAACAGGAGCACGGGGCCGTGCTTCGGTAAAAAATTCCTGGGTTTCGACCTTTTTCTCTTTACTTTCGCACACTTTTGGAGTATGCTAGGGGCAGTCGATCCAAGACGGACGTCTTGCGGATGTGAGAGGAGGGGATCGGATGGACGTCGGATCCACGAGGAAGTTCCGGGTCCCGCAGGACCACAGCGACGAGATGAAGGCCACGCTGATGGCCGTCTACGACGCGCTGAAGGAGAAGGGCTACAACCCCATCAACCAGATCGTCGGGTATATCCTCTCCGAGGACCCCACCTACATCACCAACTTCAACAACGCACGGACCCTCATCCGCAAGCTCGACCGCGATGAGCTTTTGCAGGATATCGTGCGCCAGTACCTCTCTGAGTGAGGTCGAAAGATCAACAGGACGAAGCCCCGGCTGGATGATCCAGCCGGGGCTTTTTGTCGTCGTTTTTTGATCTGCCTGTCAGCGGCTCACGGCATGGTGAAGCTCTGACGGCCCTCGTCGAGCAGACGGCAGGCGATCGCCGCCACCTCGCTGCGGAGGATGTCGCTGCCGGGCTTGAAGCTGTGTGCCTCGTCGCTGCCCGCCAGGATGCCCAGGCGATAGAGCAGGTAGATGTCCGCCGCGTTCGCGTCGGTCATCGCCACGTCGGGGATGGACCCGTCGGGGACGGTGTTCAT
>CAKTJM010000099.1 GCA_934567745.1 uncultured Eubacteriales bacterium | reverse complement strand
CGCCCTGCGGGAACTCGGCTTCGCCGAGGTTCGCGGCGGGGTCCCGCCGGCCATGAGATCTTTATGATCTCATGGGGGCCCCTCCTCGTGATTTGACATCCTCGGGCGGAATAAATCCGCCCTGCGGGAACTCGGCTTCGCCGAGGTTCGCGGCGGGGTCCCGCCGGCCATGAGATCTTTATGATCTCATGGGGACCCCTCCTCGTGATTTGACATCCTCGGGCGGAATAAATCCGCCCTGCGGGAACTCGGCTTCGCCGAGGTCCGCGGCGGGGTCCCGCCGGATCATTCAAATCTGACATCGTTTTTATCGTTTCGCTTCCTGGAGATAGGGAGCTGCCGAGCGCCAACGGGAATTGTGTCCGTTGGCGCTCGTTTCGTTTTGTGGATGCGTGCGTGGGAAAACATATTTTTATGAGTATGGTGCTTGCGATCTGGTGGGAGGTCGTATATCATGGATACATACAAAAAAACAGGCCCGGCGCGGGTCGCCGGGCGGAGAGGAGAAGAGGATGGCTGTGACCGAAAGAGTCGAGAAGATCCGCGCGAGCTATGTGGGCACGAAGCCGCACATTTCCTATGAACGGGCGTGGAGCTGGACGAAGTCGTTCCGCAGGACCGAGGGCCAGCCGCACATCCTGCGCACCGCACAGGCGTTCCGGGACACCTGCGGCGAGCTGCCCGTGGATATCTGGGAGGGCGAGCTGATCGTGGGGACCAGCGGCGAGTACCGCCGGTGTGCGATCCTGACGCCGGAATTCGGCTGGACCTGGATCGAGGAGGAGATCGACACCTTCCCGGAGCGGGAGCAGGACCCCTACGACGTGACCCCGGAGCAGATTCGGTTCATCAAGGAGAACATCTTCCCATATTGGAAGGGGCGGTCCGTGGAGGAGGCGTTCCTCTCCCGGATCCCCGAGGACACGAAGCGCATCGGTGTGGACACGGGCTTCCTCGACACCGATTCCAAGTGGCGCAACGGCATCGGGGAGATCTCGGCGGACTACATCGACCAGCTCCTGCCGAAGGGCTTCGGCGGTATCCGCCGGGAGACCGAGGGCTATATGGCGGCCCTGGACGCGGCCGTGCCCGCGGACCGGAAGAAGCTGGACTTCTACCGCGCCATCCTGCTCGTCTGCGACGGGATGATCTGTCTCGGGCACCGCTATGCCGAGAAGGCGCGCGCCATGGCCGAGACGGAGCCGGACGAGAAGCGCCGGGCCGAGCTCCTGAAGATCGCCGCGGTCTGCGACGTCGTCCCGGAGAAGGCGCCGGAGACCTTCCGCGAGGCGATTCAGTTCGTGTGGTTCGTCCAGCTCGGCGGGATCCTCGCCGAGAACCCGCTCGCGTGGAACCCCGGCCGCTTCGACCAGTACATGTTTCCCTACTATGAGCGCGACCTGGAAGCGGGACGGATCACGCGGGACGAGGCGCTCGAGCTGATCGAGCTCCTCTGGCTCAAGTACAGCGAGTGGGCCTGGACGATCTCGAAGAACACGGCGAGCTTCTTCGCGGGGTACACGAACTTCGAGAACCTCACGATCGGCGGCACGAAGGTGGACGGCTCGGACGGGACGAACGAGATCTCCTATCTGGCGATCGAGGCCACCCGGTCGATCATGACGCACCAGCCCACGCTCAGCTGCCGCATCCAGCCGGACTGTCCTCCGGCGTTCATGGAGGCCGTGACGGAGCTGGTCTCGACGGGGTGCGGCTTCCCGGCCATCCACAGCGACCGGACCGGCTATCAGATGCTCTCGAACCTCGGCTATGACCCGATCGACGCGCGGGACTGGAACAACTGCGGCTGCGTCGTGCCCCACTCCCGCAAGACCTTCCAGTGGACGTCCGCCTGCACGATCAGCTTCGCCGCGGCGCTGGAGTTCGCCCTCAACGAGGGCAAGAGCAGGCTCACCGGCCAGCAGGTGTCCCTGCCGGAGCGGGACCCGCGGACCTTCGCGTCCTATGAGGAGCTGATCGAGGCGTGGAAGCGGCAGTTCCGGAACCTCGTCCGGCACGGTGTGATCAGCCTGGTCACGGCCCAGGAGGTCCATAAGGAGATCGGACAGCGGCCGTTCATGTCCGCCTGCAACGAGGACTGTCTGCGCAACGGCGCGGACCTCGTCGATGGCGGGGCGAAGTACAACATCGGGCCCGTGTTCACCGGCGTGGGCCTATCCGTGACCGCCAACTCCCTGGCCGTCATCAAGCGGCTCGTCTACGAGGAGAAGGTCACGACGCTCGCCGAGCTCGTCGATGCGCTCGACGCCGACTGGGTCGGCTATGAGGAACTGCACCAGCGGGCGCTCGCCTGCCCGAAGTACGGCAACGACGAGGACTATGTCGATCTCATCGCGCGGGACCTCGCGGATTTCTACCGGCAGGAGGTCGTGCAGTACAAGGACCTCTACGGCGCGCACTTCGTCACCGCGTTCATGGGGATCTCCAACTATCTGCCCACCGGCCGGGTCCTCGGCGCGACGCCGGACGGGCGGCACGCGCGCGACCCCATCAACGAGGGCGTGTCGCCGGTCACGGGCACGGACACCGCCACCTGCCTCGCGGCGCTGCGGAGCGCGGCGAAGATGAAGCACGACATGCACAGCGGCGGGACGCTCCTGAACCTGCGGCTCGACCACCAGCTCGTCGCGACCAAGCGGGGCCGCGCGAACCTGGGCGCGATGCTCCAGAGCTATTTCGCCCTGGGCGGGTTCCACGTGCAGTTCAACACCATCTCCAACGAGGTGCTCAAGGAGGCGCAGAGGGACCCCGACCGGTACCGGAGCCTGCTCGTCCGCGTCGCAGGCTACAGCGCGCAGTTCACGAACCTATCGAAAGAGATGCAGGACTCCATCATGGCCCGGAACGCGCATGAGGAATTCTGAGGAGGCCCCGCTCCGCGCGGGAGAGGGCTATGTGATGCAGCTCCAGCCGTTCTCCGTCAACGACGGGGACGGCATCCGCACGACCATCTTCCTGGCTGGGTGCCCGCTCCGGTGCCGCTGGTGCTCCAACCCGGAGGGCCTCGCGGCCCGGCCGCTCGTCGGCTGGTACCGCCGCAAGTGCACCGGCTGCGGCCTCTGCGCGGCCGCCTGTCCGGAGCAGATCGGGATCGACCTGGATCCCGCGCGGGACCGCTGCCGTGCCTGCGGTGCGTGCGCTGACGCCTGCCCGAGCGGCGCGCGGGCGCGGCTGGTGCGCCTGTGCACAGCGGAGGAGATCCTCACGCAGATACGAAGACACGAGATCTTCTACCGCTACAGCGGCGGCGGGATCACGTTCTCGGGCGGGGAGGCGACGGCGCAGCCCGCGTTCCTCGACACGCTGACGGCCCAGATCTATGACATGGGCCTGTCCATGGCGCTGGAGAGCTGCGGCTGGTTCGACTTCGACCGCGTGCGGCCATCGTTGGAGCGCTTCGACCTCATCTTCATGGACCTCAAGCTGATGGACGACGAGGAGCACCGCCGCTATACCGGCGTGTCCAATGCGCGGATCCTGGAGAACGTCCGGCGGCTTGCGGAGCTGCCCGCGGACGTCGTGATCCGCATCCCGGTCGTGGGCGGCGTGAACGACGACGAGGAGAACATCCGGCGCTCCGCGGCGTATGTCCGTGCGCACCTGCCAAGGGCGAGGATGGAGCTGCTGCCCTATCACGCTCTCGGTAGGGTCAAATATGAGGCGATCGGGTTGGCCTATCCGCAGGACGGGTTCACGACGCCCTCCGAGGAGGAGCTGCGGGAGCTCGAGGAGATCGTACGGGCCGAGGGCGTGACGACCGTGCGGTTCCGGTGACGGGCGTCATCGGACATCAGGATATCATGTCATAGGGAGGACATCGGGATGAGAGAGTATCGGATCGGTCTGATCGGGGCGATCGAGAACGAGGACGTGCAGGAGGGGCCGGTCCCGGCCTTCCTCACGGCAGAGGAGACGGAGGCGGCCTGGGCCTTCCACCATGCGCTGGACGGCTACGCGCCCACGCCGCTGGTGCGGCTGGACGGGCTGGCGCGGAAGCTCGGCGTGCGGGCGGTGTTCGTCAAGGACGAGTCCCACCGCTTCGGGCTGGACGCGTTCAAGGGCCTCGGGGGCAGCTATGCCGTCGTGTGCGCGGCCTGCCGGGCGCTGGGGCTGGACCCCGCCGGGATCCGGCTGGCGGACCTCCAGGCCCCGGCGCATCGCGCGGCGCTGGACCGGCTGACCTTCGTCACGGCCACGGACGGCAACCACGGCCGCGGGGTCGCCTGGGCGGCGCGGCTGCTGGGATGCCGGTGCCACGTCTATCTGCCCGCCGGGTCCGTCGAGGCCCGCGCGCAGGCGATCCGGGACGCCGGGGCCGAGGAGGCGCGGATCCTGGACGTCGGCTATGACGACGCGGTGCGCTACGCCGCCCGCTGCGCCGAGGAGCGCGGCTGGCTGCTGATCCAGGACACGAGCTGGCCCGGCTACACCGAGGTGCCGACCTGGATTGTCCAGGGCTACGCCACCATGGCGCGCGAGGCCGCCGAGCAGCTCGCGGCGGAGGGCTTCGACCGGCCCACGCACGTCCTCCTCCAGGCGGGGGTCGGCGCGATGGCCGGGGGCGTCACCGGGGCGCTGGCGGACCGCTGGGCGGGGGACCGCCCGACCTTCGCGGTGGTCGAGCCGGAGACCGTGGCCTGCATCTACGCCTCCGCCCGCCACGCCGACGGTGCGCCGTGGCCCGCCGAGAGGCCGGGCGGCACGATCATGGCCGGGCTGGACTGCGCGGAGCCGTGCACCCTGACGTGGCCGGTCCTGCGGGACCTGGCGCGCTGGTACCTCACCTGCCCGGACTTCGTGACCGAGGCGGGGATGCGGCTGCTGGCCAGCCGCACGGGCGGCGACCCGGCGGTCGTCTCCGGGGAGAGCGGCGCGGTCACGACGGGGCTGCTCTCGCTGCTGATGCTGGGGCAGGGCTATGCCGAGCTGCGGATCCGGATGGGGCTGGACCGGTCGTCGGTCGTCCTGCTCTTCAGCACGGAGGGCGCGACGGACCCGGCGCACTACGCGGAGACCGTCGGGCCGCAGGGATGACCATAACGACAAAAAGCAGAGGGGATCGGTTCGATCCACCTCTGCTTTTCCTGTTTCTTGGGATCCGCCCGCGCTCTCACAGTCCGGACTCGCGCAGGAAGTCATCGACGGCCCGGTCGAAGGCCTCGGGATGCTCATGCGCGACGAAGTGCGAGCCGGGGATGGTCCGCAGCACCGCGCCGGGGATGTTGTGGGCGATGAGCCGCGTGTGGTCCAGCCGGATCATGTCGTGCGTGCCCGCCAGGACCAGCGTCGGTACGCGGATCGCCCGCAGCGCCTCGGGCCGCAGGTGCGGCTCCTCGACCATCAGGGCCAGCAGCTCCCGCTTGCGGCGGGCCTGCTCGGAGCGCTCCGCTTTCAGGCCCGCGAGACGGTAGCCCAGCTCGATCGGCAGCTGGGTCCTGCGCTTGACCCCGCGGGGATCGAGGTTCCCGCCGTCGAGGATCAGCCCCAGCACCCGCTCCGGGTGCCGCAGCACGAACTGCATGGCGATGTTCGCCCCGTCGGAGAAGCCCAGGACGATGGCGCGCGCGATCTCGTGCGCGTCGAAGAACGCCAGCAGATCCTCGGCGAACTGGGCGATGGTGAACGGCGCCGTCCCGCGCGGCGACTGGCCGTGCCCGCGCGTGTCGGGCGCGTAGACGTGGTAGCGGTGGGAGAAATGCTCGATCTGGTGGGAGAAATAGCTCCCGTCCTCTCCGTTGCCGTGCAGGAACACGAAGGGCGTGCCCTGCCCGGCCTCGCGGCAGGCGAGCGCGGCGCCGATGCGGTCTGTCACGTTCTCGGTCATACGACGTCCCTCCTTGGTCAGGTCTCCTCTGCGGCGGCCTGGATCTCGCGCTGGAGCTTCCTCGTCAGCTTCCCGAACACCAGCGCGTAGGACCGCAGGCACAGGTCGCGCACGATCTCCTCCGGCACCGTGCCGTCGCGGAGGATCGAGATCCAGTGCCGCTTGTCCATATAGAAGCCCGGCACGATGTCCGGCTGGTCCGCGCGCAGCAGCTCGCCCAGCGCCGGGTCGCATTTGAGCGTCAGCAGCGGGCGGCCCGCGAAGGCCGCGTGCTCCGGGCCGGGGCAGCAGGTCGCGGCGAAGAGCTTGCCGCCGACCTGATAGCGGTCCCAGCCCCATTCGGGCTTGTAGTCCTTCGTGCAGCCCGGCCGGGCCAGCAGGAAGGCGTCGAGCCAGGGATAACGGTCGTCCATCGGTCGGCCCCCTTTCCTTTCCTGAGTCCCCACAGTATACCATAAAATGAAGAGACAGGGAAGCGTGATTTTCGCCATGGGGAGAATTGACCCCGGCGGCGTTCCGTGGTACACTGGGGATACTTTCGTAAAATCTGTGTTCGTTCCATAAGGAGGAAACGATATGAAGACAGACCGGCATACGTTGGAGCGCGTCGCGGCCAAGGGACGGCTCCTGGGGCTGGATATGGTGTATCACTGCGCCTCCGGCCATCTCGGCGGATCCTTCTCCGCCATGGACGTGCTCACCGTCCTGTATTTCGAGATCATGCACATCGACCCCGCCGCGCCCCAGGACCCGGACCGCGACCGCTTCGTCCTGTCCAAGGGCCACTGCACCCCGGCGCTCTACCCCATCCTCGCCCAGCGCGGCTTCTTCCCTGAGGAGGACCTGGAGCTGTTCCGCAGCATCGACGGCCACCTCTCCGGCCACGCCGAGATGCGCCACGTCAAGGGCGTGGACATGTCCACCGGCTCCCTGGGCCAGGGCATCTCCGCCGCCGTGGGCATGGCCCTCGCGGGGAAGCTCGACGGCCGCAGCTATCGCACCTATGCGCTCCTCGGCGACGGGGAGATCGAGGAGGGCCAGGTCTGGGAGGCGTTCATGAGCGCCGCCAAGTATGAGCTGGACGGCCTGTGCGCCGTCATCGACGTCAACGGCCTCCAGATCGACGGCCGCACCGCCGACGTCATGCCGTCCGAGCCGCTGGACGAGAAGCTGGCTGCCTT
>CAKTJM010000098.1 GCA_934567745.1 uncultured Eubacteriales bacterium | reverse complement strand
ACCTTGGAGAGGGCCAGGACGCCGGTGTTCTCACCGTAGGTGGTGTTGGCGGGGCCGCCGAACATGCCGGCCATGGCGGTGGCCAGGCCGTCGCCCATCAGGGTGCGGTGCAGGCCGGGGTCGGCCAGGTAGTTCTTCTGGCAGGTGGCGGAGATGGCGGAGACGTCGCCGATGTGCTCCATCATGGTCGCGATGGCGATGGGGGCCATGACCAGGATGGCGGTCAGGTCGAACTTGGCGACCTGGAAGGGCTGGATGCCGACGGCGCTCTGCTGCGCCACGCCGGAGAAGTCCACGTTGCCGGTGATGACGGCGACGATGTAGGCGCCGACGACGCCGAGGAGGATCGGGATGATCTTGACCATCCCGCGGCCCCAGATGTTGCAGACGACGATGATGGCGATGGCCACGATGGCGAGGGGCCAGTTGGTGGAGGCGTTGCTGATGGCGGTCGGGGCCAGGGTCAGGCCGATGAGGATGATCATGGGGCCGGTGACGATGGGCGGGAAGAAGCGCATGACCTTCTGCGCGCCCACGGCCTTGAACAGCAGCGCCAGGACCAGGTACAGCAGACCGGCGATGACGACGCCGCCCTGGGCATAGGCCAGCTTGTCGGCGGGATCCATCGCGGCGTACTTGCCGACGTTCAGCTCACCGACGGCCTGGAAGCCGCCGAGGAAGGCGAAGGACGAGCCGAGGAAGGCGGGGACCTTCAGCTTCGTGCAGACGTGGAAGAGGAGGGTGCCGATGCCTGCGAAGAAGAGGGTGGTCTGGATGGACAGGGGCAGGCCGTAGTTGTTGGCGACGATGATGGGGACGAGGACGGTGGCGCCGAACATGGCGAACATGTGCTGGAAGCCGAGGATGAGCATGCGGGGGATGCCGAGCACGCGGGCGTCATAGATCGCCTCGTGGCCGAGCGAATGCTTTTCCATGGTGCGTTCTCCTTTCTCTTTCTGTCGGTTCTCTCTTTTGGGGGACGATGAGCGCAAAAAAAACGATCCCTCTTCTCAAAAAAGAAGAACGATCGGCAAGGAAGGAACGGCACGGCCGGGACGGCGGATCGGGAACAGGGGCAGTCTCATGGCGCGGACCTCCTTCGTTGACATTTTCCATAGGATAGCAGAGATCCCGTCAGAATGCAAGCCCCTTTTCATCTTTTCGCTTTTTTGTTGACGCGGAGGGCTGGGACGGGTATACTTTTCTTGACATTTGCACATTTGCCAGCGATTTCCCTGAAAACGCGCGTCGCGACGGCGCATACTGTAGGGAGCGAGCTTTTTCTGGGAGGTGTGCGGATATGAGGCGGCGACGGACGATCTGGGTCCTGTGGGCCGTGGCGCTGGTGCTGTCCGCGCTGGCGATGGGCTATGGGCCGCCCTCCGGGGCGCAGGCCGCGGAGCCGGTCGCGGCGGCCGTGGCGGTGGAGGAGCCGACGGGCTACCTCGCCCTGACCTTCGACGACGGGCCGTTCCCACAGACGACCGAGGCCCTGCTGGACGGGCTGGCCGCGCGCGGCGTGCACGCGACCTTCTTCCTGATCGGCAGCCAGGTCGCCGGGATGGAGGACGTGGTCGAGCGCATGGCGGCGGAGGGGCACCAGGTGGGGATCCACACCTGGGACCACATCCAGCTGCACGGCCTGCCGACGGCGGCGCTGTGCGCCCAGCTCGGGCAGACGCGGGCGTGTCTCCAGTCGATCCTGGGGCCGGTGGACCTGATGGTCCGGCCGCCCTACGGCTTCGTGGACGACGCGCTGCGCGCCTGTGCGGGCGGGCCGATCGTCTGCTGGTCGGTGGACACGGAGGATTGGCGCGACGGGGACGTCGGGCGGATCGTCCGGGTGGTGACCGAGGGCGCGGAGGACGGCGCGATCGTCCTGATGCACGACATCTTCGCCACGTCGGTCGAGGCGGCCCTCCGGGCCGTGGACCGGCTGCTGGCGGCGGGCTACCGTCTGGTGACGGTGGAGGAGCTGTTCGCCGTGCGGGGCCTGACGCCGGAGAGCGGGACGGTCTACTGCGCGCTGCCCGCGCCGTGAAGGGGGACGGGCCGGGTCTATCCCGGCCGGTCTGGGACATACACTGTAACAGGACTGCCGAGGGCAGGAGGAGGATGGACATGAAGAAGATCGTAGTGACTGGTGTGGTCCTGGTGGCCATCCTGTTCCTGCTGCCCGTGGCGGGACGGATCCTGGGCGAGGGCGGCGGCCCGGCGGAGGAGCCGCTGCCGCTGCCGGCGAGCGGCCAGACGCTGACCGTCCTGATGCCGGACGGCGTGACGGTGGAGACGATGGACACGGACGCCTATCTCTGGGGCGTCGTGGCGGCGGAGATGCCCGCCAGCTTCGAGCAGGAGGCGCTCAAGGCCCAGGCCGTCGCGGCGCGGACCTATGCCATGCGCAAGGCGAGCGGGACGGTCGCGGCGCACCCGCAGGCGCAGGTGTGCACGGACTATCGCTGCTGCCAGGCGTGGATCGAGCGGACGAAGGCCGAGGAGAACTGGGGCGGACAGGCCGTGGCCTATGCGAACAAGATCACCCGCGCGGTGTCGGAGACCACCGGCGAGGTGATCGTCTACGACGGCCAGCTGATCGACGCCGTCTTCCACTCCTCGTCCGGCGCGACGACGCAGGACGCGGCGGAGGTCTGGGGCGGCAGCGTGGCCTATCTCCAGAGCGTGGCCAGCCCCGAGGGGGACGAGGTCCCGAACTATCACACGACGGTGAGGCTGACGGACGAGGAGTTCCGCACGGCCCTCATGGCCGCGCAGCCGTCGGCGGACCTCTCCGGCGACCCGTCGGGCTGGGTCGGCGAGACGACGCGGACCGAGGGCGGGAGCGTACATACCATCGTGCTCGGCGGCATGACCGTGACGGGTGCGCAGGCGCGGACGATCTTCTCCCTGCGCTCGGCGGACTTCACCGTGACGCACGACGCGGACGGGTTCACCTTCACGGTGACGGGCTACGGCCACGGGGTCGGCATGAGCCAGTACGGCGCGAACAAGATGGCCGCCGACGGCAGCGGCTACCGCGAGATCCTACAGCACTACTACACCGGCGTGACCATCGAGAAGCGCTGAGACGAACAGAAAACGAGAGCGGCCTGCCCCTTTGGGGCAGGCCGCTCATCTTCTGTTATGATCGGCAGACGCTCGTGTCCGGCTCAGCAGAACCGTGCCCCGGCGGGCAGGCTGTCGTCGAGCACCAGCAGCTGGACCCGCTCCTCGCCGTCCTCCTTCCACTCGGAGGACAGGAGCATGCCGCAGGAGTCCAGGCCCATCATCTTCCGCGGGGGCAGGTTGACGATGGCGGCCAGGGTCTTGCCGACCAGGTCCTCGGGCTTGTACCACAGCGCGATGCCGGAGAGGATCTGACGGTCCGTGCCGGTGCCGTCGTCCAGGGTGAACCGCAGCAGCTTCTTGGACTTCTTCACGGCCTCGCAGGCCTTGACCTTCACCACGCGGAAGTCGCAGGCGGCGAAGCTATCGAACGGCGCCTCCTCGGCGAACGGGATCAGCTCGCGCTGCGGCTCCTTGGGGCCGAGGGCGGCCTGACGGATCTCCTCCAGCTCGGCGAGGGCCTGGTCCATGTCGATGCGCGGGAAGAGGTTCTCGCCCTTCGTCACTTCCTTCTCCTCGGCGCGGCTGCCCCAGACCTTGGCGGAGTCCCAGGTGCGGCACTCCTCGCAGGTCCCGATCTGTGCGAAGAGCTTCTCGCAGGAGGACGGCATGAACGGGGAGAGCAGGATGCCGCAGATGCGGGTCGCCTCCAGCAGGTCGTACAGCACGTGCGCCAGCCGCGCGCCGTTGTGCTCCATGTCCTTGGCCAGCGCCCAGGGCATGCACTCGTCGATGTACTTGTTCGCGCGCTGGATGACCTTGAAGACCTCCTCCAGGGCGCGGTGGGGGGCGCAGGCCTCCATGTCGGCCTCGTACCGGTCGCGCAGGCCGGAGGCCAGGTCGATCAGCTCGGCGTCCTGCGGCTGGGGATCGGTCGCCGCGCGGCACCCGGCGGGCAGGGTGCCGCCGAAGTATTTCTGGACCATGGCGGTGGTCCGGCTGACGAGGTTGCCCAGGTCGTTGGCCAGGTCCACGTTGATGGTGTTGATGAGCAGCTCGTTGGAGAAGTTGCCGTCCGAGCCGAAGGGGAAGGTGCGCATCAGGAAGAAGCGCAGCGCGTCCACGCCGAACTTCTCGGCCAGGACGTAGGGATCGACGACGTTGCCCTTGGACTTGGACATCTTGCCGCCGTCGAGCAGCAGCCAGCCGTGGCCGAAGACGTGCTTCGGCAGGGGCATCTCCATGCTCATGAGCATGGCGGGCCAGATGATGGAGTGGAAGCGGACGATCTCCTTGCCGACGAAGTGATAGTCCGCGGGCCAGTAGTGATCGTAGTCGTCGTACCTGTCGTTGAACAGGCCCAGGGCGGTGGTGTAGTTGAACAGCGCATCGACCCAGACGTAGACGACGTGGCCCGGATCGAAGTCCACCGGGACGCCCCAGGAGAAGGAGGTGCGGGAGACGCACAGGTCCTCCAGGCCGGGCTTGATGAAGTTGTTCACCATCTCGTTCACGCGGGAGCGCGGCTGGAGGAAGTCGGTGTCCTCGAGCAGGTGCTGCACGCGGTCGGCGTACTTGGACAGACGGAAGAAATAGGCCTCCTCCTCGGCGTCCTGCACCTCGCGGCCGCAGTCGGGGCACTTGCCGTCGACGAGCTGGCTCTCGGTCCAGAAGGACTCGCAGGGCTTACAGTACTTGCCGACATACTTCCCCTTATAGATGTCGCCATTCTCATACATCTTGCGGAAGATCTTCTGGATGGCGGCGACGTGATAGTCGTCGGTGGTGCGGATGAACCGGTCGTTGGAGATGTCCATCAGCTTCCACAGGTCGAGCACGCCGCGGGGACCGGTGACGATCTCGTCCACGAACTGCTGGGGGGAGACCCCGGCCTCCTTCGCCTTGTCCTCGATCTTCTGGCCGTGCTCGTCCGTGCCGGTGAGGAAGAGCACGTCGCAGCCGGTCAGCCGCTTATAGCGGGCCATGGCGTCGGTGGCGACGGTGCAGTAGGTGTGGCCGATGTGCAGCTTGTCCGAGGGGTAGTAGATGGGGGTGGTGATGTAGAATTTCTTTTTTTCGGTGCGTTCCATATCGTGATGAGCCTCCTTGTGGCGTTCAAACGTTTTCCTGTTCAGAGCGGGGGACGCTGGGGGCGGGCGGCGTACAGCCGGGGCAGGCCGCGCAGGCCGAGGGCGAGCAGCCGGACGGGAGCGGATGGCTCTCGTTGTCGCCCAAGGCGATGGGGATAGAGAGGTGATAGCACGTCATGGCGAGGGCCACGACGGTGTCGCTCATGGGCAGACCGTCGCCGAGGACCATCAGGCACAGGGCGGCGCAGGCGGTCGAGAGGAAGAGCGCGGTGGCGGGCCGCCCCTTGCCGAAGGCGAACCCGGCCAGCAGGCACCCGGCCAGCATCGACAGCACGATGGCGAGCAGCGGCAGCACATAGCGCGCCACGTTGGGGTCCTGCGACCAGTCCTGGTAGTTCGCCATGACCCAGAAGCACCCCGCGAAGCCGGGGACGGTGGTCCACCCGGGGGGGAAGGGCTGGCCCTTCCGCAGCTTCTGCGCGGTCAGGGGCAGCGCGGCGGCGGTGATGAGGCAGACGACGCCCAGGAAGAGACGGGTCAGCCCGACGGAGCGGCGTCCGAGCATCGGGTCGATGGGGGCGGAGACCCAGCTCATCAGGCACAGGCACCCGGCGGCCAGGAAGAGGAAGGCCGCGGCGAGCTGGAGCACGAGGGCGGCCCGGTGATAGGGCGCGAGGGCCAGGGCGTAGCATTTGTCATAGCTCCGGTGCCCGCCGCGCCGGGCGAGCAGGAGCAGGACGACGGCCGTGACGGCGACGACGGCCCACATGGCGATGCCGATGGGCGTGCCGGAGAGGGCCAGGCCGGTGTCCGGCTCGAAGGCATCGACGAGGAAGGACCGGCGGACGATCAGCCCGACGAGACCGCCGACGACGGCGGCAGCGGGCAGAGCAGCGAGTTTGGACATGAGAACAGACTCCCTTCGATTGGGGATGGGTTTCGTTACAGACCATCATACCATAAGATGGCGCAAAACGCACGGAGATTTTCCGCAGGATCGAAAATTTTTCCCGCCGCGCGGTCCGGTACGAGCTGGATGGGATATCATGCCGTTTTCTCATGTGATAGATGAAAGGTTGACAGGGAATGACCTCCTCATGTAAAATAGAGGAAACGCGGGGACGGGGGGCGTCTGCCCCTCATCGCCCGCCGATCCCAGGACCTGGAAGGAGTGGTCTCCATGCAGAGACAGCGCATCGTGGTGAAGGTCGGCACGTCCACCCTCGCCCACCCCGCCGGACTGCTGAACATCCGCCGCGTCGAGGAGCTGTGCAAGGTCCTCAGCGACCTGAAGAACTCCGGACACGAGATCGTCCTCGTCTCCTCCGGCGCCATCGCCATGGGCATGGGCAAGCTCTCGCTCCCGCGCCGCCCGGAGGACGTGCCCACGAAGCAGGCCGCGGCCGCCGTGGGCCAGTGCGAGCTGATGTACACCTACGACAAGGCCTTCGGCGAATACAACCACACCGTCGCCCAGGTCCTGCTCACCGGCGCGGACCTCGACCACGAGGACCGGCGCGAGAACTTCGGCAACACCATGCGGCGGCTCCTGGAGCTGCACGCCCTGCCCATCATCAACGAGAACGACACGCTCTCCACCGCCGAGTTCGGCATCGGCGACAACGACACCCTCGCCGCCATCGTCGCGGTGGACCTGCGGGCGGACCTGCTCGTGCTGCTCTCCGACATCGACGGGCTGTACACCGCCGATCCCCATACGGATCCGACGGCCACCCTCATCACCGACATCGAGGAGATCGGGCCGGAGATCCTCGCCCTCGCGGGCGGCGCCGGCTCCCATCTGGGCACGGGGGGGATGGCCACGAAGCTCCACGCCGCCCAGCTGTGCACCGCCGCCGGGTGTGACATGGTCATCGCCAACGGCGCGGTCCCGGCGGTGCTCTACGACATCGCGGACGGCAAGCGCGTCGGCAGCCGGTTCCGCGGAAAGAGAGGCTGATCCTATGACGAACGATACCTGTTACCTGAAGGAAGAGGGCGTAGGCTCCTCCCAGCTCGGCCCCGCCGCCCT
>CAKTJM010000097.1 GCA_934567745.1 uncultured Eubacteriales bacterium | reverse complement strand
CCCTGGCGGCGGAGCGGGCGCATGCGCCCCGGCGCGAGGCCCTCGCGCAGGCGCTGGCGGAGCTGACCGCGGCCCTGCCGCGCTATCGGGCGCTCCGGGAGCGGCAGGACGACCTCGCCACCTGCGTCCGGACGATCGCGGCCCTCCGGGACCGGCAGGCCGGTCAGGAGCGGGACCGGCAGACGCAGGACGACGCGCTCCAACGCGACCGCCAGGCGCTGGCGGCGCTGGCCGACGTCCCGGCGGACCGCGAGCGCCTGCTCCGCGACCGGGAGCGGGCGGAGCACCGCCGCGCCGTCCTGGACGCGATCGACCGGGACGAGCGGGAGCTGGCCGAGGAACGACGACGGCTCCAGGCCGCGCAGGAGCGGTGCGCGGATCTGGCCCGCCAGCGGGACGGGATCGACGCCGACCTGCGCCGGGAGGACGACCTCCTGCGCTGGCAGCGGGACGCCTGGACGGCGTCCGAGGGCCTGGCGGCGGCGCGGGAGCAGCTGTGCCACCGGCTGGACCGGCTCGGCGACCGCGACCGGGCGTGCACGGCGGCGGAGGAGCTGCTGGCGCGCCGGGACGCGGCGCGCCGCGCCCTGGCGGACGCGCAGGCGGCCTATCGCGCGGCCCGCCGGCGGGCCGAGGACGCGGAGGAGGAGCACCGCCGTCTCGAACGGGCCTTCCGGGACGGACAGGCGGGGCTTTTGGCCGAGGGCCTGACGGAAGGGCAGCCGTGCCCGGTGTGCGGGGCGGTGCACCACCCCGCCCCGGCGCGGCGCTCCGACCGGGTCCCCACGGAGGCGGCGCTCGACGCGGCCAGAGAGGCGGCGGAGACCGCTCGCCAGGCGGCCAACGCGGCGAGCGCCCTGGCCGGACAGGCCGGGACGGCGGTGGAGGAGCGCGAGGGGCAGCTCCGCGCCCAGCTCGCGGCGCTCTGGGACGACGTGCCGCCCCTCGACGACACCGCTGACCGTCTGGCGGCCACCCGGCGCGAGGCGGCGGCGGAGGGCGACCGGCTCCGCGCGGCGCTGCGCACGCTGGACGCGCGGCGGGCCGCCCGGACGGCCTTGGGGACGGAGCTCGACACACAGGAGGACCGGATCGCGGCCCTGACGGACCGGCAGGAGGCCCTGCGCACCGCCCACGCCCAGGCGGAGGGGGACCGCAGCGCCCTGCACGGCCGGTGCGAGCAGCGTGCGGAGAAGCTCCGCCGCACGATCGACGAGCAGCTGGGCGGCGCGGCCGCGCCCGACCGGCGCGCGGCGGCCCGCCGCGACGTGGAGGAGGCGCTGGACCGTCTCGCCGCCGCGATTGGAGAGACGGAGGAGCGGCTGGCGCGCAAGCAGGCGCTGGAGGGGACGATCCCCCAACGCGAGCAGGCCCTGGCGGACCTGGCCCTTGCCCTCGCCGTGACCCGGGAGGACGCGGCCCGTCAGGAGAGCCGCCGGGGCGAGCTGACCGCCCAGCTCGCCGCCCTGCGCGCGGACCTCGTCCACCCCGACGCGGAGACGGCCGAGGTCCGGCGGCAGGCGCTGGAGCGGGAGCGCACGACGCTCGATCAGGCCCTTGAGCGGGCCGAGCGGGCCGACGACGCGGCCCGGACGGCCCTGGCCGGGACGGACGCGGCGATCGACGCGCTGACCGCGTTCCTGGCCCGGCACACGCCGGAGGACGTCCCCGCCCTACAGGAGCGCGGCCGCGCGCTGGCGGCCGAGCGCACCGCGGCGGAGGAGGCCCGGACGGCGGTCCACGCCCGCCGCACGGCGAACGAGACCGCCCTGCGGAACGTCCGCGGGCGGGCGGAGGAGCTGCACGCCCTCGAAGAGCGGTACGTCTGGATGCGCGCCCTCGCCCGGACGGTGAGCGGCGATCTGCCCGGCAAGGAGAAGATCGCGCTGGAGACCTACGTCCAGATGACGTTCTTCGACCGGATCCTGCGGCGGGCGAACCTGCGGTTCTTGGTCATGTCCGAGGGGCAGTATGAGCTCAAGCGCCGCCGGACGTCGGAGGACGACCGGCGGCAGAGCGGGCTGGAGCTGGACGTGCTCGACCACTACAACGGGACGGAGCGCAGCGTCCGATCCCTCTCGGGCGGCGAGTCCTTCCAGGCATCCCTGTCCCTGGCGCTGGGGCTGGCGGACGAGATCCAGTCCTCGGCCGGGGGCATCCGGCTGGACAGCATGTTCGTGGACGAGGGCTTCGGATCCCTGGACGAGGCCGCGCTCGGCCAGGCGATCCGCGCCCTGACCGACCTGACGGAGGGGGACCGGCTCGTGGGCATCATCTCCCACGTGGGGGAGCTGCGCGAGCGGATCGACAGGCAGATCGTCGTCACGAAGGACCGCACCGGCGGCAGCCATGCGGAGATCGTGGTGTGAGAGAGGTGCATCGATGAAGACCATAGACATCCATGGCATGACCTATATGGAACTCGTCCGGGGCGGGACCGACGAATGGTACTGGGCAACGGACCATATCCACGGCGACCTCTACGAAGCGGAAGAGCTGTTCCGGCAGGGGCACCCGGTGCGGAGCAACCGGCTGTATCTCGTCCACTACCCGGACGGCACGGTCTATGAGCCTGTGCCCCCTGCGGACGGACAGTATCTTGGCTATCCGGTGTATGATGATGGCGCTGTCGCGCTGCTGGCCGTGTGCTTTACGGAAGGCGTGATACGCGTCCTGCGTTTTTCGCCGCAGCGGACGGAAACGACGGAAGCGGCGAAGCTGCCCCTGTCTGCGGTGAAGGATCGCTACAACCTGATGCTCCATACCGCGCCGCTGTCATTGACCCGGCAGCCCAACGACGGCACGTTCGAGATCGTCTGGCCGGAGCGGGCGCGCTTTGCGGTCGATGAGAGGGAAACGCTCAGCTTCCGTGACGGCGATGCACTCTATTTCAACATCTGGTATGAGGACCCGGACTATCGGGAGGAGACCTTGGTGCGATCTCTGCGGGACGGCACGATCGTGGACAGGTCTCCCGGAGACGTCCGCATCATGCCCAATGGAGAAAAATGGCGCATCAAATGAGCCGGGGATACCGCCTGAGTCTCTGAAAAGCAGGAAAAGCTCGTGAGAAACGATGGGAGGGATCCTATGAAGATAGAGATAGACTGGGGACGTCCCTATTTCGATGAGGGAACGATAGCGGCCCTGGCCCTCACGGACCTGGATGAGTTTTATGCCGACGCCAGCGAAGTGGACCGGCTCGATCTGTTCTTCGTCCTGGAGGCGTCGCTGCATAGAGCCCAGAGTGGGCAAAACAGGCAGGTGGCTGCCCGCTGTGCCTTTTTGATGGCGTATTACCTTTTCGTCCCCTTGACGCCGCCCGCCTCGTTTGAGCTGGCGGAGTTCTATATCGACAGGGCGTTGGAATGGGACGAGACGCCGGAGTACCGCCAGTGGAAGACGATCATCGATCGGGGGGATTGACCGTCTCCGAGAGGAAAACGAAGCCCCGCCCCGGACGAGACTCGTCCGGGGCGGGGCTTTTCGCATCGATCGTTCCTCACGGCTCCCTGCTGTGCCGTCTGGCGCGGTGGACCTTCTCGCGCCGGTCGCCGCTGCGCCAGCGGCGGACCAGCACCACGGCCACGACCGCCGCCGCGGCCCCCGCAATCGCCAGCACGACGATCAGGACCTGGCTCACGGCCCGCTCCTGCACGCAGAACGTGACCTGCTCGGCCTGGGTGGTGAAGAGCAGGTAGCTGCCGTCCACGGTGCTGTCCTGCTTCGTCCAGCCGTCCTCCGTCTCCACCCACAGGGCGTAGCGCGCGCCGGTGTCCGGCAGACGGTAGTGGACGGTGTAGGTGACCTCCCGCAGGTCGGGGTCGTCCAGCGTCACCGTGACCGCGTCGCCGGTGTGGACCTTGCCGCGGGCGTCGGTGAACTCGACCCGCTTCGTGGTGTGCGATACCGTGGCGCGGCTGCTGAAGCTGCCGTCCACGAGGATCTGGGGCAGGTCGCCCTCGCCGTCCGTCAGGGCGGAGCGATAGGGCGTATAGATGGCGTCCAGCGTCTGGCTGGCCGTCAGATGCGTGTAGTCCAGGTCCGGCCAGGAGGCGGAGCACCCCTTCCGGGCGGGGATCTCCGGCAGGGCGTCCAGGCCACGGCCGTACTGGAAGGGCATCACCGCGACGACCTTGCCGTCGGCGCGGAAGGTCAGCGTGAGCTGGCCGAAGGCCTTCGGGACGCTGCTCCCGGCGCAGAGGGTGTCATAGGCCACCGGCTCCGCCTTCCCGGCGTAGCTGATGCCGTCCACGCCGCCGAGGCTCTCGTGGGTGAAGGTGTTGCCCTTCAGGCTCCCGTCCGCGTCGATCTCGCCCGCGACCGCGCCGAGCCACGCCTCGCCGGTCACGCGCACGAGCGAGCGGCAGGACGTGACCGTGCTGCCGCAGCCGACGATGCCGCCCACATGGTCCGTGCCCGTCAGGGTGGCCTTGGACCAGCAGCTGTCCACGCTGCCCTCCGAGCGCCCGGCGATGCCGCCGACGTAGCTGCCGTCGGACGTGGCCGTGCCGTAGCTCTGGCAGCCGGTCAGACGGCCGAGCCAGGCCATCCCGACGATGCCGCCGACAGCGTCCCCGCGGCCCGTGACCGTGCCCTCGTCGATGCAGTCGGAGACGAGCGCCTTGGCGCGGTAGTGGGAGTCCAGGGAGTAGTCCCCCACGCGGCCGACGTCCTCGTCCACGTCGAAGTCCGACTCGATGCCGATGGAGCCGATGACGCCGCCCACCGCGGTGTCGGCGGAGACCGTGCCTTCGTTCCTGCAGGCGGAGACGCGGCCGTCGTGCTGGGTCCGCGGGTCGCAGGTGTCGGAGACGTCCTGGAAGCGGTCGCGGATCCGGTCCTCCAGGCTCATACTGCTGTCGCTCTCCCAGCTCGCCTTCTCGCTGCGGATCAGGTCCGTGATGGCGCGGAACTGGGCGTTGATCGCCCGCATATCGTCGATGAGCGTGTCGGAGGAGCTGGTGATGACCTGGTCGAGGGCGTCGGCGCTGTCGAGCAGGGCGTCCATGGCGTCCTGGAGCGCGTCGCCCTTGTCGGTGATCTCCGGCCCGATCGGGTCGATCCGGATCTCCGGCATGTCCGCCAGCTCGTCGATCAGGTCCCGTATGCCCGTCGTGACGTCCGTGAGCCGGTCCGTCACCCGGTCGGCGTCCTCGCTGACGTGCGCCAGGTCGTCGAGCGCCCGTTGGACGTCGTCGCCGAGGTCGGGCAGACGGCCCAGGGCGGCCTTCATCCGGGCCGCGCTGTCGAGCAGGTCGTCGTAGGCGTCCTCGAAGCCGGTGAGGGCGTAGCCGAGGTCGTTGAGCGCGTCCAGGATCGCGTCCTGGTCGCTGCCATCGACCAGGGCAGCCAGGAGCGCGGACATCGCGCGCTGTACGTTCTGTACGGTGGCGCGGAAGGTGGCGTCCGCGCTCTTGAGGTCGTCGAAGGCCGCCTGGAAGTCGTCCGCCGCGGCCGAACCGTCGTCGGCGGCGTCCGCCAGGTCCCGGCGGACCCGCTCCAGGTCGTCCACGAGCCGGTCGAGGTCGTCCGTCAGGGCCGTGACGTCGTCCATGATGGCGGAGAGCCGGTCGAGCGACCAGGAGATCCGCGCGGACAGCTCGTTGACCTGATCGATGCTGCCGTTGGCCCAGTCCGTCATGGCGTCCGTCAGCTCTCCGGCGACGTCCTTCACGTCGCGCGCCTTGCCGGAGAGGTCCTGCAGCTGCGCGTGGACGCGGCCGGAGATCCGGTCGGCGTGGTCGGCCGTGCGGTCGAGCACGGCCGTTAGGTCGTCCATCTGCGCGAGCAGCCGGTCGAGGAAGTCCTGGCTGAAGGTCTTCATGACCTCCGGTTCGAGCTGGCCGACGATGCCGCCCACGTCCTTCCGGCCGCAGACGGTCCCGGTGTTCGTGCAGGCGTCCAGCCAGCCGGACTGGCGGCCGACGATGCCGCCGATGTTGTAGCCGACGCGGTCATAGCCCACCGCGCCGTTGTTCGTGCAGCTCTGGATCGTCCCGTCGGAATAGCCCGCCACGCCGCCGATGTCGGTGTAGGCGGGGACGTTCTCCATCGCGTTGAGCCGGGTCTCGTCGGGGTGCTCCCTCTTGACGTCGTCCTCCAGCCCCTTCGTGTCGATGCTGCCGTCGTTCTCGCAGCGGGTGAGGGTGCCGTGGTTCTCGCCGACGATGCCGCCGACGGAGTGCTTGCCGGTGACGGTGCCGGAGAAGCGGCAGCCGACGAGGGCGCCGCTGGCCTCGTTGACGCCGACGAGCCCGCCGATGTGGTCCTCGCCCTGGACGGTGCCGCGGGCGGTGCAGCTGACGATGCGCCCGGCGTTGTGCCCGGCCAGCAGGCCGAGGTCGTCCTGCCAGTCGCGCGGCAGGATCGTGCCCTCGACCGTCAGGTCCTGTACGAGCGCGCCGCTCTGGAGGTAGCGGAACAGGCCGCGGGCGTTGCCGCTGCCGTCGAGCTCCAGCCCGGAGATGGTGTGCCCGTTGCCCCGGAAGGCCCCCCCGAAGGTCGGGATGGGCGTGAAGGCCGTGCCGCTCAGGTCCAGGTCGGCCTCAAGATACACCGTCTTGCCCTGGGACCAGGTGTCCAGGGTGCAGCTCCTCGCCAGTCCGATCAGGTCCTCCGCCGTCCGGATGCTGACGGTGGATCCCGCCGCCTGCGCCGCGGGCGCGAGGAGGGCGGTCAGCAGCACCACGGTCAGGAGGAGCGAGAGGCCGCGTTCGATCCGTCTCCTCATCGTTCTCCCTCCTTTCCTTCCGGGCCCGCCGCAGACGCGGCGGGCGTGGGCGTCGCCGTCGGCGGCGCGTCAGATGCCGTCGCCGGTGCGGCCGCCGTCTCGGGCGGAGCCGGGGGCGCATCGGATGCCGCCGTCTCAGGCGGCGCGGGCGGCGGTGCGGCGGGTGCGGTCGGTGTCGGCGCGCCGTCGGGCGGCAGACCGTCCCCGTCCAGGGGAGCGAGGCTGCCCAGGGTCATGATCGCGGAGATGTCGCCGCGGACCACGCCGTGGATCTCCGCGTCCACGAAGCCGGAGATCCGGCCGCGCACGCGGCCGTTGACGCGCATCGCGCCGCTCACCCGCTGGGGCGCCACCGGCGCGGCGGGGAGCTTCACCTGGAACGAGGTCTTCTCCACGATCCGGTCGCCCAGCACCAGGATCTGAGGCAGGACGAACATGACCAGGAACATGGAGATCAGCGTGCCGCGGCTGAGGCAC
>CAKTJM010000096.1 GCA_934567745.1 uncultured Eubacteriales bacterium | reverse complement strand
GTGCGGTTCTTGGTCTTGCGGGTCTTGTAGCCCATCGCCGGCTTGCCCCACGGGGTGACAGGGCCGGGACGACCGACGGGGGACTTGCCTTCGCCGCCGCCGTGCGGGTGGTCGTTCGGGTTCATGACGGAGCCGCGGACGGTCGGACGCCAGCCCATGTGGCGCTTACGGCCGGCCTTGCCGATGGAGATGTTCTCGTGGTCGATGTTGCCGACCTGGCCGATGCAGGCCTTGCACTCGAGGCGGATGATGCGGACCTCGCCGGAGGGCATACGGATCTGGGCGAGACCGTTCTCCTTGGCCATGAGCTGGGCGGAGGTACCGGCGGCACGGACGAGCTGAGCGCCCTTACCGGGGTGCATCTCGATGTTGTGGATGACGGTACCGGTGGGGATGTTCGCCAGCGGGAGGCAGTTGCCGGGCTTGATGTCGGCAGCCGCGGAGGAGATGACCTGGTCCCCGGCCTTCAGGCCGACGGGCGCCAGGATGTAGGCCTTCTCACCGTCCTCGTACTGGAGGAGGGCGATGTTGGCCGAACGGTTGGGATCGTACTCCAGGCGCACGACGGTGCCGGGCATGTCCAGCTTGTTGCGCTTGAAGTCGATGATGCGGTACTTGCGCTTGTTGCCGCCGCCGCGATGGCGGACGGTGATGCGGCCGTAGCTGTTGCGTCCAGCGTTCTTCTTGAGGTTCTCAGTCAGACTACGCTCCGGCTTGGCCTTCTTATCGATGCCCTCGAACGCGGACACCGTCATGTGACGGCGGGCGGGCGTCGTGGGCTTATAGCTCTTGATAGCCATAGTGTATTGACCTCCTTATGCCATTCCTTCAAAGAACTCGATGGACTTGGAGTCGTCGCTCAGGGTGACGACTGCCTTCTTCCAGCTCGGGCGGCGCCCTGCGGGGAAGCGGCCGGTGCGCTTGAGCTTACCGGTGACGTTCAGGGTGTTGACCTTGACGACCTTCACGCCGAACACCTCTTCCACGGCCTTGGCGATGTCGATCTTGGTGGCGTCCTTAGCGACCTCGAAGACGTACTTCTTGTTCTCGGTGTCGGACATGGACTGCTCGGTGATCACGGGGCGTCTGATGACGTCGTATGCGTTCTTCATGCGAACACCTCCTCGATGATGGCCAGGGCCTTCCGGTCGACGACCAGCTTCTCGGCGTTGACGATGTCGTAGACGCTGAGGATGGTGGCGGTGGTGGTGGACACGCCCGGGATGTTGCGGGCGGACTTGTAGACGTTCTGATCGACCTCGGGGGTGATGAAGATGGTCTTGCCGGCGTCCACGGCGTCGAGGAAGGTCTTGATGCTCTTGGTCTTGATCTCGGGCAGGGTCAGCTCATCGACGACCAGGATGTCGCCGTTGGCGGCCTTGTCGGAGAGGGCGGACTTCAGGGCGACTCTCTTGAGCTTGCGGTTGAGGCGATAGCTGTAGTCGCGGGGCTTCGGCGCGAAGACGATGCCGCCGTGCGTCCACTGGGGGGCGCGGGTGCTGCCCTGACGGGCGTGGCCGGTGCCCTTCTGTCTCCACGGCTTCTTGCCGCCGCCGGAGACCTCGGCACGGGTGAGGGCGCTCTGGGTGCCCTGGCGGCAGTTCGCCAGGTGGTTGACCACGACGGCATGGACGGCGGGGCCGTTGGGCTCTACGCCGAAAACGCCTGCGGAGAGTTCCACCTCGCCGACCACCTGGCCGGCCATGTTGTAAACATTTGCTTTAGGCATTGCTCAAACTCTCCTTTCCTTAGCGGTTGCGGGCGGATGCCTTCTGGGGGTTGGCACGCGCGGAGGCCTTCTGCGGGTTGAAGCTGGCGGCGGTCTCGCCCTTCTTCTCGCGGATGGTCTTGGTGGTGGACTTCAGGTAGACGATCCCGCCCTTGGGGCCGGGGACGGCGCCGCAGACCGCGATCAGGTTGAACTCGGGGTCGACGCTCACGACGTCCAGGTTCTGGACGGTGATCTGCTCATTGCCCATCTGGCCAGCGCCGATCTTGCCCTTGAAGATACGGGAGGGATCGGTACCGGAGCCCATGGAGCCGGCGTGACGGTGGACGGGGCCGCCGCCGTGGGTCATGCGACCGCGGCCGGCGTTCCAGCGCTTGACGACGCCCTGGAAGCCCTTGCCCTTGCTGATGCCGGTCACGTCGATGTGATCGCCCTTGGCGAAGGTATCGGCCTTGACCTCGTCGCCGACGTTCATCTCGGCGGCCTTATCGAGCTTGAACTCCTTGAGGATCTTCTTGAGCGGGACGCCAGCCTTCTTCAGGTGGCCCTGCTCGGGCTTGGTGAGCTTGCGCTCGGCAACGTCCTGGAAGCCGAGCTGAACGGCGTCGTAGCCGTCCTTCTCCACGGTCTTCTTCTGCACGACGACGCAGGGACCTGCCTCGATGACAGTGACCGGGATGACCTTACCGGCTTCGTCGAAGATCTGGGACATCCCGATCTTTCTGCCGATGATGGCCTTCTGCATATTGGTTTCCTCCTTATGAAAGGTTATTGGTTGGCGGACGTGGTCATTGGGCTGCCATTGGTCCGTCAACATGACCCGCCTGTCTCCGATGAAGCGACAGGCAGCGGGTACACGGTGTCAGGTGCGGGGGTAGGGACTCAGTTCGTTTGCCTGGGGCGGATGATCACATGACACGCCTCGCCTGTTCGCGACGCGGCTCCAAGCCCTGCGACTCCGGCGTGACCCATCCGGTCCCTTTGGGACCTCCTTGGGCTCCCGCCTGCGCTCCGGTCTTGGCCCGCTGCTCACGACGGCTCAGACGCTCAAAGCTTGATCTCGATCTCGACACCAGCGGGCAGGTCCAAGCTCATCAGCGCCTCCACGGTCTTGGGAGAGGGGCTGTTGATGTCGATCAGACGCTTGTGGGTGCGGCGCTCGAACTGCTCACGGCTGTCCTTATACTTATGGACGGCGCGCAGGATGGTCACGATCTCCTTCTTGGTGGGCAGAGGGATGGGGCCGGAGACGGTGGCGCCGGTGCGCTTGGCGGTCTCCACGATCTTCTCTGCGCTCTGGTCGATGACCTGATGGTCATAGGCCTTGAGTCTGATGCGGATCATTTCGTTCTGTGCCATGGTTTCGTTCCTCCTAAGAAACATACGAAGTGTTGTGTGTCTTTGCCACGCTCCGTACGGTGGGGACTGCCGATACACTTAACCGTGCGTATCACTCCGCGCTGATGAAGAAAACCGGCATTTCACCGCCGGCTTCGCTCCCCGTGCGTGGCGATATACGCCATGCAGCGGATCCCCAGCCGCCCGATCGTCGGACATACTCCGCGGAAGTTACCTCTTTTCAGAGCAATCTCCCGCATCATCGCAGACTGCGCCCTTATGCGCGCTAGGATAGTTTACTACGGAATGGCCCCTCTTGTCAACCACTTTTTGCAAACTATCTTGAGAAAAATAGACGGATCTCGGACGAAAACGATGCCCTCCCTGCACAGGATGGTCAGCGTCCCTTGACGATCGCCCGCGGAACGACTATGATAGATATATATTATATTATAAGGTAAGGGGGTGAGTCCGCCATGACCGAGAACTTAGACGCGCGCATCCAGCGCACCCACGACCTCCTCTTGGGCGCCCTCACACAGCAGCTCAACGAGAAGACCTTCGACGAGGTGAAGGTGAAGGACCTCTGCGAGGCCGCGGGCATCCATCGCTCGACCTTCTACGCGCATTTCGAGGACAAGAGCCACCTGCTCACCTTCGGCATCCAGACGCTCATGGACGACCTCATCCTCATCTGCCCCGGCCGGTTCGACCCGCAGATCTTCGAGCGGTTCATCTACCGGGTCTTCAAGTTCTTCCGGAACAACCAGAAGGAGTACGCCCTGCTCCTGCTCGAACCGCGCAACGCCGTCGCGCGGCAGATCCTGCACGCGGAGTTCGTCCGGTCCTTCAAGGACGGCATCCGCGCCGTGGCCCCCGACGACTCCCCTGCCGAGCTGACGCTCAAGAGCGAGTATCTGATCGGCGCGCTGCTGGGCGTCGTCTCCCAGTGGCTCTCCGAGGGGGCGCAGACCCCCGCCCACGAGATGGCGCGGCAGTTCACCGACCTCGCCTCCACCCCCTTCTGCCCCCGCCGCCGGGCGCGCCCGCCGGAGGCGATCTGACGGCTCCGCCCCGATCCATACGACCATCCCACGCCCCTCCCGCCGCTCGGGAGGGGCGTTTTCCCGACATTTTTGCTTTTTTGTCGGTTAACAGACATCTTTCGTTTTTTGTTCGTTGCGAGACCGGGGCGGACGCGATACACTGGATACGATATCCCAAGCCTCAAGGAAGGAGCAACATCTATGTTTGAAAAGTACGAGAACTATGAGCGTTACATCCCCGACGTCATGCTCAAGAAGCATCCCAAGCATGAGGAGTACCTCAACGATAAGTATGAGGGCATGACCCATGAGGAGATCTACAAGAGCAAGCTCGGCACCGTCGAAGACGCCATCGGCATCATCGAGAGCGGCGACTGCATCGTCTGGTCCATCCACGGCAGCGAGCCCCGCCTCTTCCTGCGCAACCTGCACCGCATCGCCGACCGCATCGATCCTGAGCATCCCGTCGAGCTGTGGTCCTGCGTCGACCGCTGGGGCCCGGAGTATCCCGTCCACAGCGATCCTTCCCTGAAGGACAAGTTCCATCATCAGACCTTCTTCTATGACGGCAACTTCCGCAAGCTGCATCCCTCGGGCATGTGCACCTACTTCCCGGTGAACCTGCACAACTACGGCCAGGAGCTGCACCGCTGCAAGCGCCCCAACGTCGTCGTCGTGGGCGTCTCCCCCATGGATGAGCACGGCTACTGCTGCATCTCCTGCGACCTGCAGTGGGAGATGGAGTCCTTCTACTCCGCCGACAAGATCATCTACGAGGTCAACCCCCACATCCCGCACCTGTCCGGCGACTGCGCCGTCCCCGTGGCCATGGCCGACGTCATCATCGAGTCCGACCTGAGCCTGTACGAGCTGCAGGATCCCCCCATCCGCGAGGCTGAGAAGACCGTCGCCGGTTACGCCTCCGAGATGGTCCACGACGGCGACTGCATCCAGCTCGGCTTCGGCGGCATCCCGAACGCCATCGGCTTCAACCTGATGGACCGCCACGACCTGGGCATCCACACCGAGCAGATCGGCGCCTCCATGGCCCGCATGATCCAGCGCGGCGTCGTCACCAACCGCTACAAGAACCTCGACAAGGGCTGGTCCGTCGGTGCGTTCATCATCGCCGACAACTTCACCTACGAGTATCTGAACAACCATCCCCGTGTCATGATGCGCCGCGGCCGTTACACCAACGACCCGATGATCATCGCGCAGCAGGACAACATGGTCTCCATCAACGCCGCGCTCCAGATCGACCTGACCGGTCAGGTCGCGGCCGAGGCCATCGGTCACATCCAGTGGTCCGGCACCGGCGGCGCCACCGACTACGCCTACGGCGCTTATCACTCCAAGGGCGGCCGCGCCATGCTGTGCCAGATCTCCACGGCGAAGAAGGGCACCGTGTCCCGCATCGCTCCGATCCTCGATCCCGGCTCCATCGTCTCCGTCTCTCGTAACCTGACCGACATGGTCGTCACCGAGTACGGCGTCGCGAAGCTGCGCGCCCGCACCGTCAAGCAGCGCGTCGAGAACCTGATCGCCGTCGCCCACCCCGACTTCCGCGCCGAGCTGCGTCAGGAAGCCAACAAGTGGATGTATTATTGATCTCGTACCTCCTGTGTACCTTTCGATCGGCCTGGGCTTTGCCCAGGCCGGTCTTTATCGGTCGGAAAAGCCCTGCGGGGCGGTTCGACGGACCGTGTCCGGCGGGGCAGGGAAAAATCCCGAAGTTCCCCCTTTACTTTTCTCCGCACACCTGCTATAATAGCTGAGCGATGGAGACACGCGCCAGTAGCGTAATGGATAGCGCATCAGATTCCGGTTCTGAGGGTTGGGGGTTCGAGTCCCTTCTGGCGTGCCAGTCATCGATGACAGCCGAGATCCCTGTGGGGTCTCGGCTGTTTCTCGTCCATCCGCCGCAGATCCCTCTTGCGTCCCGCACGATCCCATGTTAGAGTATCAGGAGAACGGATCCCACTGATGAAAGGAGAACCCGACCGTGTTCACATTCAACGTCCCCACCAACTTCCTCTTCGGCCCCGGTGCCGTCAAGAAGCTCCACAAGCAGCGTCTGCCCGGCAAGAAGGCCATGATCGTCATCACCAACGGCAAGTCCACCCGCGCCAACGGCTATCTCGACACCGTCCAGGACGAGCTGGCCCAGGCGGGCGTCGCCTACGAGGTCTTCGACAAGGTCTCCGCCAACCCCACCCTCCCCGTCGTCATGGAGGGCGCGGCCTTCGGGCGCGCGCACGGCTGTGACTTCGTGCTCGGTCTGGGCGGCGGCTCCAGCATCGACGCGGCCAAGGCCATCGCCATGATGATCCCCAACGAGGGGAACTATTGGGACTATCTCTACGGCGGCACCGGCGGCGGCCAGAAGATGAAGGAGAAGCCCCTGCCCATCGTCGCCATCCCCACCACCGCGGGCACCGGCACCGAGCTGGACGCCTGGACCATCGTCACCAACGAGGAGACCAACGAGAAGATGAGCGGCGGCAACAAGAACACCTTCCCCGTCCTGTCCATCGTCGATCCGGAGCTGATGGCCTCCGTCCCGCCCAAGTTCACCGCCTATCAGGGCTTCGACGCCCTCTTCCACTCCACCGAGTCCTACATCAACAAGACCGAGAACCTCATGGGCGACACCTTCGCGCTGCGCGCCATCGAGTGCGTCGGCCGCAACCTCGCCGCCGCCTGCGCCGACGGCAAGGACATGCACGCCCGCGAGCAGGTCGCCTTCGGCAGCAGCCTCTCCGGCCTGGTCATGAGCGTGGACAACCTGTGCTCCGAGCACTCCATGGAGCATCCGCTCTCCGCCTATCACCCCGAGATCGCCCACGGCGCGGGCCTCATCATGATCAGCCGCGCCTATTACACCCACATCGCCCAGAACTGCCCGGAGCTGGAGGAGCGCTTCGTCACCATGGCCAAGGCCATGGGCAAGACCGACGCCGCCTGCGCCATGGACTTCGTCGATGCCCTCGTCGCCCTCCAGGAGGCCTGCGGCGTCGCCGACCTGAAGATGTCCGACTACGGCATCACGCCCGAGGAGTTCCCCGCCTTCGCCGCCAACGCGCGCGCCACGATGGGCATCCTCTTCAAGATGGACCGTATCGCCCTCTCCGACGAGGACCTGATCGCCATCTACCAGGC
>CAKTJM010000095.1 GCA_934567745.1 uncultured Eubacteriales bacterium | reverse complement strand
CGCCGCAGGCGGACGGTGCGTTTGCGCAACGGGCTGCATCCACCCTGTCGGAAAACCCCGCAGGGGTTTTTCGACAGCCTAAGCCCCCGGTCCGAGAACGGACCGGGGGCTTTCTGCGCGCTGTCACGGTCGGATCCTGCCGCATATGCTGGGATGAGCGCGGGATCATGCCCTCCCGCGCAGCATCCATCGAAGGAGTGATCGCACTTGAGCACTGATCGTACCAGCACGGATCTGGGCGGCATCCTCTCCGGCGCGGCCTGCGCCCTCACGGGCCTGTGCGGCAATGGCAGCAGCGGCAACGGCGGCAACAGTGGGAATACCGGCAATACCGGCAACAGCGGCAGCACCAACACCGGCGGGAGCACCGGCGGCAACACGAACACCGGCGGGACTGGTGGGAACACCGGGACTGGCAGCTCCGGCACCGGCTGTCCGACCGGGCAGGGGCGTCTGCCCGGCTGCGGCCCGTTCGCGGTGCCGTTCGTGGCCGCGCAGAGCGCGTCCCCGGACCGCTATCCCCAGGCGAAGGCCCTGGCCAGCGGGACCCTCTACCCCGACCTGGACCTGCCGTTCCACCTGAAGGTGAAGGCAGCGGACCTGCCGGACGGCCCGCTGGACCAGCTCCGCGCCCTGGAGTTCGTGGTCCTGGAGCTGGGGCTGTATCTCGACACGCATCCGGATGACAAGGAGGCCTTCTGGATCTTCCAGAAATACGCCGCCCTGGCGGAGAAGGCCCGGACGGCCTACGTGGACCAGTCCGGCCCCCTCACCATGGCCGACGCCGCGAAGGGGAGCCGCTATGCCTGGATCGACGGCCCGTGGCCCTGGCAGTACCAAGACGAGGAGGCGTGAGGCGGTATGTTCATCTATCAGAAGAAGCTCCAGTACCCGGTGCGGATCCGCAACACGGACCCGCGCCTGGCGGCACAGATCATCACGCAGTACGGCGGCCCGGACGGCGAGCTGGGCGCGTCCCTGCGCTATCTCTCCCAGCGGTACGCCATGCCCTATCCACAGGTGCAGGCGCTGTTGACGGACATCGGGACCGAAGAGCTGGGCCACCTCGAAATGATCGCCGCGATCGTCCAGCAGCTCACGCGCAGCCTGACCGACGAGCAGATCCAGGCCGATCCGCACTTCGCCTCCTACTTCGTGGACCACACCACCGGGGTCTATCCGACGGCGGCCGCGGGCTTCCCGTGGAACGCGGCGTCGATGGCGGTGAAGGGCGACCCGATCTGCGACCTGACAGAGGACCTCGCGGCCGAGCAGAAGGCGCGGGTGACCTATGACAACATCCTGCGGCTGGCGGTGGACGATCCGGACGTGACGGACGTCATCCGCTTCCTGCGGGAGCGGGAGATCGTCCACTTCCAGCGCTTCGGCGGCGCGCTCCAGAACGTCCGCGAGCAGCTCGACCAGCGGAACGTCTATTATACCAACCCGGCGTTCGACCGGTGAGACGAAGACGCGCCCCTGCTTTTGCAGGGGCGCGCAGCGTGTCAAAAAAGCCTCGCAGAGTTTCGTGCCCGCAGGCACGAAATAGTGTCGAGTCATTTTCTCCGGCGACATGTGCGTCGGAGAAAATACTTCTCAGCCCGTAAGTGTGCGAATCGTCCGCCGCAGGCGGACGGTGCGTTTGCGCAACGGGCTGCATCCCCTCTGCCGGAAAACCCCACAGGGGTTTTTCGACAGCCTAACGCGCCCCTGCTTTTGCAGGGGCGCGTTCGTTCGGCTTCCGGTCGCGATCGTGTCAGCCCTCTTCGACGCTCAGCTTCAGCACGTCCGGCCGTGCATAGTGCCCGCACACGTCGTGCTCCATGCGGCTGGCCGGGACCTTCTGCATGTCCAGGTCCGCGTAGAGGATCGCCTCCCGGTCCCACACCGTCTCGGTGACGGCGTGGCCGTAGGGATCGATCACGCAGCTCCCGCTGCGGCACACGATGTCCGGGAGCTTCGCGATCTCCGCCGCGCCGCTGGCCGTCTCCGGGTACATGTCCCGCGTGAAGAACAGGTCGGCGTTGATGAAGTAGCAGTGCCCCTCGATCGCGATGTGACGGATCGTGTGCTGCCACTCCTCGTTGTCGTTCGTGTTGGGGGAGAGGTACAGCGTGACGCCCTTCTGATAGAGCGCGACGCGGGCCAGGGGCATGTAGCTCTCCCAGCAGATCAGGTTCCCCATCGGCCCCCAGGGCGTCTGCATGACGGGGAAGAAGTCCCGGTCCGCGTCGCCCCAGACGACGCGCTCGCTGCCCGTCGGCTTGAGCTTCCGGTGGTTCATCCGCCGCCCGTCCGGGGCGAGCATCATGTTGGAATTGTAGAGCGTCGCCGTGACCGCGTCCCGCTCCGAATAGCCGAGGCTCACATAGACGCCGCAGCGCGCGGCGCAGTCGGCGATGCGCTGCATCTCCGGCCCGTCGGCCAGGAGCGAGGCGTCGTGATAGGCCTTCCAGTCCGTCCGCCCCTCCGGTGTGCGGCTGCCCACGGTGGACCCGAACGTCATCCCATAGGGGTAGCCGGGGATGAGCAGCTCCGGGAACACGATCAGCTCCGCGCCGTGCGCGGCGCACTCCTCGATGGTCCGGACGACCTTCTCCACGCCCTGCTCCGCGTCGAACAGGACGGGCGCGGCCTGCACCAGCGCCAGCTTACAGGTATCCTTCTCGATGATCATGCCAAGTCCTCCTCGTGCGTGTCGTTTCGCTCCCTATCATAGCACGATCGTGCCGGGCTGACAAATGGAAAAGGCCCACCGCGGACGCGGTGGGCCTTAGGCTGTCGAAAACCCCTGCGGACGGCGGCTCACCGCCCCGCCACGGCGTAGCGCAGCCGCACGGCCCCGCTGTCGTACCGCTGCACGTCCGTCAGCCGCAGCTGCGTGACGCCGCGCTCCTGCGGCAGACCGTCGAACACGGCGCCCATGCCGCCGCGTCCGTCGATGCCCGCGCCGATCAGCAGGCTCACCTCGTCCAGCAGCCCCGCCGCGAGGAAGCCCGCGTTGATGAGCCCGCCGCCCACGACGGCCATCCGCGCCACGCCGAACGCCGCGGCGAGGATCGCGCAGGCGCGGGCCAGGTCGACCCGCTCCCGCCCGCAGGCGATCCACGAGATCCCCAGTCCGTCGAGATAGGCGAGGTATTCGCGGCTGACCTGCTCCGCGGTCACGATCAGCAGGGGGCGCTCCTCCGCCGCCGGGTCCCACAGGAGGGTGCCGCGGGTGTCCACCACGATCTCATAGCCGTCGGCGGCCACGGCCCTGGACCATGCCTCGCGGCCCAGCGGGGTGGTCGTTTCGCTCCGGAACGCGCCCGGCAGGGCCATCTCCCGCTCGGCCGTCACCCGGCCGCTGACGCGGGTGGGGGCCGCCAGCGCGTCCAGCGCGGCGTGATACTCCTGCACGCCGGGCAGATGCTCGGTCATGGCGCAGTCGATGCGCCCGTCCACGGACGTCATCATGGGGCAGATGACATACGGCTTGTTCCCCATGGTGTCCTCCTGTTCGTGTGCGGTGGGATCGGGCACGGCGCGGTCCAGCGCGGCATCGATTGCGATCTGCCGGAATTTTATGCAGCGCTCAACATGATCTACTCGGATTACGTCAACGTCGCTAAAAATCTCGGGATCAGCAACATCGATTTTTACGTCGGCATGGCTAAGGCCTTTCTGGACGATAAGGACGCCGGGAAGGACAAGCTGCTGAGATACTATCGCAATGTGGTCGAGTGAGGGCTAGAGGGCGGATTTTACTACATCCTTTTACATCCATTTCGACCGGTCTCAACCGGTCTCAACCCGTAAGCAGAAGCAGCAAAAAGCCCTTGATTTCCAAGATTTTTCTTGGAAATCAAGGGTTTCTGTTTTGGCGGAGAAGGAGGGATTCGAACCCTCGAGACCCTTTTGAGGCCTACACGATTTCCAATCGTGCGCGCTCGACCAAACTACGCGACTTCTCCATAGCTCGTCCCAGTGGAAGGATACCTGATCCAGTTGTCCTGTCGCGGGAAACGCAACAATGATATTATAGCGCGTCTGAGCGAAAAGTCAAGACAAAAATCGGAAAAATCCAAAGTTTTTTCCGCCGGGGAAAGGGCGACCGGCCCGGGATGACGTCCGGGCCGGTCGGGCTGGTTTGCTCAGGAGAAAAAGCTGTGTCCGCCGATGGTGCAGACATAGCTGCGTGCTTGGTTCGCCCACGAGTTGAGGCTGTTGACGTTGAAGTACAGGCTCGCCCCGGCCTCCCGCGCTCCGTCGAGGCAGAGCTGGGCGGCGATGACGCTCTCGGCGTCCGGCTCGCGGTAGATGGTCCCGTTCGAGACGGGGGAGAACTGACCAGGGGCGAAGATGACCTCCTCGATCGTGTCGGGGAAGCGCGGATCGGCCACGCGGTTGAGGATGACGGTCCCGACGGCGACCCGCCCGGCCATGGGCTGGTTGCCGGACTCCGCGTAGATCGCGCGGGAGAGCCAGTAGAGGTCGTCGCCGTCATAGGTCCCGGCCGCGATCGGGTCGCGGACCTGCCAGAGGACGATGTCGCCCGTGTCGGGGTCGGCGGCGGCGCTGCACCCGAGGGCGGCGGCGAGCGGCTCGGCGGGGAGGTAGATCTCCCCATCCTGGAGCCGGACGAGCTGCGGGGCGTAGCAGTACCGGTCGTTGACCGAGAAGTAGCCCGCCCCCTCGACGGCGACGAGGGACAGCCCCTCGGCCCGGGCGGTCAGCCGGCCGCCGTCCAGGGCGACGGCCACGTCCGGCCAGAGGGTGTGGAGGATGGGCGCGGCGGTGACGTAGACCGTCCCGTCCACGAGCGCGGTCGCGGCCAGCGGGGCGAGCGAGCGGCCGTCCACGGTGACGGTGGGCGCGCCGTCGCGGTCGTATGCGGTGTGTCGGAAGGCAGCCGGGACGACCAGGGAGGTGTCCGCGGTCGGCTCCTGTGTCCGGTAGAAGGGGATGCCCTCTCCGTCTGGCTCAGCGTCGGCGGCGAAGGCCTGGAAGCATAGCACCAGCAGGAGCGCGAACAGGATGGCTGCACTGGGCAGATGGCGTTTCATGGGATAGCTCCTGTTTCGTTCTGTTCGTATTTGTTACCGCATTGTAACCTAAATTTTAGGAAAAAGCAAGATTCTGTTTCAAAATATGACATTTTGACGGAAAAGTTGATAGAAGTAACAAAGAAGCTACAAAATAGGAGCGGAGCGCCCGCCGCCGGACACAGGATATGGGCCGCCCGCCGCGCATTTTCTACGCGGACGTGAGAAGCGGTCACGAGCGGGCAGAAAAAGCCCGCAGGAGCCACCGCGTTCCACGGTGGCTCCTGCGGGTCAAAAAGAGGGGGAAAAAGCGCGTCAGCCGCGCTGGGCGATCTCGTGACGCTTGGGGCCGGTGGAGACGAGCTTGATCGGCACGCCGATCTCCTTCTCCAGGAAATCGACGTAGGCCTTGGCGTTGGCGGGCAGGGCGTCGTACTCGGTGATCCCGCGGATGTCGCACTTCCAGCCGGGCAGGGTGGTGAAGACGGGCTTGGCGCGCTCGAGCAGCGGCGGGACGGGGAAGTCCTTCGTGACCTTGCCGTCGATCTCGTACCCGGTGCAGACCTTGATCTCGTCGAGGTAGCCGAGGACGTCCAGGCAGGTCAGGGCGACCTGGGTCGCGCCCTGGATCATGCAGCCGTAGCGGGTGGCGACGGTGTCGAACCAGCCCACGCGGCGCGGACGGCCGGTCGTGGCACCGAACTCGCCCTTGTCGCCGCCGCGGCGGCGCAGCTCGTCGCCCTCGGGGCCGAGCAGCTCACTGACGAACGGCTCGGTCTGGGAGCCGACGCAGGAGGAATAGGCCTTGGAGACACAGATGACTTCTTCGATGGCGGTGGGCGGGATGGACGCGCCCACGCAGCCGAAGCCGGCCAGCGTGTGGGAGGAGGTGGTCATGGGGACGATGCCCAGGTCGGGGTCCTTCATCGCGCCGAGCTGGCCCTCCAGCAGGACGGTCTTGCCCTGCTTGAGGGCCTCGTGGACGTAGGTCACGGCGTCGCCGACGTAGGGGCGGATGATCTCCCGCAGCTCCAGCAGCTCCTGGAACAGCTCCTCCAGGTCGATCTTCGGCTTGTGGTACATGTTCTCGAAGAGGATGTTCTTGATCTCGACGGCGTGGGCCAGCCGCTCGTGCAGGCGCGGCTCGTCGAAGAGGTCACAGACCTGGATGCCGATCTTGGCGTACTTGTCGGAGTAGAAGGGGGCGATGCCGCTCTTGGTGGAGCCGAAGGCGTGGCCGCCCAGGCGCTCCTCCTCATACGTGTCCTGGAGCACGTGATACGGCAGCAGGAGCTGGGCGCGCTCGGAGACGATCAGGTTCGGCTTGGGGACCTCGGCGTCGAGGAGGGACTGTAATTCCTCCGTGAGCTTGCGCACGTCCAGCGCGACGCCGTTGCCGATGATGTTGGTCACGTGGGAGTAGAAGGTGCCGGAGGGAAGGGTGTGCAGGGCGAACCGGCCATAGTCGTTGATGATGGTGTGACCGGCGTTCGCGCCGCCCTGGAAACGGATGACGATGTCGGAGCGCTCCGCGAGGAGATCGGTGATCTTCCCCTTGCCCTCATCGCCCCAGTTGGCGCCTACGATAGCATTTACCACGATGATTCCTCCCTGTCAGACGCGCCGCAGCGGGCGCGTGGGTGTCGAAAGAATGGAAGGGGCGAACGCGCGCCCCCAAGAACGACACTATTATAATCGTCTCGTGCGAAACGTGCAAGAGAAAAGGTCAAAAATTTCATTTTCATTTTGCAAGAAAATTTGTCCGATCCACTGATCCCCTCTTTACATTCGCGATTTAGCTTGATAAAATAGAAAAGCGTAAGGAACGCGAAAGGAGGCGGCCCGGATGAAGAAGGACGCACGAGAGAGCAGCGGCCTGCTGTACGAGAGCCTGCTCCGGCTCCAGGACGCGGACGAGTGCCGCCGGTTCCTCCAGGACCTGTGCACGGTGACGGAGCTGAAGGCGATGGAGCAGCGGCTGGAGGTGGCGATGTATCTGCGGGAGGGGATGATCTATCAGGACATCCTGGCCAGGACGGGCGCCAGCAGCGCGACGATCAGCCGGGTGAACCGCTGTCTGCAATACGGCGCGGACGGCTATCAGACCGTCCTGCCGCGGCTGGACGACTATTGGCAGGAGAAGGGGAAAGCGTGAACGACCGAGAGACCTACGGCGCCCTCGCGGGCTGCTATGACGAGATGACCCAGGACGTGGACTATCCCGCCTGGGCGGACTATCTGGAGGCGCTCTTCGCCGTGCGGCCGGTCCACACGGTGCTGGAC
>CAKTJM010000094.1 GCA_934567745.1 uncultured Eubacteriales bacterium | reverse complement strand
GGGCTGGACGCGCTGGAGGCCGTCCTCGGCCGCCGCGCCGCGGCGCTGCTGCCCGCGGCCCGGGCCGGGGAGCAGGGGCTGATGCTCACGAACGCGCGCCAGACCGACGCGGTCCGGCGCGCGCTGGAGGCCGTCCGGCGGGCGGAGGAGGGCCTGGGGGCCGGACTGCCGCCCGACCTGCTGCTGACCGACGTGGAGGACGCGCTGGCCGCACTGGGCGAGCTGACGGGCCGCACCGTGCGCGAGGACGTGACGGACCGCATCTTCTCCCGCTTCTGCGTGGGGAAGTGACGGGAGAGGAGACGACATGGACGAGAGTTGGATCCTACAGGCTGCGGCGGTCATGGGCGTGTCCATGGCCCCGGTGCTGGAGCTGCGCGGCGCGATCCCGTTCGGGATGGCGCTCGGGCTGCCCCCAGCCGAGGTCTTCCTGCTGGCCGTGGTGGGGAACATGGTCCCCGTCCCGGCGATCATCCTCTTCGCGCGGCACGTGCTGCGCTGGCTGCGCCGCTGGCCGTGGTGGGGCCGCAAGATCGGCTGGCTGGAGACCCGCGCCCATCTGAAGGGGCGCGTCGTGAAGCGATACCGTCTGCTGGGCCTGTTCGTCCTGGTGGCCATCCCGCTCCCGGGCACGGGCGCGTGGACGGGCGCACTGGTGGCGACGGTCTTCCGCATCCCGATGCGGCAGGCTCTGCCCGCGATCCTGCTGGGCGTGATCGTCGCGGGGGGCATCACCCTCGCCGTCGCCTGCGGGGTCATCACGCTGTGGACGATGTGAGCGCGCCATATACGAACGGACCACGCTCCAGAGGGGTTGGCTCCCTCTGACGAGGGAGCTGTCAGCCGCCAGGCTGACTGAGGGATCGGAACGTCGGCCGCTCCAAGCCTTCCGCATAAGCAAAAAAACGAACGCCGGACCCGAATGGGTCCGGCGTAGTTCGTTCATGGGTCTTGGATCGCGGTGCGGCGGCTCAGAGCACGTCGACGACCAGGACGGACGAGGTCTCGGCCTCGGTCTCGATCTTGGGAGCGGGCTCCTGGCCATAGGGGTTGTTGGGATCGGCCTGGCTGCAACCGGCCAGCAGGGCCATGCTCATCACCAGCGCCAGGCTCAGCGCGAACAGCTTCTTCATCGGTCTTTTCCTCCTTGGTCCTCATCGAAAGAGTGGGTCGCGGATGGGGGCGTCTTCCTCTCCCCCTCCGGATGCGACAGTTTCAACATATCGCACGAATATTATCCTACTTTTCGGTCAGGATTTCAACCATTTGTATAAAAATGGAAGGAGGTTTTCCCATCCGCACAAAAACCGATCGTGCGATCTGTTGGGATCCACAACGTTTTCCTTGTGCATATTTTCGGGTGGGACTAGTTCTGGAAGGTCCTGCTCAGGCTTCCAATTTCAGGTCGCCCTCGCCGATCCAGCCGATTCTGCGCAGGGGCAGGCTGATGAGCCAGGTGAGCACGGCGGGCAGCACGATGCAGATGAGGATCAGCCCGAGCCAGTCCATCCCGGTGACGGCGGACTTGGTCCCGGCGGCGACGGCATCGACCCAGCCGGTGTAGACGCCGATCGGCCCGACCAGGCCGCAGGTGCCCATGCCGGAGGAGACGGCGGGGCCGTTCATCTCCAGATGGAACAGACAGGTGGCGATCGGCCCGGTGATGGCCGAGGCCACCGTGGGCGGGATCCAGATCCGCGGGTTGCGGACGATGTTGCCCATCTGGAGCATAGAGGTGCCCAGGCCCTGGGAGACGAGACCGCCCCAGCGGTTCTCACGGAAGGACATGACGGCGAAGCCGACCATCTGCGCGCAGCAGCCCGCGACGGCCGCGCCGCCCGCCAGCCCGACCAGGCCCAGCGCGGCGCAGATGGCGGCGCTGGAGATCGGCAGGGTCAGCGCGACGCCGACGATCACGGAGACGCAGATGCCCATGAAGAACGGCTGCAGCTCCGTCGCCCACATGATCAGCCCGCCGACCGCGGAGGCCGCCGCCCCGATGGGGGGCGCGATGTAATAGGCCACGCCCACGCCCACGAGGACGGTGACGATGGGGGTGACGAGGATGTCGATCTTCGTCTCCTTCGAGACGGCCTTGCCGCACTCGGCGGCGATGATCGCGATGACCAGCACGGCGAGCGGGCCGCCCGCCCCGCCGAGGAGGTTCGTCGCATAGCCCACGGGGACCAGGGAGAACAGCACCAGCGGCGGCGCCTTCAGGGCGTGGCCGATGGCGATCGCCATGGCCGGGCCGACCATGGCGGAGGCGATGCCGCCAATCGTATAGCCCACGGCGGCGTCCCCCGAGCCGACGGTGACGACCGTCGCGGCCAGGAAGCCGATGTGGAACTGGGTGCCGAGGGTGTTCAGGATGGTGCCGACGAGCAGGGTGCAGAACAGGCCGAGGGCCATCGCCCCCAGAGCATCGACGCCGTAGCGCTTGGCGGAGAACACGATGTCCTTCCGCGCGAGGAAGGCTTTGAAGCGAGACATGGCAGGGTCCTCTTTTCTCTTTTGATAAAAATGGGAAAGGCCTGACGTGTGTCAAGACACATGTCAGGCCTACTATACCAGATGGATCTGCGATCGTCAATGGGGCCGCCCTGCATGACGGTCATTCGGGCTCGTCCGCGCGATAGAGCATCCCCAGCGCCTCCAGCGCGGCGCGGACGCGCGCGAACGCCTCCTCGTCGGGGCAGCGGAGCGTGTGGATGTGCACCCCGCCGGTGAGGGAGGACAGGGGCGCGCTCCCCCGGGACTTCTCGATGAACTGTTCCACGTCGTAGCGGGACGAGAGGCTCAGCTGCCCGGTGAGCTGGCCGTAGACGGCGTGCTCGACCACCACATCGACCACGGTGCAGCCGTTGTCCACCATGGCCAGCAGCTCCGTGCGCATGTCCTCGGGGCTGTGGACGCAGGGCACGAGCCGGAGCAGCCCGCCCGTCTCGCCCCTCTGATAGCCGCGCGGGGTGGCGACGATGTCGGTCCCCGCCGCGCGCAGGAGGGCGATGTCGCCGACGATCACCTGGCGGCTCACATGGAACCGCGCGGCGAGCGCGGCGGCGCTCGTCGGCCGGTCCGCGGTCAGACAGGCCGCGATCTGACGCCGTCTCTCCTCTGCTTTCATCTGTCGTCCTTCCTTCCTGCCGGATCGCTCACTTATGATGGGTGAGCAGGTCGTACTTGATGTCCCAGAGCTTCTGGGAGAGGTCCACGTAATAGGTGTGCGGGTTGTCGAACCGCTTGACCTCGTCCCACAGCGTCCCGACCTGCTCCTGACAGTACCGCTGGATCTCCGGCAGGGTCGGCGCGTCGTAGACGAGCTGGCCGTCCTTGAAGATGGGCACCTGCAGCTCCCGCGCGGTGAAATCTGTGATCGTCTTCTTCTTCCACGTCGCGTCGGGATCGAACAGGGTCAGGGACCCGTCGGCGGCCAGGTTGTCCTCCAGGCTCTCGTCGTGGGTGCACAGCCAGTCGGCGATCGCCTTGCCGGAGTCGTTGGCGAAGAGGCGGTAGACCCGCTTGAACTGCGGCGTGGTGATCTTGGCCACGTTCTCGCTGAGCTTGATCTTGGGGATGACGTTCCCGTCGTCGTCCTCATAGGCGATGGGCTTGTACACGCCACCGAAGACCGGCTCGCTGCGCGCGGTGATCAGCCGCTCGCCGACGCCGAAGGAGTCGATCTGCGCGCCCTGGAGCAGCAGATCCTGGATCAGCACCTCGTCGAGGGAGTTGGAGACGGTGATCTTACACTCGGGCCAGCCGGCCTCGTCGAGCATCTTGCGGGCCTGGCGGGTCAGATAGGCCATGTCGCCGGAGTCGAGCCGGATGCCGCACTTGGTGATGCCCATCGGGCGCAGCACGTCGTTGAAGGCGCGGATCGCGTCCGGGATGCCGCTCTTGAGCGTGTTGTAGGTGTCCACGAGCAGGACGGCGTTCTGGGGATAGATCTCGCAGTAGGTGCGGAAGGCCTCGTACTGCGTGTCGAACATCTGCACCCAGGCGTGGGCCATCGTGCCGCCCGCGGGCACGCCGTAGAGCTGGTCGGAGATGGTGCACGCCGTGCCCTGACAGCCGCCGATGTACGCCGCGCGCGCGCCGTCGATCGCGCCGCTGCTGCCCTGGGCGCGGCGGGAGCCGAACTCCAGCACCGTGCGGCCCTTGGCGGCGCGGACGATGCGGTTGGCCTTGGTGGCGATCAGGCTCTGGTGGTTGATGGTCAGCAGGAGGAAGGTCTCCATCAGCTGGGTCTGGATGGCCGGGGCGCGGACGGTCAGGATCGGCTCCCGCGGGAAGACGGGCGTGCCCTCCGGCACGGCGAAGAGGTCGCCGGTGAAGCGGAAGTCGCGCAGATAGGCGAGGAACTCCTCGTCGAACATGTTGCGGGAGCGGAGGTATGCGATGTCCTCCTCGTCGAAGTGCAGGTCGCGGATGTAGTCGATGACCTGTTCGAGACCGGCGGCGATGGCGTAGCCGCCGTTGTCGGGGATGGTGCGGAAGAAGAGGTCGAAGTGGGTGATGCGATCCTTGTACCCGGCCTTGAAATAGCCGTTGCCCATGGTGAGCTCGTAGTAGTCGCACAGCATGGTCATGTTCAGCTTCTTGTTCTTGTCCATTTTTGTGATCCTCGGTTCCTGTTCGGCGGGTGCATACGCCGAAAAATAGGCGGTGTCAAGACACTTGTCTTGCTGCCTGCTCGTTGCTTGGCTACATTGTACACGATTTGGAAAGAAAACGCAATGGTTTTTGACGATATCTTGCCCCGCTCCCGCCGATTTTGCAGCGGAGCTTTCAAAACAGCGCGAAATGGCCTGGTTTTGCAGGGAGCGGGCCAGAGGAAAGCGGGCGCTGGGGCCACGGAAAAGCCTCCCTTGCGTAAAGGGAGGTGTCTCGGCGGAGCCGAGACGGAGGGATCGGAGACGTGGAGCGTTCGGACCAGTCCTGCTAGGACGTCGACCTTCTGGGGCGGCGCGATCGCGCAAAAAAGCTCCCCCCATGGGGGAGCTTTTCCAAAAACAGCGGCTCAAAGTCCCAGGCCCACCACCGCCAGATAAGTGACCCCGTCGCCGGGGTGCCAGGCGCCGTAGAACAGGGCCGTGCAGACGACCAGGACGGCGAACATGCCGACCAGCAGGGCCGTCCGCCGCGCCGGGGCGCGGACCAGCTCGTCATAGCGCGGGAACACGACGAGCACCGCGAGGGTCAGCGCGAGCAGCCCGATCCCCGCGCCGATCGCGCCCTGCGGGATCGGATCGCCGTCGGCGACGAGGATCCGCGACAGGAACAGGTACTTCGTGGCGAGATAGCCGGGGACCAGCGTGGACAGCAGCCCGACCACGCTCAGGGTACGGTCGAAACGGTCTCTCATGGGGGGCTCCTTTCTTCGTCAGGGGGGCGTCAGTGTGCATAGACAGCGTCCAGCAGGGCGCGGTCCGCGGTGCCGATCTGCTCCGACACGACCTGATAGAACGGCTCCTGCTCCGCGTCCGGGAAGAGGAGGTACTCCGTCAGGGCCACGTCGCCGTCGGGCCGCTCGACCACGGTGCAGACGGTGTCGTCTTGATAGAAATATCCGAGCGGGATCTTCTCTCCCTTCTGGGTCGCGATGTTGATGTCGCCCAGGAGCCAGTTGGCCGCGCGCGCCCAACCGGTCAGCTCCGGGCCGAGATCGCACAGCTCGCCGCAAGAGATATACTGATAGCCGATCAGGTCCCGATCGAAGGCGTCCTGCGCGACGGCGGCCAGGAGGTCGGCCTTGCCATAGCCCATGGGCACGTCCGGCGCGGTCGTCTCCGGCGGGGCCGTCAGGACAGGTCCGGCGTCGCGCGGCGCGTCCTGATCCCGGGCCGCGGCGTAGGCCGGGAGGGCGAAGAGGGCGGCACAGAGCACGAGCGCCAGCCAGTGTTTCGTTTTCATAGGGGCCTCCTTTCTGTGAGGGGCGGGGCGCACTGCTTCGGTGCGCCGTGGTCACGGTCGGCTGTGGGTGTGTTCGATCTGGAGCGCGGCCATCAGGGCCTCGCACAGCTCCTCCGCGCCGTCCTCGACCTCGTAATAGGGCGGGATATAGGCGCGCGACGACCGGATCTGGACGTGGCCGTTGCCGAAGAGGACGAAGGACATCCCGTCCCGGTCCGTATCCGTATCGACGAGGGTGAAGTCGGCCTCGACCCAGTCGGGGACCTGGGCGGCGGTGGGCCGGGACAGATACCGCGCCCGAAGTCCATCGATCAGCCGCTCCGTCGAGAGCCGCTTCTCGTGGCCCGCCAAAGCGGCGAGGACGGCCTGGGTCTGCGCCTCGTCCGCCTTGAAGTACACGCACCCGTCGAAGGCGGCGTTGGGCGGCTCCGTCCAGACGGCGCAGTCCGGGATGATGTAGGTGTCGCCCGGGATCACGATGGGCTGCGCACGGAAGGCCACCGCCCCCGTGACGGCCAGGGCCGCCGCGACCAGCACGAGGACGAGCGCGAGCACGGTCTTTTTTCGCATGGGGTCCTCTCTTTCTGTGGGGGGGGTGACGGGATCCTTGCAGATCGTGCGCTCATTTTATCACGATCCCCGCCGCCGCGCACCCCCTTCTCGCGTGATCTGGGCAGGATTTTTCGTTGGGGCGCTTGGGTTTGTCTGACGTCTGGCCGCGGTCCGTCATCCTGCAAGATCCGGGGTGGGGATCATGCAGCGGATCGCACAAAGGAGGGCCGCCTGCGCACCCGTTCGATGCGCAGGCGGGCCGTATGGTTGGTTCCGGTTTTCTATGCGGGCGAAGCCTAGGAGTTCGCACTAATCGTCATATCGCCCCAGAACCACGCACCGATGAAATAAACAGTATAGCTTCCGGCATCAAGCTGGAGTATTCCGTGCTCGTTCCTATTCTCCGGTGCCCAGAGGAGCAGTTTTCCATCGAGGGAATGGAAAGCCAGCTTCCCCTTCCCGATGAACTGATGGAATTGGATCGTGTATATCGTCTGAGTCGAAGGGGCCAAAGGACCAAGAGGGACTGCGCCAGACAAGCCAAACTGGCGGGATGCCTGGATTTGCCCAGTATCATCAAGGGTGTCGATAGAAGAGCAATAATATCGGTGTAGCGGAAGGACTTCTTCCAATTGGCTCTTTGGTAACTCATAGATTTGTGATAGTTCGCTTGAGATTATGATATCTTTCCCCAGAAGGATACAGCAGCCTATTCCAAGGAGGGAAAAGATAATCAGACCTGCTTTGGCGCATTTCTTTTTCATGTGAGCACCTTTTGTGGCCCTATGGATCGTGTGGAAGCACTTTATAAATACTCCTTTCGGCAGAACATGTACTTGAGGGGGGCGCGGCGGATCTGCGG
>CAKTJM010000093.1 GCA_934567745.1 uncultured Eubacteriales bacterium | reverse complement strand
ACGGAGGTGATGGAGGCGCCGTACTCGATGCTCAGCTCGCTGTACTTGGCGTGGCTGGAGACCTGGGACTCGGCGTTGTCGAAGATGTCGGCGACGAAGGCATAGACGTCGTCAGCGGAGACATCGTCACGGGCCAGGATGACGGCGCCAACGGCCACGGTGGTGGTGTCGGTGGCTTCGGTCGGGGTCTGGCCATCAGCGGGGGTGTCGGTGCCGCCGCCGCAGGCTGCCAGGCCAAGGGCCAGGATCAGTGCCAGGGTCAGTGCGAGGAACTTTTTCATCTGGTTATCTCTCCTTTTTCTTTTTTTGCCGCCCATCGGGCGACGCGCTTTTGCTCAGATGCTCCTATTATACTCGCTTGCGGGGCATATTGCAAGCACAATTGCGAAAACTTCGTTTTTTAGTCGGTTATAAAAGAAATCGCACGGTTTGGAAAAGATGGATATCGTTGCAGAAGCCCTCTGCGGCCTGCGCTCCTCCGGCGCGGCGAAGGACTGCGCGCCCTTCGGGATCGTCGCCGCGCGCGGAACAGTTGACCGCGACAGGGGGAGTCCCTTGCATCCCGACTGGTCCCATGCCCTGCTCCCGCGGGCCGCCTGGCACGGGCGGCGGCGTTTTCTTTACTTTGTTTTGCACACGGAATTGGTAAGGTTGGAAAAAACAGGGGATCGTGTACATGCACGATCCTTCCATTTTGACGGAATATCAGTGGATATCTGATCGAATAAAATCCTGCATATGTACGTCCGCCCCGTCCTGTCATTTTCCGCTTGACATGTGAACGAACGTTTACTATAATGCATGTGAACGGTCGTTCACAACGAAGGAGGGGATCGGATGAGCGGGACGAAGGAGCAGATCCTGCGGACGGCGCTGGCGCTGTTCGCGCGGGACGGCTACGAGGCCGTGTCGGTCAGCGCCATCGCCGGGGCGCTGGGGATGACGAAGGGCGCGCTGTACCGGCACTATGCGAGCAAGCGGGCGATCTTCGAGAGCATCCTGGCCCGGATGGAGGTGCGCGACGCCGAGGGCGCGCGGGACGCCGGTCTGCCGGAGGGCCCGCCGGACGAGCAGGGGTACGACCCGACCACGGCGGACCAGGTGATCGCCTACAGCAAGGCGCAGTTCCGCTACTGGACGGAGGACCCCTTCGCGGCCCCGTTCCGGCGGATGCTGACCCTGGAGCAGTACCGCAGCGAGGAGATGGCCCGGCTGTATCAAAACTACTTGGCGGCGGGGCCGCTCGACTACGTGGCGGAGCTGCTGCGCGGCCGTGGGCTCCCGCGGGCACAGGAGCGGGCGGCGGCGTTCTACGCCCCGATGTTCCTGCTGTACAGCGTCTATGACGGCGCAGAGGACAAACAGGCCGTGACCGCGCTCCTGGACGAGTGTCTGGAGGCGGCACGCTATCTATGGAAAGAGGGAACGACGATGGATATCATCATCCGCAGAGAGACCGAACAGGACCACCGCGCCGTTGAGGAGCTGACCCGGGAGGCGTTCTGGAACGTCTACCGCCCCGGCTGTCTGGAGCATTACGTCCTCCATTGCTACCGCACCGATCCCGGCTTCGTCCCGGAGCTGAGCCTGGTCATGGAGGAGGACGGCGTGCTGATCGGCCACGTCATGTACGCCCGGTCCGAGCTGGTGGCCGACGACGGGACGAGGATCCCCATCATGACCTTCGGCCCGATCAGCATCGCGCCGGGGCTCCAGGGCAAGGGCTATGGCAAGCGGCTGCTGGACCGGTCGATGGCGCTGGCGAAGGAGATGGGCGCGAAGGCCCTCGCCATCACGGGCGCGATCGGCTTCTATGGCAAGTCCGGCTTCGTGGTCGGCAGCACGCGCGGCGTGCGCTATGCGTTCGCCGAGCCGGACGACGCGGTCGTGCCGTACTTCCTGGTGAAGGAGCTGGAGGAGGGCTTCCTCGACGGCTTCCATGGGACCTATCGGGACCCGGAGCCGTACTTCGTCGCCGACCGCGATCCGGAGGGCTTCGCGGCCTTCGACGCGCAGTTCCCGCCGAAGGCGAAGGAGAAGCGCCCCGGTCAGCTCGTGTGAGCGTACGCGAGCGCGAAAATGTCCCCCGTGCGGCCTGGAAGGGACCGCACGGGGGACGCTTCAAGAAAGGGTGGCAAAGACGGTCCGATCACAGGACCTTCTTATTGTCGGGGCCGGGGGTGGTGACGATGACCTGCTCCGGCGTGATGATGAGGGCGCCCTTGGCGGTGACGGCCCCGTGGAACATCGGCTCGACCATGGCCTTGAAGGTTTCGACCACAGGCCCCTCGGTGACGTGGACCGCGGTGCCCTTGATCTGATAGCCCGCCAGCGCCTTCGCGTCGTAGGCGGAGATGGCGATGCGGCCCTCGTTCTTCTCCAGGTTCTCCGGGGCGGTCGCCAGGAACACGTTGCCCACGACCAGCTTGCCGTCCGGCGTGACGTCCTTGAAGGCGACGGGGACGATGTTGGGGACCCCGTCGGCGCAGGTGGCCAGGTCCCACAAGTTCTCCTTGAGCAGCTTCGTGACGGTCTCGTTCAGCATGGATATCGCTCCTTTCGTTTTGCTCATCTCTGAGTGGCACCATTATAGGAGGGGGGCGCGCCGGGGACAAGTCGTCCGTGAAATGATGAGCCGCTCATAAATTGGATAGTACCTTGTGCGGCGGCGCGCCGTGTGCTATAACGGTACCACCATAGAACAGAGAGGACGTGTCCGCCATGCCTGCCGCCTACCGCATCCAGGAAACGAACGATTTCTACCCCCTCTCGCTGCTCTTCCGGGACAGTGGGATGGAGATCCAGCCCAGCCACGAGCCGCCGGCCGGTCTGATCAAGATGTGGCGGCTGGAGGACGCCGGGACGGGCGAGCTCCTCGCCGCCGTGACGATGGAGACCCGCGACGGGGTCCCCGTCCTGGGGGACCTGGGTGTCCGGCCCGACCTGCAGCGGACGGGCTACGGCAAGCTGCTGCAGGAGGTCGTCTTCGACGAGGCCCGCCGCATGGGCATCCGGACGCTCTGGGGCAGCGCGAAGGTCCCGGACTACTACTGTCGCCTCGGCTGGGAGCGCGTGGACTGGGACAGCGCGCCGCGGATCGCGGTCAACTGCGACGGCTGCACGCGGCGGGGCGACACCTGCCACCCCGCCATCCTGAAGCGGACGCTGTGACGAGCATAAAAAACGGACCTGACGCACCAAAGGTGGGCCGGGTCCGTTTTTCGTTTCAGGTACATTTTGGGAAGGGGCGGTATCCTGTGCCCAACGAAGCGAAAGGAGACCTGTCCATGGGCATCGACGCCAACTTCCGGCATGAGCTGAAATATCAGATCGGCATGGCCGATTACCTCGCGATCCGCCAGCGCCTGCGCCCGGTCCTGCGGTCGGACCCGCACGCCGGGCCGGACGGCCGCTACACGATCCGCAGCATCTACTTCGACAACTTCGACGACAAGGCCCTGCGCGAGAAGCTCGCCGGGGTGCAGAAGCGGGAGAAGTTCCGCATCCGCTGGTACAACGACGACCTCTCCCGTCTGACCCTGGAGAAAAAGCTCAAGCACGATGGCCTGTGCAAGAAGCTCAGCGTCCGGCTGACCGAGACCGAGTGCCGCGCGCTCCTGGACGGTGAGACCGACTGGATGCGCGACCACCCGTCGGAGCTGGTGCGGGAGCTGCGCTGTAAACTGATCGGCCAGCAGCTCCGCCCGCGGGTGCTGGTGTCCTACACCCGCGAGCCGTACATCTACGCCCCCGGCAACGTGCGCGTGACCTTCGACGGCGACCTGCGCACGAGCCTCTTCCACCGCCAGCTCCTGGAGCCGTGCCCCCACGACGTCAGCGCGGCGGACCGGCCCGGCGACCGCATCCTGGAGGTGAAGTACGACGCCTTCCTGCCGGAGGTCGTCCAGGCCCTCCTACAGACCAACGCCCTGCGCCAGCAGGCCTATTCCAAATACACCGCCTGCCGGCGGTTCGGCTGAGAAAAGGAGACACAGCATGAGCTTCAACGACATCTTCAAATCGAGCTTCCTCGAGAGCGTGACGGAGTTCTCCGTCCTCGATACCCTCATCGCCCTGGCCGCCGCGCTGGTCATCGGGCTGTTCATCTTCCTCATCTATAAGAAGACGCTCACCGGCGTCATGTATTCCAGTGGCTTCGTCCTGACCCTGGTGGGCCTGGCGCTGGTGACGACGCTGGTCATCATGGCGGTCACGTCGAACGTCGTCCTCTCGCTCGGCATGGTCGGCGCACTGTCGATCATCCGCTTCCGCACGGCGATCAAGGAGCCGGTCGAGATCGTCTTCCTCTTCTGGGCCCTGGCCTCCGGCATCGTCATCGGCGCGGGGATGATCCCGCTGGCGCTGATCGGGTCGGCCGTGATCGGCCTGATCCTGCTCCTCTTCGCCAACCGCAAGGTCCGCAGCCTGCCGTACATCCTCGTCCTCGACTGCGCGGACGAGACCGCCGAGCAGGCGGCCCTCGCCGTGCTGGAGGGCGGCGTGGAGCACTGGTCGGTGAAGGCCAAGACCGTCCGGCCGGACGGCATCGAGCTGACGGCCGAGCTGCGCACGAAGGACGCGAGCACCGCCTTCGTCGGCCGCATCGCGGACCTCCCCGGCGTCGGGACCGCGACGCTCGTGAGCTACAACGGCGAGTACATGTCGTGAGGAAGGAGGGCGAGCGGGATGATCGCACATCGGCACATCACGAAGCTCGTGGCGGTCCTGATGGCGGCGGCGGTGCTCCTGGCCCTGCTCGCCGTGGTCTGGTCCGACCGCCTGAGCACCCAGGACCGCGGCCTGACGATGGCCTACGAGACCGCGCTCTTCGACACGAGCACGCCCATGGAGATCGACATCCTCATGGACGAGGACGAGTGGGCGGAGATGCTGGCCGACGCCACGGCGGAGGAGTGGCGCTCCTGCGATGTGACGGTGAACGGGACGACCTACTACAACGTCGGCATCCGCCCCAAGGGCAACACCAGCCTGACCTCCATCGCCAGCGACCCGACGACGGACCGGTACAGCTTCAAGCTGGAGTTCGACCACTATGTGGACGGCCAGACCTGCTGCGGGTTGGATAAGCTGGTCCTGAACAACGACTACGCCGACGCCACGAACATGAAGGAGGCGCTGGTCTACGACATGTACCAGTGGCTCGGGATGGACGCCTCCTTATATAATTATGCGGCGATCCACGTCAACGGGTCGTACTGGGGCGTCTATCTGGCGCTCGAAGCGGTGGAGGACAGCTTCCGCCAGCGCAACTACGGCACGGAGAACGGCGCGCTCTACAAGCCCGACAGCATGGACATGGGCGATAGGGGGGCTAAGGGCGACTTCTCGCCGCCGGACGACTTCGACGGCGCGCCGCCCGACTTCGACGGGGCGATGCCCCAGCGCCCGGACGGGGCCGGGGACGCTGCCGACGGCGCCACCGGCGCGACAGATGAGACCATGCCCCAGCCGTCCGATACGGACGGCGGCAGCGCAGACGGCGCGACAGGGGCCACGATGGAGGGCCGCGGCGGGCCGCCGGAGGGCGGCGGCTTCGCGATAGGCGGCCAGGACGGCGCGACCCTCGACTACACCGACGACGATCTGGACAGCTACTCCGCCATCTGGGACGGCGCGGTGGGGGACACCGGCGACAAGGACCACCGCCGCGTGGTCACGGCCCTGAAGGCGATCGCCGAGGGGACGGACCTGGAGACCTATCTGGACGTGGACGACGTGCTGCGCTATCTGGCGGTGCACATCTTCTCCGTGAACGACGACAGCCTGTCCGGCTCCATGGCGCACAACTACTATCTCTACGAGTCGGGCGGCCGCCTGACCATCCTGCCGTGGGACTACAACCTGGCCTTCGGCGGCATGGGCGGCGGGGACGCGACGAGCGTCGTCAACAGTGCGATCGACGACGCCTTCACGATCACCTCGTTCTTCGACACGCTCCTGGAGCAGGAGGGCGACCGGTACCACGCCTATCTGCGGCAGCTCGTCACCGAGTACGTCCAAGGCGGCGGCTTCGACGCCTTCTATACGCGCACCCGCAGCCAGCTCGACGCGCTGGTGCAGGACGACCCGACGGCGTTCTACTCCTACGAGGAGTACACCGCCGCGGCCGACGCGCTGTACGACCTGGTCCAGCGCCGCGCCCAGTCGATCGCGGGCCAGCTCGACGGGACGATCCCCTCCACCGAGGCTGGGCAGCAGGGCTCCGATGCCCTGATCGACGCCTCGTCCATCGACCTCTCCTCGCTCGGCAGCATGATGGGCGGCGGGGGACCGGGGGACTTCGGGGACTTCGACCCGGCCGCCGTCGGGGACGGGGCCGCTCCGGCCCAGGCCGCGCCAACAGACGGCGCGGCCCCCACGCAGGAGGGCACGTCCGCCGGGACCGACGCGGCGGAGGACGGCACGACCGCCGCGCGTCCTGCCCAGGGCGGCGCACCGCCGGACCGGTCCGACGCCTCGTCCGACGGAGGCGACACCGCCCCACAGGGACCGGGCCGTCCGGGCGGATCGTCCGACACGGACACCTCGGGCACGAGCCGTCAAAACCTGATCCTCTACGCGGTCAGCGCGGGAGTCCTCCTGATCGCGCTCGCGATCGCCCTGCGCTACCGCCGTCGGCCGGACTGAGCCGCCAGACCGGTCCTTCCCGATACACAGCACACGGCCCCATCGGAGCTTCCGATGGGGCCGTGTCGTATCCTGTTTTCGCTGCGATGGGTCAGGAGAGCCGCCACTGCTGGCTCGCGGTCTGGAGCGCGACCATGTGGGGGTAGAGCGTGCCCTCGTGCAGGAGGACGTCGGGCGCGCCCTGCTCGGCCACGACGCCGTCCTTCAGGACGACGATCTTGTCCGCGCCGGAGACGGTGCGCATCCGGTGGGCGATGATGAGGACGGTCTTGTCCCGGATGAGACGGGAGAGCGCGCTCTGGATGGCGGTCTCGTTCTCCACGTCCAGGCTCGCGGTGGCCTCGTCGAGGAGGACGATCGGCGCGTCCTTGAGGAAGGCGCGCGCGATGGAGATGCGCTGCCGCTCGCCGCCGGAGAGGGCGCAGCCGTTCTCGCCGATGTTGGACGCCCACTTGTCCGGGAGCTTCTCGGCGGACTCGTCCACGTTGGCCAGCCGTGCGGCGGTCAGGACCTCCTCGTCGGTCGCGCCCCGGCGGCCGAGGCGGATGTTCTCCAGGATGGACCCGTTGAAGAGGGTGACGTCCTGGAACACGATGGCGTAGAGGGACATCAGGACCTCCGAGGCGATCTGCGAGACATCCATCCCGCCGACGGTGATCCGGCCGCGGTCCACGTCCCAGAACCGCGCGGCCAGCCGGGA
>CAKTJM010000092.1 GCA_934567745.1 uncultured Eubacteriales bacterium | reverse complement strand
TCCCCTGACGGCCCGCCGTACCGTGCCGCTGTCCATCCTGGAGACGGAGCGGTACATCGACATCCTGCCCGGGCGGGAGACCGACAACTCCCGCTGTCTCGAAGCACAGCACATCGTGCCGTGGGAGCGCGTCGCGGGTGTCGAGGACTGCTTCTCCGCCATGGCGCTGGCCGAGGCCGGTCTGGGCGTGGCGCTGGTCAACCGCACGATCGCCGACGAGCTGCGCGGCGACGTGGCGTTCCGGCCGCTGGACCCGCCCCAGTACGTGGAGATCGGGTTGGCCAGTGCGCCCCCGGAGGACCGCTCCCCCGCCACCCAGCACTTCCTCAGCTTCCTCAAGCAGGAGCTGTCCGAATAAAAAAGCAGGTCCGTTTTTCATGAACGGACCTGCTTTTTCTCAGTTTTTTTTGTCGAGCTTCCGCTTCCAGCGCTCCGCCTCCGGAAGGAGGAGGCCGCCCACGACGTTGCCGAGGGAGACGACGATCAGGCACAGGAGCGACGGGCCGGGGCGCTCGAAGAGCACACCGGAGACGCACCAGTAGTACATGTCGGCCACACAGTGCTCCGTCCCGCAGAGGATGAACACGGAGACGCCCAGGAACAGCGCCAGGTACTTCCCCAGCTCATGGGGGTTCTCGGCATAGCCGTTCACGGCGATGTAGATGAAGACGTTGCACAGGATGCCCAGGAGGAAGAGGCTCAGATAGCTGCTGCCCATCTTCGCCTCGACCATCGCGGCGGCGGTGGCGTCGAGGCCGGTCTCACCGCAGAGCACGGTGGCGCGCTCGATGACGCCGAGCAGCATGCACCCGACCAGGTTCCCCACCCAGATGAGGAGGAGGTCGAACAGGTACCCGGGCAGCTTATTGTCGAATATGTAGCACGCCTTGCCCGTGAACAGGAGGTAGCCGCGCGTGCAGATGGTGAACAGACCGATCGCGAACAGCAGCGCGCCGACCACGTTGCCGCCGGGGAAGGCGTCCTTCAGCCGCAGGAAGACCGTCCCGCCCAGGCCGATGCAGAAGCCCGCGAGGACCGCGTAAAGGAGGGTCCCGGTGATGCGCTTCGTCATGCGGGAGGCACCTCCTCCCCGTTGGCCGCCGCGATGTGGTCGAGGATGATCCCCAACAGGTCCTCACGGCCCAGCCCCTTCTCCGCGGAGAAGGAGATGACGGGCGTGTCGTCGTCCAGGAGGAGCGTCTCCCGGATGCGGGCGACGTTCGGCTCCCACTCGCTCTTCTTGATCTTGTCGTGCTTGTTCGCGACGACGGCGAAGGGCTTGCCGCTCTCCTGGAACCACCGCGCCATGTTGCAGTCGTCGGCGGTCGGCTTGTGGCGGATGTCCACCAGCAGCAGGCCGAGGGTGAGCAGGCTCGGGTCGGCGAACCACTGCTCCATGAGCTTGCCCCACCGGTCGCGCTCCTGCTTGGAGACCTTGGCGTAGCCGTAGCCGGGAAGGTCCACGAAGTAGACCTTCCCATCGATGCGGAAGTAGTTGATGTGCGTGGTCTTGCCGGGGGCGGAGCCGACCCGGGCGAAGTTCTTTCGCCCGAGCAGCCGATTGATGACGGAGGATTTCCCCACGTTCGACCGCCCGGCGAAGGCGATCTGGGGCAGAGCGTCGCGGGGGCAGTCGGCCATCTTGGCGGCCGAGCGGATGAACTCCGCGTTCTGTGTGTTCAGCTTCATACGTTCCCCTCTCCCTCAGGTCTCATAGTCGTTCAGTTCGTGTGGACGGACGTCTGTCCCTCCGGACGGGCTACCGGGACGGCGGGGGCATCGTCCCTCGCGAGCTCGGCCAGGGGCGGCCGTTCGAGCGCGTGGGCCAGCACCTGATCTACGTGGGAGACGGGGATGAAGTGCAGCGCGTTCCGCACGGTCTGGTCGATCTCCTCCAGGTCGCGCTCGTTCTCCTGGGGGATGATGACCGTGTGGATGCCGTTGCGCAGGGCCGCCATCGACTTCTCGCGCAGGCCGCCGATCGGCAGGACCCGGCCGGTCAGGGTGATCTCGCCGGTCATGGCCACGTCGCCCCGCACGGGGATCTGGGTCAGGGCCGAGACCATCGCCGTGCACATCGTGATGCCCGCGGACGGGCCGTCCTTCGGCACCGCGCCCTCCGGGAAGTGGACGTGCACGTCCTTCTCCTTGTAGAAGTCGTCGGGGATGCCGAGCTGGCGTGCCCGGCTGCGGATATAGGTGAAGGCCGCCCGGGCGGACTCCTTCATGACGTTGCCCAGGTTGCCGGTCAGCTCGACCTTGCCGCTGCCGGGGATGACGTTGGCCTCCGCCTCGAGCAGGGTGCCGCCCACCGTGGTCCAGGCCAGGCCGTTGACCAGACCGATCTGGTCCTCCTTGCCCTCCTTCTCGGGGTGGTACTTCCGCACGCCGAGCAGCTCCTCGACGTTGTCGCCCGTCACGGAGACGTGCTTCACGCCGTCCGAGACGATGCGCATCGCGGCCTTGCGGCACAGCGCGCCCAGCTCGCGCTCGAGCACGCGGACACCGGACTCGCGGGTGTAGGAGACGATGATCTCCCGGATCGCGTCGTCGGTCAGGCGCAGCTGGCTCTTCTTCAGGCCGTGGCGCTTGAGCTGCTTGGGGATCAGATGGGCCTTGGCGATCTGGAGCTTCTCCTCGTCGGTGTAGCTCGGCAGCTCGATGACCTCCATCCGGTCGAGCAGCGGGCGCGGGATGGTGCTCGTGGTGTTGGCGGTGGTGATGAAGAGGACGTCGGACAGGTCGAACGGCAGCTCGATGAAGTGGTCGCGGAAGGTGCTGTTCTGTTCGGCGTCCAGGACCTCCAGCAGGGCCGCGGACGGGTCGCCGCGCATGTCGGACCCGAGCTTGTCGATCTCATCGAGGAGCAGGAGCGGGTTGCGCGTCCCGGCCTGCCGCACGGCGTTCATGATCCGTCCGGGCATGGCGCCGACGTAGGTCTTGCGATGGCCGCGGATGTCGGCTTCGTCGTGGATGCCGCCGAGGGAGATCCGCGCGAGCTTGCGGTTGAGCGCCCGCGCCACGGACATCCCGATGGACGTCTTGCCGACGCCGGGCGGGCCGACGAGGCAGAGCACCTGGCCCTTCAGGTCGGGCGCGAGCTGCTTGACGGCCAGGAACTCCAGGATGCGCTCCTTGACGGTCTCCAGACCGTAGTGGTCGGCGTCGAGGATCTTGCGCGCGGCGGCGACGTTGACGCGCTCCTTGGACTTCTTGTTCCAGGGCAGCTCCAGGCAGGTGTCGAGGTAGTTGCGCAGGACGGACGCCTCCGCCGAGCCGAACGGCTGCTTCTCCAGGTGGACGACCTCCTTGAGGAGCTTCTCCTCGACCTCCTCGGGGAGCTTCGCGTCGGCGATCTGGCGGCGGTAGCCGGCCGTCTCGCTCTCGCCGTCCTCGCCCAGCTCCTCCTGGATGACGCGGACCTGCTCGCGCAGGAAGGCGTCCTTCTGGTTCTGGGTCATGTTCTCCTGGACGCGGCGCTGGATGCTCTGCTCCATCTCCAGGATCTCCACCTCGCGGTGGAGCAGCCGGTTCATCTTGTTCAGACGCTGGACCGGGCGGATCTCATCGAGGATGGACTGCTTGTCCAGCACGCGCATCGAGACGTTCTGGGCGATGAAGTCCGCGATATAGCCGGGGTCCTCGCTCGACATGATGTTCATGAGCATCTCGGCGTTGGAGCTCTTCGGGGTCAGGTCGGTGTAGCGATCGAACAGCTCGTAGGCCTGCCGGATGGCGGCCTCGGCGCGCAGGGAGTTGGTCTTCCCCTCGTAATACGGCTCCTCCTCGACCTGATCGACCTTGGAGACCAGGTAGGGATCGGTCTGGCTCAGGGTGACCAGACGGGCGCGGTAGCGGCCCTCGACCATGACCCGGACCGACTTGCCCGGCAGCCGGAGGATCTGTCGCACATCGGAGACGGTGCCGATGTCGAAGAGATGGTTGCGGTCCGGCGACTCCACGCGGATGTCCTTCTGGGCCACGAGGAAGATCGGCTGATTGGTGGACATGGCCTCCTCGAGCGCCTTGATGGAGGCCTCACGGCCCACGTCGAAGTGGACCATCATTTTCGGATATACCGTGAGCCCTCGCAGCGCGAGGGTCGGCATGGTGCGCAGGTTCAGATCTTCGGACAAGATATCCACTTCCTTTCGTGTTCGTCGTGCCCGGCCGCGCCGGGCATAGAAGATAGTATGGCAGAACAGGGCGGAGGACTTCCCTCCGCCCTCAGCGTGTCAAAAAAGCCTCGCAGAGTTTCGCGCTCGGAAGCGCGAAATAAGATCAAATCATTTTCTCCGGTGACATGTGCGCCGGAGAAAATACTTCTCAGCCCGTAAGTGTGCGAATCGTCCGCCGCAGGCGGACGGTGAGTGCGCGCAACGGGCTGCATCCCCCCTGTCGGAAAACCCCGCAGGGGTTTTTCGACAGTCTCAGGGCGGAGGACTTCCCTCCGCCCTGTCATGTGCTTGTCAAGCGGTGCCGTCGCGGCGGGTCAGACCGCCGCTCTGGGCCCGGAGGGCCGCAGCACCCAGCCGCGGACGCGGGGGACGCTCGGCGTCCCGGACGATCTTCGGCTCGCCCTCGCCCTTGACGGACTTCAGCGTGATATCGACCTCGACGATCGTGGCGTCGGACGGCACGTCGTACATGATCGGGTCCATGACCTCCTCCAGGACCGCGCGCAGACCGCGGGCGCCGATGCCGCGCTCGATGGCCTTGTCGGCGACGGCCTCCAGAGAGCCGGGCTCAAAGACGAGACGCACCGTGTCGTACTCCATCAGCTTCTGATACTGCTTGACGAGCGCGTTCTTCGGCTCGGTGAGGATGCGGACCAGGTCCTCACGGCTGAGCGGGGACAGGGCCGTGATGACCGGCAGACGGCCGATCAGCTCTGGGATGATGCCGAACTTCAGCAGGTCGTGCGGCTGGATCTGGGAGAGGATGTTCCGCTCCTCCAGTTCGGACTTGCTGAGGATCTCGGCGCCGAAGCCGATGGTCTTCTGGTTGACGCGGCTCTCGATGATCTTCTCGACCCCGTCGAACGCGCCGCCGCAGATGAAGAGGATGTTCTTGGTATCGACCTGGATGAACTCCTGATGCGGATGCTTGCGGCCGCCCTGGGGCGGGACGTTGGCGACGGTGCCCTCGAGGATCTTCAGCAGGGCCTGCTGCACGCCCTCGCCGGAGACGTCGCGGGTGATGGAGGTGTTCTCGCTCTTGCGGGCGATCTTATCCATCTCGTCGATATAGATGATGCCGCGCTCGGCCTGCTCGATGTCGTAGTCGGCCGCCTGCACGAGACGTAGGAGGATGTTCTCCACGTCGTCGCCGACATAACCGGCCTCGGTGAGCGTGGTGGCGTCGGCGATGGCGAACGGGACCTTGAGCAGCTTGGCCAGGGTCTGGGCCAGCAGGGTCTTGCCGGAGCCGGTCGGACCGAGCAGGAGGATGTTGCTCTTCTGCAGCTCCACATCGTCGCCGCCGCCGAAATAGATGCGTTTGTAGTGGTTGTAGACCGCCACGGAGAGCGCCGTCTTCGCGGCGTCCTGCCCGATGACGTATTCGTCCAGGTAGGTCTTGATCTCTCTGGGGGTGGGGATGACGTCGGGGATGTCGCCTGCAATCTGATCCTCGGGCGGCTCCATGTTGTCCAGGATCTCCATGCACAGGTGGACGCACTCGTTGCAGATGTAGGCGCCGGGACCGGCGATGATCTTCGTCACCTGGTCCTGATGCTTCCCGCAGAAGGAGCAGCGAATGGCCCGCTTGTCGTCGTTCTTCGTCATGCTATGACCTGTCCTTTCCTGATATCCAAAACTGGGACGGTCAAAGAAAAGGGGGACCGGAACGCCCCCCTCTCCTTTCCGTATCAGCGCTTTTCGATCACCCGATCGATGAGGCCGTATTCCATGGCCTCCTGGGCGGACATGAAGTTGTCGCGCTCGCAGTCGGCCGTCACCACATCGATGGGCTTGCCGGTGTTCTCCGAAAGGATGCGGTTCATGCGTTTCTTGATGGTCTCCAAACGCTGGAGGTGGATCGCCATATCGGTGATCTGGCCCTGGGTGCCCGCGGAGGGCTGGTGGATCATGATCTCCGCGTTCGGCAGCGCGAGGCGCTTGCCCTTGGCCCCGGAGGCCAGCAGGAAGGCCGCCATGCTGGCCGCCATGCCGATGCAGATGGTGGACACATCACACTTGATATACTGCATGGTGTCGTAGATCGCCATGCCGGCCGTGACCGAGCCGCCGGGGCTGTTGATATAGAACTGGATGTCCTGGTCGGGATCCTGCGCCTCGAGATAGAGGAGCTGGGCCACGACGAGGCTCGCCGTCACATCGTTGACCTCCTCCGACAGGAAGATGATCCGGTCGTTGAGCAAACGGGAGAAGATGTCATAAGACCGCTCTCCCCGGCTGGTCTGTTCTACTACGTAAGGTACTAAGCTCATGGGTATCGTTCCTTTCACTTCGCTGTGTCATGCACAGCCTTCCAAGCAAAGTATGCGTCCCATTTGGAAGATCATTCCTCGGTGGGGGCCTCCTCGGTCTTTTTCTTCCGGGTGGTCTTCTTGGGGGCGGGAGCCTCTTCGCCCTCAGCGGCGGGCTCCTCGGCCTTCTTCTTCGTGGTGCGCTTCTTTGCGGGCTTCTTCTCTTCGGCGGGCGCCTCCTCAGCGGGGGCCTCGTCCTTAGTGACCTCGGTGAGCTTGATCTCACCGTCGTCGGGCTCGGCGGCGATCAGGTGGGGCTTCGCCTCGGCGGCGACGAGACCCATCGCGCGGTCGCGGGCCAGGTCGGCCTTTAGACCGTCGCGGTCGAGACCTTCGATCACGCGCTCATAGGGCACGTTGAGGTTGGCAGCGGCCTTGCGGACCTCGGCGTCCACGTCCTCGTCGCTGATGACGATCTGCTCAGCGGCGACGACGGCGTCCAGGGCCAGCTGCTGCTTGATCTGGGCGACGGCGACGTCATGCAGCTCCTCGCGGACCTTCTCGATGGTGGTGCCGGTGTACTTGACGTACATCTCCATGGTGATGCCCTGCTGCTGCAGACGGGCGGCATAGTTCTCCATGAGGCGGTCGACCTCGGCCTTGACCATGGCCTCGGGCAGCTCGACGGTGACCTGCTCGGTCATCTTGGCCAGCAGGCCCTGGCGGAACTTGGCCTCGCTCTCGTTCATGTTGCGGTCGATGAGCTTCTGCTTCAGGTCGGCCTTGAACTCCTCGAGGGTGTCGAACTCGGACACGTCCTTGGCGAACTCGTCGTCCAGGGCGGGCGCGACCTTCTCCTTGACCTCCAGGCACTTGACCTTGAAGGTGACGGGCTTGCCGGCGAGGTCGCCCGCGTGATAATCATCGGGGAAGGTGACGTGGATCTCCTTCTCGTCAC
>CAKTJM010000091.1 GCA_934567745.1 uncultured Eubacteriales bacterium | reverse complement strand
CTTCGCCACGTGGCGGGCACCCAGTGGGGCAACAAGAAGTACATGAACATGAAGCACTTGGAGGCGGTTCTGTACGATGCCTCTATTGCCGGCTGACTTCACTCAGCCGGAGCCTGCAAACAATTTTGCGCATAAATCTTGACGGCACCAAATGCTTACGGTTAGAATTGGCTAATCCTCGTGGACAGGAGGGACTCCGATGCTGTTTTCCGAAAAGCTGGACCGCTTCGCGGCGGCGCATCCGTGCGAGACCGTAGTGGTAGACGGCGCAACGTTCCGCTATACGCAGAGCGGCAAAGAGGATGGGCAGATGCTCGTCTTCCTCAACGGCGGCATGAACACGCTGGAGATGTGGATGGACTACGTGGATCCACTCGCCAGGGAGCACCGCGTCCTGCTCTTCGACTACCCCCAGGAGCTGCGTACCAACCAGACGCTCGTGGTGGGGATGCACGCATTCTTCCAAGCGCTCGGCGTCGAAGCCCCCATCTTCATCGGGGCGAGCGATGGCGGCATGGTCGCGCAGCTCTACGTGCAGAGATATCCGGGGGAGACCGGCGGCCTGATCCTGATCTCCACCGGCGGCATGGACGCCCGCACCCTGAAGAGCCTGAAAAAGAAATACCGCCTTGCGCCCCTCCTGCTGTGGTACATGAAGCATTGCGACTACGAAAAGCTGAAGCCGCGGCTCATCAAGGCCGGGATGCGCCACATCCGCGGCGAGAGCCGGGAAAAGGTCGCCTATGCGCAGGACATGTTCGAGACGATCTTCCGGGACTATGAACGGGACAAGGACGTGCACATCTCGGGCCTCCTGGCCGACCTGATGACGCAGACGCCGGTGACGGCGGAGGACTTTGCGGCGCTGAAGGGCAGGATCCTGCTCATCCTGCCGGATCGGGACTTCTTCTCCGGGACGATGCAGCAGGACCTGATCCGACTGATGCATGACCCGAGAATCGTCTACGTCCCCGGCGGGCATCTGGCCACGGTGCTGGAGACGGAGGCGTTCGTCCGCGCGATCCAGGCGTTCCTGTGCGAGTTGGGAGGATAGGGGCGTATATGGCGAAGCGGCGCCACGAGGGCTGGGCCGCCACGCGCCCCGTGGAGGGGACGCCGATGCGCCTTTTCAGCGGATCTTCTTTCATCTGATGCCGACACATATCATGAGGAACGTCAAAAGCCTCTCAGAGCATAAGGGTCTGAGAGGCTTTTCCTATCGTCCCGGCGTTCAGGCGCCATCACACCGTCGGCACCTCATAGCTCACGTCATACTCGCTCCACTCGATCCGGACCGACGACCGCGCGCCGCCTGCGGAGAGGAACGAGTGCACCTCGCACAGCGACCAGAGCTTCGTGACCGGGTCCTGCTGGCGGATCTTCATGCTGTGGGTCTCCTGCGACTGCGTGTATACGATCTCGTCCAACACGGTGCGGCTCGCGATGGTGGCGCCGTTGAACGTCTGGGCCTCGGCCGTGCTGCCGTTGTAGATGGACGTGCGCCGGATGTCCACCAGGACGGGGGCGGCGTCATCCTTCGGCGCGATGGTGATGCGGATCGCACTGGCGGAGGTGGTCTGATACGTCAGGATCAGGTCCTTCAGGGGCACGTTCCAGGTGGTGTTGACCACGGAGAGATCGACGTGGTACTCAGTGGGCAGGGCGAAGAGGTTCGGGGTGGTCAGCTCCTGCTCGGTGGTCTTGAAGAGGAGCTTGTAGCTCAGAGGCGTGCTTTCCGCGACGGTGATGGCGGGCGTCTCGCCCGTCTCGCCTTTGGGCCCCTGTTCACCCTGCTCGCCTTTCTCTCCAGTGTCGCCCTTCTCGCCCTGCGGACCTTGTGCGCCGGTGTCGCCTTTGGGCCCCTGTTCGCCTTGCTCGCCCTTTTCGCCGGTCTCGCCCTTTTCCCCTTGCGGACCTTGGCTGCCCTGCTCGCCCTGGGGGCCGGGACAGCCCTGCTCTCCCTTGACGCCGCGCGGGCCCATCTGGTATACTTCCCCATGATATGACAGTGTCCGGACCTCGGATCCGGACCGAAAGGAGCGAAGCGCGCGGTGGATCTGTTCGATATCCTGGGCCCCGTGATGGTCGGGCCTTCCAGCTCCCATACGGCGGGCGCCGTCCGCATCGGGCTCATGGCCCGCACCCTGCTCGGAGCGCCGCCGGTCGAGGCGGCCATCCACCTCCACGGCTCCTTCGCGGAGACCGGCCCCGGCCATGGCACGGACCGCGCCCTGGTGGCCGGGTTGCTCGGGATGCAGCCGGACGACCTGCGCATCCCCCGGGCCGCGCGGGAGGCCGAGAAGGCCGGGCTGACCGTGACCATCGACACCGTGGACCTGCGCGAGGCGCACCCGAACACGGCCGTCCTCTCCCTCCGTGCGGCCAACGGCAAGCGGCTGGAGATGCAGGCGTGCAGCCTGGGCGGCGGGCGGATCATGGTGAACAAGCTGGACGGGATCGAGGTCAGCTTCACCGGTGCGTTCAACACCCTCGTGGTCCGCGGGCGGGACGTGAACGGCGTCGTCTCCGGCGTCACCAGCATCCTCTATCAGGTGGGCGTCAACGTGGCCAACATGAGCGTCTGCCGCCCTAAGCGGGGCGCGGACCTGCTGATGGTCATCGAGGTGGACGAGCACCTCAGGCGCAGTCAGGTGGCGTTCCTCGGGGAGCTGCCCAACATCCTGTCCGTGACCTATTACGACAAGGGGGAGGAAGACGATGACGCTGGATTCGATGAACGAGATCTTTGAGGCCATGCAGGACCAGGATCTGCCGTTCTGGGAGGTCGTCCTGCGGTCCGACATGGAGGACCGCCAGGTCAGCCGCAACCAGTCCATGGCCAAGATGCTCATCGTATGGCAGGCGATGTCCGACGCCGCCGACAACTACAGCGGCCGCCGACGGAGCGCCAGCGGCCTCGTGGGCGGCGACGGGATGCGGATGCGCCAGTACGCCCTGCGCGGCAAGGCGATGACCGGCGGCTACGTCAGCGAGGTCATCGCCGAGGCCCTGGGCATGGCGGAGTCCAACGCCTGCATGTGCCGCATCGTGGCCGCGCCCACGGCCGGGTCCTGCGGCGTGCTCCCGGCGGTGATGCTCCCCCTCTGCCGCCACGAGGACCTCTCCCAGCACCAGATCCTCGAGGCGCTCTACGTCGCCAGCGGCATCGGGGCGGTCATCGCGCACAAGGCGTCCATCGCGGGCGCGTCCGGCGGCTGTCAGGCGGAGATCGGCACGGCCTCCGCGATGGCGGCGGGGGCGCTCGTGGCCCTGCGCGGCGGCACGGGCGAGCAGATCGGCCACGCGGTGGCCATGGCGCTGAAGAACCTGATGGGCCTGGTCTGCGACCCGGTGGCCGGTCTGGTGGAGGTCCCCTGCGTGAAGCGGAACGTCATCGGCGCGGTCAACGCGGTCAGCTCCGCCGACATGGCGCTGGCCGGGATCGAGAGCCGCATCCCTGTGGACGAGGTCATCGACGCCATGGGCGAGGTGGGCCGCCGGATGCCCGTGGAGTTTCGCGAGACCGCCCTCGGCGGCCTGGCCGCTACCCCGACGGGGCAGGCGGTCAAGGCTCGGATGCAGAGGCAGTGAGCGCGATGCGGCTGTATTGGATCCGGCACGGGGAGACGGACTGGAACCGCGCGCGGCGGCTCCAGGGCCGCACGGACATCCCCCTGAACGAGAACGGCGTGGCGGTCGCCCGGGCGACCGCCGCGGGCATGGCGCGGGTCGGCCTGCGCTTCGACCGCGTGTATGCCAGCCCGCTGGCCCGGGCGCGCGAGACGGCGCACCTGATCTGTCCCGGTCAGGACGTCTGGGTGGACGAGCGCCTGCGGGAGATGTCCTTCGGCGCGCTGGAGGGGACCTGCTACCGGGCGGTGGACCAGCTCCCCATGCCTGCGCCCGGCGGCGGGGAGAGCAGTGAGGCGGTCCAGCGCCGGGTGGTCTCCTTCCTGGACGAGGTGACGGCCGGGCGGACCGGGGCCGAGCGGGTCCTCGTCTCCGCCCACGGCGCGGTGATCCGCAGCCTGCTCATGTACCTCAAGGCGATCCCCCACGAGCGGTTCTGGGAGGGGACCGTCAGCCGCAACTGCGGCGTGACCGTCCTGGAGGCGATCGTGGGCCGCGTGTCCCTCCTAGCGGAGGACGTGGTCTTCTACGGACCGGACGCATGGACCGGAGGGAGGGGTTCGGATGACGTTCCCATATTGTAAATTGGAGATCTTCGTCCCGGAGTCGCATCGGGCGGCGGTCGAGCAGGCGCTGTGGTCGGTGGACGCGGGGCACATCGGGAAGTATGACCGGTGTCTGTCCTACAGCCGGGTCACGAGCTGCTGGCGGCCGCTGGGCGGCACGACGCCGTACCTCGGCACGCCGGGCACGCTGTGCACCGCGCCGGAGCTGAAGCTGGAGGTGACCTGCCGGACGGAGGACGTGGACCGGACGATCGAGGCGGTCAAGGCGGCGCACCCTTATGAGGAGCCGGTGATCGACGTGATCCCCCTCTGGCGCACGAGTTTTTGAAAGGAAAGTGGAACGATGAGCGAAGCACTGCGTGAAAAAGTCGAGCGGGCGATCGAGGCCCAGAGCTATGCCCGCCTGCTGGGCCTGAAGGTCGTGGAGGCGGAGGAGGGCCGCGCGGTCATCTCCTGCGCCAAGCGGCCGGACCTGCTGCAGCAGACCGGCATCCTGCACGGCGGCGTGATCGGCGGCCTGTGCGAGGCCGCGGCCGGGTACGCCGCACAGACGGTGATGCCGGAGGACGTCGAGCTGATCGGCGTCGAGTACAAGATCAGCCTGCTGCGAGCGATCACGTCGGACACGGCCATCGCCGTGGGCAAGGTCCTCAAGCTGGGCCGCCAGCTCGTGGTGGTCGATGTGGAGGCCTTCAACGAGGGCAGCGACAAGATCGCGGCGAAGATGATCTTCACCGGGACGCTGGTGAAGAAGGCGTGAGACGCGCCGCCTCGAACAAAAATAAAAACCGCCCCTGCGGGCGGCAGCACGAGGATGCTGTCGGGCCCGCAGGGGCGTTCGTTTTTTCGGAGAGGATCAGAGGAGGGCGACGATATCCTCCAGGATGCGCAGGACCTGCTCCCGCTTCTGCGCGGGGACCTGCGCCAGCAGCGCCTGACAGCGCGCGTCGATGTCGCGGTCGTGCGCGGCGGCGGGCGGTCCGTCGAAGCGGAGCAGCTCCCACAGCGGGAGGTCCAGGGCACCGGCGATCTTGTTGAGCGTGTCCACCGTGGGACACTTCAGACCGCGCTCGATGTGGCCGAAATAGGCGGGGTTGAGGTCGGCGCGCAGGGCGACGGCCTCCTGGCTGAGCCCGCGCTGCTGCCGGAGCAGGCGGATCCGCGCCGCCGTTTCCCGGGTGATCTCTTCCTTCTGCGTGTCCATCCGTTCACCGCCTATAGATATCATTTTACTGAGTTTATCCGACTTTTATGCAGGGGTCAAAGCTCTAAAGAGAGCGAAATAATATCTATAGATATTGACAATAGGCAAGGATGCTCTATAATGGTACCCAAGATGCACGGGATCGAGGACGTAAGGAGGGGCACCATGAAGAGATATGCGCGGTTCGTGGGGACCCTTTTGCTGCTGTCGGTGATATTGATGGCAGCGGGAGCCACCTGGTCGGCGCGTCCGTCGGCCCCGCCCCAAAGCGCGACGATCCCCATCCTCATGTATCATCACCTCGACGAGGTCGGGAACGATGCGACGATCGTCACACCGGAACGGTTCGAGGAACACATGCAGGCGCTCTCCCGCGCGGGCTATACGGCGATCCTGCCGAGGGACCTGCGCGCCTTCGTGGAAAAGGGGACGCCGCTGCCGGACAGGGCGGTGCTGATCACGTTCGACGACGGCTATCTGAGCAACTATGAGATCGCCTGGCCCATCCTGGAGCACTATGGGCTGCGCGCGGCGATCTTCGTGATCGGGCGTTCTGTGGGGACCGACCGATATAAGGACACGGGCCGAGAGATCACCCCTCACTTCACCTGGACCCAAGCGGCGGAGATGGTGGCGTCGGGGCACATCGAGATCCAGAGCCACACCTTCGACCGGCACCAGTGGGCGCCCTTCGAGCCTGCGGGCCAGGCGCGCGAGTCGCTCCTGCGGCTGCCCAGTGAGAGCGAGGCGGCCTACCGCGCGGCGATCATCGAGGACTGCCACACGATCCGCACGGCCATCGAGACGGGGGCCGGAGAGACGGACGTCTATGCCGTGGCGTACCCGCGCGGACTGTATGACGCCGCGTCTACGGAGCTCTTGCAGGAGAACGGGTTCGTGATGAGCTTCACCACGGAGCCGGGGAACGCGGTCCTGGTCGAGGGGCGGCCGGAGACGCTGTGGGACCTGCCCCGATGGACCGTGCACGAGGGGATCTCCGGCGCGGCGCTCCTCTCCTGGCTCCCATAGCCGCGGGGAGGACGGTACCACGACAAGAAGGCCGGACGGCAACGCCGTCCGGCCTTCTTCCTGCTCATATCGTATCGACGCGCTGTGCTCACCCCAGCCCCAGCGGCGTGATGGCGCAATAGTCCTCCACGGACCCGTTGTTCCGGAAGCACTCCAGGATCTGCCGCCCCACGGGGTGCAGCTCCTCGGTGTCGTAGACCGCCAGCTCCTTCGCGAAGAAATCGTAGAGGATCTTCGCGCCCGCGTCGTAGCCCTCCGGGCCCAGGGCGGCCTGACGCTCCGGCCGCAGCAGCCAGGAGCTGATCTGCTGGCCGTCCACCTTCATCTCCGTCAGGGCGTAGCCCAGGAGCGGGCAGCGGGCGGGGACCAGGCGGTCCATCTTCATGTTGACGCCGCCGCGGCGGGCCAGATATTCGCGCGCGATCCACTCGGGGGCGAAGCCCACCTCATAGACGCCGATGTGCTGGTTGGGGATCAGGACGTAGCGGGTGTTCGGGCAGGAGAGGATCTGCTCCAGCAGCAGGTTCGCCTGCCGGATCCGCTGGCCCGTGGCGAAGGGCCAGTAGGAGCCGACGCCCTCGCTGGCCAGGACCGGCGCGTCGCCCGCCTCGGCGATGCTCGGGTTCTTGTACCCTCTGGGCGCGACCAGCCGCCACAGCCAGGCCAGGGCCGGAGGGATGATCCCCATCAGGCCCAGGATGCCGTAGCTCGGCTTCGCCAGGGAGGAGGGCGGCATCCGCACGCCGAAGCTGCGCACGTCCACCTCCACCGGCGTGCTCACCACGCGGTCGATCATGTGGCGCGGGATGATGGCGCGGGGGTTGGGGCAGGGCGTGCCGTCGGAGCCCAGCGTGTGCTCCCACAGCAGGCAGGTGGCGCGGGGGACGCCGTCCAGGTTGAAGAACATCAGCGGCTCCTTGGCGTGGATGGAGATCCGCTCATAGAGCGGGTCGGAGCTGTATTCGGTGA
>CAKTJM010000090.1 GCA_934567745.1 uncultured Eubacteriales bacterium | reverse complement strand
TTTGTTTGGTACAGCGTACAAAAAAACCATGGACTCGAACGGGAGATCCATGGCAAACAAAACATCGTCGGGGGACCGTGCACCGGTCCCAATGTCACCATGATAGCGCTCCATTCATACAAATGGCAGTCCGGCGGATGTTCTCCGACGGCCCAGGCGATCGACGGTCAGGGGACCCGGCGACCCTTCGGCGGCGATCCCTTTCCCTCGCCCGGTCCCGGCCGGGTGGTTCGAGCTACTGATGAGCGCCGCGCCTCTATCGGTTTGCGTACATTATACGGGCCTGTCCCCGCCTTGTCAAGCCCCGCGCCGCCCAAAAAACCGCGCCGGGCCCGGCGCGGTCTTTGTATAAAAAGCAACGGCTTGGCGGATCCGACGGGGGACGGCCCTCAAAACACCCGCGTGAAATAGTCCCAGGCGTTGCGCCAGCAGACCCGCTCCACGACCTCCTCGCTCAGCCCGGAGCGGCGCAGGGCGCGGGCGAGCCGGGGCAGCCCGGCGGCGTCGCCCAGCTCCAGATCGCAGTCGATCCCGTCGAAGTCCGACCCGAGCGCCACGGCCTGCGTCCCGGCCACGTCGAGCATGTGCCGCACGTGCCGCACGAGGTCCTCCGTCCGCGTGACGGGGCTGGTCCCGACGAAGGGCGCGTAGAAGTTCACGCCCACCACGCCCCCGCTGTCGGCCACGGCGCGGAGCATGGGGTCGGTCAGGTCGCGGGGGTGATCGCACAGCGCCCGCGCGGAGGAGTGGCTCGCGCAGAACGGCCGCCGCGCCAGCCGCGCGACGTCCCAGAAGCCGTCGTCGCCCAGATGCGAGACGTCCACGGCCATCCTCAGCCGCTCCAGCTCGCCCAGGACCTGCCGCCCGGTCTCCGTCAGCCCGCCGCGCTGGCCGTTCGGGGCGGCCAGCCCGTTCGGGTGGTTCCAGGTGAGCGTCACCAGCCGCACGCCCCGCCGGTGGGCCTCCCGCAGGCGAGCCAGGTCCCCGCCGAAGACGCCGCCCTCCTCGACGGTCAGGACCGAGGCGATCCGCCCCGCCCGGCGCGCCCGGGCGAGGTCCGCCGGGGCGAGGACGGGGCAGAGCCGGTCGGCGTTGGCGGCGACGGCGCGTTCGTAGGCGTCGGCCAGGGCCAAAAAGCGCGCCCAGGGGTCCGGCCAGCGCCGGAGGTCCACGAAGAGGGCGAAGCATTGCAGCACGCTCCCGGCCGCGCGGAGCTTGTCGAGCGTGAGCTGGAGCCCCGCCCCGTCGCGCAGGGAGAGGCCGCTGTCGGCGATGCGGTCGATGGTGTCACAGTGCAGATCGGCGAAGGGCATGGCAGATCCTCCTTAAATCCAACGTCGCACGGACGGTTTTTTGGTGGAATGGGCGAAAATAGATGGTATTTTTTGCATTTGACCATTCCCATCCCGCATGGATCGTAGTATAATGGATGCACACCCGTCACATGAGCACACAGAGAGCGAGGACCATGCAGGATGAGCATCAAAAAGTATGAGGCATTCGTGAAGATCGTCGAGGTCGGGAGCCTCACCCGCGCGGCGGAGGAGCTGGGCTACACCCAGTCCGGCGTGAGCCACATGATCAGCGCGCTGGAGGAGGACTTCGGCTTCGTCCTGCTGCGCCGCAGCCGGGCGGGGGTCCAGCTGACGGAGGAGGGCCGCCGGGTGCTGCCGAGCATCCGCGGACTGCTGACCTATCACGAGCAGCTCAGCCAGGTGGTCTCGGAGGTCCACGGCCTGCGGGCCGGGACGGTGCGCGTGGCGACGTTCAGCAGCGTGGCGGTCCACTGGCTGCCGGGGATGATCCGGTCGTTCCAGATGACGTATCCGCACATCGAGTTCAAGCTGCTCAACGGCGACTATCACGACATGGAGAAGTGGCTGGGCGACGGCGCGGCGGACCTTGGGTTCGTCACGCTGCCGGTGCGCAGCGGCTGGACGGCGGTCCCGCTGGCGGAGGATCCCCTGATGGCGATCCTGCCGCAGGGCCATCCGCTCACGCAGGCGGAGCGCTTCCCGCTGACCGCGGCGGCGACGGAGCCGATGATCGGCCTGCTGGAGAGCTCGGACCACGACCTGCGGCGGATCCTGACACCGGCGGGGATCCGGCCGAACGTGAAGTTCACGACGAAGGACGACTATGCGATCATCGCGATGGTGGAGAACGGACTGGGCGTGAGCATCCTGCCGCAGCTCCTGCTCGAGGGGCAGACGCGGTCGGTGGTGGCGCTGCCGCTCGACCCTCCGGCGAAGCGGTCGATCGGTCTGGTGGTGCCGGACCCGGCGCGGCTGAGCCCGGCGGGGCTGGCCTTCGCGCGGCATATCTGCACCTGGGTCCGCCAGAACACGGGGGCGGACTGCCTGGTGGAGCCGGACCGGCTGCCGTTCTGAGCGCGGCGGCATCCCAAACGTAGGAGGGGGCGACCAGTATGATGATATCGACCAAGGGGCGGTACGCCCTGCGGGTGATGCTGGATCTGGCGGACGACCGCAGCGGCGGCTACGTCCCGCTGAAGGAGATCGCGCAGCGGCAGGAGATCTCCGTGAAATATCTGGAGAACATCCTCAGCTCGCTCAGCCGGGCGGGGCTGGTCGGGGCCAGCCGCGGCAAGGGCGGGGGCTATCGTCTGGTGCGCCCGCCGGAGGAATATCCGGTAGGGCAGATCATCCGCCTGGCGGAGGGGGACCTCGCGCCGGTGGCGTGCCTGAAGAACGACCAGCAGGGCTGTGAGAAGGCGGGCTCGTGCCGGATCCTGCCCCTGTGGCAGGGGCTGGACCGCGTGGTGGACGACTACCTCGACGGCGTCACCCTGGCCGATCTGCGGGAGATGAGCGCGCCAGACGAAGAGGAAGAAGCGATGAGCGACCGGTGAGGACCGGTCGCTCTCGTTTTTGGGCATACTACTGTTATGCGGCGCGGGGGCGACGGATGCGTCCCCTTCTCAGTCGCACGCGTCTCTGCGCCTCCCTCTGTCTTGCGGTCCTTCCGCACATGACGCGAGAGGGTCCCTCTGCGTAGAGTCGCCCTCTCAGTCACGGCGTCGCCGTGACAGCTCCCCCAGAGGGGGAGCTCGCTGCGCGGACCATCCTCATACGAGGGAACGACTCATCCCCGCTTCCGCGCCTCCCCGATCAGCGCCGACGCGCCGAGCCGGTCCGCGCCCAGGGCGAGGTAGTCCTCCGCGTCCTCCAGGGTGCGGATGCCGCCGGACGCCTTGACCTTCACCTCGGGCGGGCAGCTCTCCCGCAGGAGCTTCACGTCCTCGCGGGTCGCGCCGCCGGTGGAGAAGCCGGTCGAGGTCTTCACATAGTCCGCGCCCGCCTTGGTGCAGATCTGGCACAGGCGGACCTTCTCCATGTCCGTGAGCAGGCACGTCTCCAGGATGACCTTCAGCGTCCGGCCCAGGCAGGCGGCCTTCACGCCCGCGATCTCGTCGCCGATCTCCTTCCAGCGGCGGTCCTTCACGAAGCCGACGTTCACGACCATGTCGATCTCGCTCGCGCCGTTCTCCACGGCGTCCTTCGTCTCCAGCATCTTGGCCGCGGCGGTGCTGTTGCCGTGGGGGAAGCCGATGACCGTGCAGATCTTCAGGTTGCCCTGCACGTACTCCGCCGCCTGCTTGACGTAGCACGGCGGGATGCAGACGCTGGCGCAGTCGAACTCCATGGCCTCGTCGCACAGCGTCTTGATCTGGTCCCAGGTCGCCTCGGGCTTGAGCAGCGTGTGGTCCACATGCCGCAGGATCTCTCGGATGTCCATCTCAGACCCTCCCTTTCTCGTTTCGTCCAGTATACCACGATGCGGGGAGGGGGGCAAGCGGGAAAAGAGGGGCCCGTCCCCCGGTCCCCTTCTTCTCCCTGCGCGCCCTTAGCTCCGTAGTTTTATTTTGTAGTTTTAGATAAGGTAGTTTTAACTAGGTGGGCATTTTTGCCCAGTCGATGAGGGCAAGATCGTCCGATGGGAGGACGAGACCGCCCGATCTGGTCTGGGCGGTCCTGCCCGATCCAGTCTGGGCGATCTCGCTCCCTCGTGGCCGGGCCGGCCCGCGGGCGGGCACCGGCCGCCCGGCCACAGCGTCGTCCGGGACCAGGAGATAGATGCGGTTCGGCCGGTCGAAGCCGACCCTCTCCCGCGCGACCAGCCCGGCCCCCTCCAGGGCCTTCAGGCTCCGCGTGACCGTCTTCGGGTCACAGCCGAGCGTCTGGGCCAGCTCGTCGATGGGATAGATGAGGTAGACGTGCCCCGCCGCGTCCGTCCAACCGCTGCGCTGGGACAGCCGCAGGCGGTCGAGCAGCAGGGCGTACAGCACCCGCGCCGTCATCGGCAGCGGGCTGCGGAACAGGAAACGCGGGAAGAGGGCATAGGATGGGACCGGCTCGTCCGGGCCGAACCGATGCGTGGGACCGTGCGTCATGGGGTCCTTCGATGTCATGCGGACCACCTCCTTCACCCTGTGGGCAAAATGCCCCCTATCGTGTACGCCGACGTACCCGTTGGATGAAAACCGTTCGGGCAGCCGCCCCAAAGTCCCCCAAAACGGCCCCTTGACAGCGCGGCCGGGACGTAGTATGATGGTCGCAAGTAAAAGGGAGTAGCTGCCACCCGTCCCGGGTGGACCCCCGGCGTCAGTACACGGATGGGCTGTGGGCCCCTCCCGCTGCGGGTTTGAATGGCGAGACTTTTGGCTCGGATGCATCGCGTCCCCGACCGGAAGGGCTCGCTTTTTTTGTTGCCCTCCGGATCCCAACACAAAAGGAGTCCTGATCATGGAACACTGTCCCTGGACCGCCCAGCCGGAGGAGCTGCTCGACCGGCTCGGCGCCGCGCCCGACGGTCTGACGGCCGAGGAGGCCGCCCGCCGCCTCGCGCAGTACGGCCCGAACGAATTACAGGAGGGGCCGAAGAAGTCCGGCCTGCGCATCTTCCTAGAGCAGTTCAAAGACTTCCTCGTGCTGATCCTCATCGCCGCCGCCGCCGTCTCGGCGGTCCTGGGCGACGCGGAGAGCACGATCGTCATCCTCGCCGTCATCACGATGAACGCGATCCTCGGCACCGTGCAGACGCTCAAGGCCGAGGCGTCCCTCGCCAGCCTGCGGCAGCTGGCCGCGCCGACCGCCAAGGTCCTGCGCGGCGGCCGGGCCGTCGTCGTGCCGGGGCGGGAGATCGTCCCCGGCGACGTCGTCCTGCTGGAGGCCGGCGACGCCGTCTGCGCCGACGGACGGCTGCTCGACTGCGCGTCGCTCAAGACCGCCGAGGCCGCACTGACCGGCGAGAGCCTGCCCGTGGAGAAGACCGCCGCGGCCCTCGCCGACGAGGAGGCCCCCCTGGGCGACCGGGCGGACATGGTCTTCTCCGGCACCTTCGTGACCTACGGCCGTGGCCGCTTCCTCGTCACCGGCACCGGGATGGAGACGGAGATGGGCAAGATCGCCGCCCTGCTCAAGACGACCGCCAAGCAGGAGACCCCGCTCCAGGTCAGTCTGGACCAGTTCGGCCGCCGCCTGTCCGTCGGGATCCTGATCCTGTGCGGGCTGATCTTCGCACTGAGCGTCTTCTGGCACGGACAGTCGCCGCTGGACGCCTTCCTCTTCGCCGTGGCCCTGGCCGTGGCGGCGATCCCGGAGGCGCTCAGCTCCATCGTCACCATCGTCCTGTCCTTCGGCACGCGGAAGATGGCGCGCGAGGGCGCGATCATCCGCAAGCTCCAGGCCGTCGAGGGCCTGGGCAGCGTCTCCGTCATCTGCTCGGACAAGACGGGCACCCTCACCCAGAACAAGATGACCGTCCGCTGGCTCTACGCCGGGAGCGAGATCGTCGGCGTGAGTGCGGCAGACTTCAACGACCCGGTGCAGGAGCCGCTCCTGCGCACGGCCCTGCTGTGCTCCGACGCGACGGTCAACGAGAAGGGCGAGGTCGGCGACCCGACCGAGACCGCCCTCGTCCGGCTGGGCGAGGATTTCGGCTTCGACGAGGAGGCTGTCCGCGCGAAGTGGCCGCGGCTGGGCGAGCTGCCGTTCGACTCCGACCGGAAGCTGATGTCCACCGTCCACCGCTTCTCCGGCGGGCTGATGCTCATGACCAAGGGCGCGGTGGACGTGATGCTCGACCGCACGGACCTCGACGAGGCCGAGCGGGCGCGGGTGCTGGAGGTCAACGAGCGGTTCTCGCAGGAGGGCCTGCGCGTGCTGGCCTTCGGCTGCCGCCGTCTGGACCGGGCGGAGGTCACGACGGACGACGAGCGGGACCTCATCTTCCTGGGCCTGATCGCGATGATGGACCCGCCGCGTGAGGAGTCCAAGGCCGCCGTGGCGGAGTGCATCGCGGCGGGGATCCGGCCGATCATGATCACGGGCGACCATGTGGTGACGGCCTCGGCCATCGCGCGGGAGATCGGCATCCTCACGCCCGGCACGCGGGCGGTCGAGGGGGCGATCGTGGAGAAGCTCACGGACGAGGAACTGCGGGACTTCGTCCCGGAGGTCTCGGTCTATGCCCGGGTCTCGCCGGAGCACAAGATCCGCATCGTGCGGGCCTGGCAGGCGCGCGGCTGTCTCGTGGCGATGACGGGCGACGGGGTGAACGACGCCCCGGCCCTGCGCCAGGCGGACATCGGCGTGGCGATGGGCATCGCCGGCACGGAGGTCGCCAAGGACGCGGCCGGGATGGTCCTGACGGACGATAACTTTGCGACGATTGTCCGGGCGGTGGAGAACGGCCGGAACCTATACGCGAACATCCGCCGGTCGATCGGCTTCCTCCTCTCGGGCAACATGGCGGGGATCCTGATGGTACTGTATGCGTCGCTGACGAACCTGCCCGTGCCGTTCGCGGCGGTGCACCTGCTGTTCATCAACCTGCTGACGGACTCGCTCCCGGCGATCGCGCTGGGGCTGGAGCCGCACACCTCTGCCGTGATGCGCGAGCGGCCGCGCCCGCGCAGCGAGGGGATCCTCACCCGCGCGTTCCTGACGGACGTGGGCGTGGAGGGCCTGGTGATCGCGGTGATGACGGCGATCGCCTTCCACCTGGGCCTGTCGCACGGCGGCGCGCCGGTGGGCGCGACCATGGCGTTCGGGACGCTGTGCCTCTCGCGGCTCTTCCACGGGTTCGACGGGAAGGCGCGCGGGCCGGTGCTCTTCACGCGGCGGTTCTGGGACAACCGGGCGCTGCTCGGCGCGTTCGTCGCCGGGGCGGCGCTGCTGGCGGCGGTGCTGCTGATCCCGCCGCTGCAGGGGATGATGCAGGTCTACGGCATGACGGCCCCGCTGCTCGGCGCGATGGGCGGTCTGTCGCTGGGGAGCATGCTGATCATCCAGGCGCTCAAGGCGGTCCGGCAGGTGGTCGGGCGTCGGTGACGAGCCAAAGAAACGAACCAGGCTGGACGCTTTCGCGTCCAGCCTCAGTGTGTCAAAAAAGCCTCGCAGAGTTTCGTGCCCGCAGGCACGAAATAGAGTCGAGTCATTTTCTCCGGCGA
>CAKTJM010000089.1 GCA_934567745.1 uncultured Eubacteriales bacterium | reverse complement strand
GTCTCATCATCCTCGACCGCGTGCTCTACACCTCGACCCACTACCCCGCGAACTACGGCTTCATCCCCCGCAGCTACGGCGACGACGGCGACCCGCTGGACGTGCTCGTGCTGTGCTCCGAGGCGCTCGAACCGCTCACCCTGGTGCGGTGCTATCCCATCGGGTACATCACGATGACCGACTGCGGCAAGAACGACGAGAAGATCATCGCCATCCCCTTCGCAGACCCCACCTACAACATGTATCACGACATCCTCGACCTGCCCAGCCATATCTTCGACGAGATGGCGCACTTCTTCTCCGTCTACAAGGCGCTCGAGGGCAAGGAGGCCGTCGCCGGTGACGTCAACGACCGCGCCGCCGCCATCCGCATCATCCAGGCCGCGCTCGAGAATTATGAGGAGCGATACGGGAAAAAATAACGATCGTGACGAGGACACAGACGCTGCCCCCTTCCTGTGGTATCCTTAGTCCAACAAGAAAAAGGACAGGCCCATAGAGGCCGCGACATAGAAAGGAGCATCCCCATGAACGAAAGAGTGAAGGAACTGCTCATCCAGCAGGTCAACAAGGAATTCTACAGCGCCTATCTCTACCTGGACATGGCCAACTATTATCATGACATCGACCTCGACGGCTTCGGCAACTGGTACGACATCCAGGCCCAGGAGGAGCGCGACCACGCCCTCCTCTTCATCCAGTACCTCCTGAACAACGGCGTGCGCCCCGTCCTCGACGGCATCGCCAAGCCCGACAAGGTGTTCGCCAAGCCCATCGATCCCCTGGTCGCCGCCGCCGAGCACGAGAGATACGTGACCTCCCTCATCCATGACATCTACGACGCCGCTTACTCCGCCAAGGACTTCCGCACGATGCAGTTCCTCGACTGGTTCGTGAAGGAGCAGGGCGAGGAGGAGAAGAACGCCGACAGCAACGTGAACAAGTACCGTCTCTTCGGCGACGATCCCAAGAGCCTGTACCTGCTCGACCAGGAGCTGGCCGCCCGCGTCTACACCGCGCCGTCGCTGGTGCTCTGAGCATCCCATATCGCATCAAAAAGGGGCTGCCTCGTGAGAGGCAGCCCGTTCCTTTTGGACGTAAAAGTTCAGCCGACACCGAGCTCGTGCTTGAGCGCGTTTTGTAGGACGGCGGACACGTTCAGCCCCGCCCGTTCGGCCTCGGCATTGAGCCAGGACGGCAGGGACACGTTCCGCCGCACGGTCCGCATGTCGTTTTTTCGGCGGTATTCGGTGAAGTCGACATCGACCAGCGAGACGAAGCCGTCGGTCGGTGCCTGCGTCTGGGCGCTCGCAAGGCTCGAGGGCGTTGGGAGACTTTTTCCGTCGTCCTCCATGTCGATCCCCATGATCCCGATGGCGTCTCGGGCCATCTCGATGGCGTCGGCCAGATCCTCGCCCTGCGAATTGATGTCGAAGTCCGGCATATAGGACGTGAAGCCGCCCTCTGCTGCCGGGGTGAAGATGACAGGATATGCTGCTTTCATGTGCATTCCCTCCTTGTGCGGTGGTGGTGAGAGATCATTTCAGCCCTCTGCGTTTGATGATCGCTCTGGCGAGATCCTCTTTGATCTCACTTTGCCTGGAGATCGGCTCGTTGTCTGTCCCGTTGGTGTAGATGTCGTGGTTCCCGCCCTTTCGTTTCAGATACCACCCGTTCTTCTCCAGGAGCTTGATCAGGTCCCTTCGTTTCATCCGTCCGCCGCCTCCTATCGATATTATACACACTGGATGCGCAAAAATCAACTGCGACGATCAAAAACAGCGGCCGCCCGGTCACACGAACGCCCCCGATGCGTCTGCATCGGGGGCGTCCTCTCGTATGTCCACCGCCGCTCAGATCCGCTCGGTCAGCGTCTGTGCCCAGGCGGCGTAGCGGTCCATCTTCTCCTGGCAGTCCGCGCCGTCCGGGCCCTTGGCCAGGACGTAGACCTTGATCTTTGGCTCCGTGCCGGAGGGCCGCACGACCAGGTCCGTCCCGTCCGCCAGCCGATAGCGCAGCACGTCGGAGCCGATCAGCTCCGTCCGGCTCACGGCCCCGGTCGCCGCGTCCACTTCGGTCCCGTCCAGGTGGTCCCGGCGCATCGTCACCGCGACGCCCGCGATCTCCGTGAGCGGCTCGGACCGCAGCCGGGCCATCAGCGCCCGCCGGTGGGCCATGCCCTCCAGGCCGGGCATCACCAGGTTCACGGTCTTCTCGCCGTGCCAGCCGTACTTACGGTACAGCGCGTCCATCGCTTCGAGCAGGTCCATGCCCTGCGCGGCGTACCAGGCGGCCATCTCCGTGAGCAGCAGCGCGGCCGTCACGGCGTCCTTGTCGCGGACGTAGTCGCCGATCATATACCCGATCGATTCCTCGTAGGAGAAGATCACGTGCCCCTCGCCCGCGGCCTCGATCTGGTTCTTGCGCTCGGCCATGAACTTGAAGCCGGTGAAGGTGTCGTAGCTGCGGACCCCGTTGCGCTCGGCCACGATCCGCGCCATGTCGGTCGTCACGAGCGACTTGAGCGCCACCGCGTCCGCCGGGAGGGTCCCAGCACGGCGCTTGGCCCCGATCAGATAGTCCAGCAGCAGCACGCCCGTCTGGTTGCCCGTGAGCTGGACGTACTTCCCGTCCCGCCCGCGCACCTGGATCGCCACGCGGTCGGCGTCCGGGTCGGAGCCGAGGATGAAGTCGGCCCCCACCTGCTCGGCCAGCGCCACGGCCAGCGCGAAGCTCTCGGGGTTCTCCGGGTTGGGGGAGGAGACGGTGGGGAAGGTCCCGTCGATCACCATCTGCTCCGGCACGCAGTGTAGCCGCCGGATGCCCAGCTCGTGCAGGACGTAGGGGATCTCCTGGTACCCGGTCCCGTGGAAGGGGGTGTAGACCATGGTGAACCGGTCGGCGACCTTGGCGACCGACGCGCGGTCGTTGATCTGGTCGAGGACGCAGCCGAGGAAGGCGTCGTCGGTCTCCTTGCCGATCAGCGCGATCAGCCCGGCGGCGCAGGCGTCCTCATAGGGCATGGTCTTCACGTCGCGGAAGATGTCCAGCCGATCCATCTGGGCGGCGATGGCGGCGGCGTGCTGGGGCGGGAGCTGCGCGCCGTCGGACCAGTAGACCTTGTAGCCGTTGTACTCCGGCGGGTTGTGGCTGGCGGTGATGTTCAGCCCCGCGATGCACCCGTGGTGGCGCACGGCGAAGGACAGCTCCGGCGTGGGGCGCATGGCCTCGAAGAGCCGCACGGGGATGCCGTTGGCGGCCATGACGCAGGCGGCCTCCCGCGCGAAGCGGGCGGAATCGACGCGGCAGTCGAAGCAGACGGCCACGCCGCGCCGGGCGGCGTCCGCGCCCTCGGCGAGGATCACCTGGGCGAAGGCCTGGGTGGCGTGGCGGACGACGTAGACGTTCATGCGGCGCAGGCCGAGGCCGACGACACCGCGCAGGCCGGCGGTGCCGAACTCGAGGAGAGAGAAGAAGCGGTCCTCGATCTCCTTCTCATCGAGGGCGGCGAGGGCGGCATGCTCCTCGTCGGTGAGGGCCGGGCTCTCGCACCAGGCGCGGTAAGCTTCACGATAGTCCATGAGGGGAGCTCCTTTCATTTGTGGTAGCGCGATCCGTTCTGGATCTGGAAGGCACGGTACACCTGCTCGAGCACGAGGACCCGGGCGAGGTGGTGCGGGAAGGTCATACGGGAGATGGACAGGCGCAGGGCTACGCGCTCCTTGACGGACGGGTGCAGCCCGAAGGACCCGCCGATGACGAGGGCGACGCTGGAGACGCCGTCCACGGTCCAGCGGGCGAGCCGGTCCGCCAGCTCCTCGCTGGAGAGCATCGTCCCCTCGACGCACAGCGCGACGAGGGCGGCCCCGCGGGGGACCTTGGCGAGGATGGCGTCGGCCTCCCGGGCGAGGGCGGCCTGGATCTGCGCAGGGGCGGGGTCGTCGGGCAGCCGCTCCTCCGGCAGCTCGACGATCTGGAGACGGCACAGGGGCCGCAGGCGCTTCTCATATTCGGCGCAGGCGGCGGCGAAGTGCTTCTCCTTGAGCTTGCCGACGCAGATGAGATGCACGGCGAGCATGGGCGGTCCCTCCTTTCGGGTCGGTCTCGCGGGGGATGGGAAAAGAAAAAAGGACGGCGGGCAAAGTGCCGCCGTCCCATAGACGGTCAAAAAGCCTCGCAGAGTTCCGCCGTTCGCAAACGGCGGAAAAAGGTCGAGTCATATTTTCCCGGACCTGTGCCGGGAAAATATCCATCTCAGCCCACAAGTGTGCCCGACAGGGCGCGCGCAGGGGGCTGCGGCCCCGCTGTCGGGAAAGGCTCTGCCTTTTCCGACCGGATGATAAGGACGGCGGGCAAAGTGCCGCCGTCCTGTTATCGGTCTCAGCCTGCGGAGTCCCGCCAGTCCTCGCCGACGACGGAGCGCTCGATGCGGATGTCCGCGCCGAGGTTGGCGAGCTTCTCGACGATGCCCTCGTAGCCGCGCTCGATGCGGTAGACCTGGTCGATCTCGGTCGTGCCGTGGGCGGCGAGGCCCGCGATGATCATCGCGGCCCCGGCGCGCAGATCGCAGGCGGCGACGGGAGCGCCGGTGAGCTGGCTGACGCCCTCGATGACGGCGATCTTGCCGTCCACCTGGATGTTCGCGCCCATGCGGCGCAGCTCGTCGGCGTAGCGGTAGCGGTTCTCCCACACGCCCTCGGTGAGGATGCTCGTCCCGGCGGCCAGACAGAGGACGGCCGCGATCTGGGGCTGCATATCAGTGGGGAAGCCGGGATAGGGCATGGTCTTGACGTTGGTGCGATGGAGCGGGCCGTCGCGGCGCACGATCAGCGCGTCGCCGTCCTCGTCGATGGTGACGCCCATCTCCACCAGCTTGGCGGTGATGCAGTCGAGATGCTTGGGGATGACGTTGTTGATGCGGACCTCGCCCCCGGCGGCGGCGACGGCGGCCATGTAGGTGCCCGCCTCGATCTGGTCGGGGATGATGGAATAGGACCCGCCGTGGAGCCGACGGACGCCGCGGACCTTGATCACGTCGGTGCCCGCGCCCATGATGTCGGCGCCCATGGAGTTGAGGAAGTTGGCCAGATCGACGATGTGCGGCTCCTTGGCGGCGTTCTCGATGACGGTCAGCCCGTCGGCGAGGGAGGCGGCCAGGAGGATGTTCATCGTCGCCCCGACGGAGACGACGTCGAGGTAGATCTGCGCGCCGCGCAGACGGCCGTTGCGGCCGGTGGCGTTGATGAAGCCGTTCTCGACCTGGATCTCGGCGCCCATGGCGGTGAAGCCCTTCAGGTGCTGGTCGATGGGGCGGACGCCGAAGTCGCACCCGCCGGGAGGCGGGACCTGGGCCGCACCGAAGCGGCCGAGGAGCGCGCCGATGAGGTAATAGGAGGCCCGGATCTGACGGGCCAGCTCGTAGGGGACGTTCTGCTTGTGGACGCGGGAACAGTCCACCTCGACGGTGGTGCGGTCGATCAGACGGACGTTGGCACCCAGATCCTTCAGGATGCCGAGGATGAGGGTCACGTCGCTGATCTGCGGGACGTTCTCGATGCGGCAGACACCGTCCACCAAAAGGGCTGCGGGCAGGATGGCCACGGCGGCGTTCTTCGCGCCGCTGATCTCCACTTCACCGTGGAGCGTTCGCCCGCCGTTGATCACATATTTCGTCAAAACGGCACCTTCTTCATGGTTCTCAGCGTTGTAGTATCGTATGTCATGGGCCGCGCAGGATGGGGCCCGACGTTATCATTTCCAAAGCGCGCAGGGACATGTACACGCTCGTAAGCTTATTATAGCATCACCGGGACCAAAAGGGAAGGCGAAATTTAACAAAATATTAAGAATTGATAAAATAGAGCCGTCAAAACGCCCATTCCTCGTGCGAGTTGGGCAGGACGATCAGCTCAGCGGCGCGGTTTTTGGCACTAAGCTGGCAGAAATGGCAGGGATCGCCAGCTCCTCGACGAGCAGGAGCGCCCCGCCCGCCCCGGCGAAGACGGAGACGGCGGCGGTCCGGGCGAGCGGACGGCCGAGGGCGCGGGCGGCGAGGGCGAGGAGCTGGTCCCGGCCGAGGGCCGCGGCCGCGGCGGGCAGCGCCTCGCGCGGGAGGAAGAGGACGTGGGGGATGGGCATGGGGAGGACCTCCAAAACGATAAGATGTGTCCTGAGCATAGCAAAAAACGCCGCCGGGGGCAAATGCAGATCCTGGAAAGCGGTTGCCTGACCGCCCGCGGATGTGCTATACTGTACCGTGCGAAGCTATGCGCCCTTCGGCGCACGAGATACAGAAAGAGGTGGGACCATGGAACTGAAGGAGACGACGCTCTCTCAGAAGAAGGTATACGAAGGCATCATCGTGGACATCCGCGTGGACGAGGTCCGCATCCCGGACGGCAGCGTCCGGCGGCGCGAGGTGGTCGAGCACCCCGGCGGGGTGGCGGTCATCGCGGTGGACGACCAGGGACGCCTGATCCTGGTGCGGCAGTACCGCTACCCGATGGGCGAGGTCGTGCTGGAGTTCCCGGCCGGGAAGCTGGAGCCGGGCGAGGCCCCGCGCGAGGCGGGCCTGCGCGAGCTGAGCGAGGAGACGGGCCTGACCGCCGGGCGGTTCGACCCGCTGGGCGTGAGCTATTCCTCCCCCGGCATCCTGGCGGAGCGGATCTACTACTTCCTGGCGCGGGACCTGCGGCAGGAGCAGGCGCACCCGGACGACGGCGAGTTCGTCGAGCCGGTGTGGCTGACGCTCGACGAGCTGACGGCGATGGCCGCCAGCGGCGAGCTGAAGGACGGGAAGACGCTGGCGGGCCTGATGAAGGCGAAGCTCGCGCTGGGCTGAACGGCGGAGCAGGAAGGAGGCGGTGCGCGTGCGGCGCGTGCTGATCGTGGAGGACGAGAAGAACATCGTGGACATCCTCCGGTTCAATCTGAAAAAGGAAGGCTATGAGACCCTGGAGGCCTACGACGGGCCGACGGGCCTGCGGCTGGCGCTCGACGAGCGGCCGGACCTGGTGCTGCTGGACCTGATGCTGCCGGGGATGAACGGCTTCGAGGTGTGCAAGACCCTGCGCGCGCAGGGGCGCAGCACCCCGGTGCTCATCATCACGGCGCGCGAGGCGGAGAAGGACAAGATCCTCGGCCTGGACCTGGGCGCGGACGACTACATCACGAAGCCGTTCTCCGTCAAGGAGCTGATGGCCCGGGTCAAGGCGAACATCCGCCGCTCGGCGATGCCGGCGGTCCCGGCCGCGCCGGAGGAGGAGCGGCTGACCTTCGGCCGTCTGGTCATCGACAAGGCCGCCAGCGTGGCGACGAAGGACGGCCGGGACCTGGAGCTGACGCAGCGGGAGTATGAGCTGCTGACCTACCTCGCGGCCCATCCGGGCAGCGTGTTCTCCCGGCAGGAGCTGATGGAGCGGGTCTGGAACTACGCCGGGTACGTCGGCGACGTGCGCGGCGTGGACGTGGCGATCCGCCG
>CAKTJM010000088.1 GCA_934567745.1 uncultured Eubacteriales bacterium | reverse complement strand
GTTTTCGGTAGAAAACAGGGCGTTTTTCTAATTTTTTTGAAAAAACGAAAATTTGGGCGGTGCGAAAGTTCAACTTTGATCCAACACGATCCACCATACGCTATCTCCATCTTTCCAATGGCTCGACTCTGTGGTAGACTAAGCATATCCCGTACAGGCCCCATTGGAGACAGGGGAACGTTGATGTTTCTAAAAAACGAGGAGGAGACCGCCATGAGCATCCTGAGCCTGGCCAGCGGCCGGTCCGTATACCGCGGATACGAATACTACAAGCAGCAAAGGGTCCTCGACATCGAGAAATTGGACGATGAGGTCTTCGTCGGAGAGGTGGCCGGCAGTGAGGGCGCATGCTACGAGGTGACCATCGACGCCACACATCCCCGCAAGTCACAGTGCACCTGCCCCCACGCCGCCGGGCGGAAGATCGTGTGCAAGCACATGGTCGCGCTCTATTTCTCGGCGTATCCGCTCGAAGAGGACCGCTATCTCGCGGAGCTGGAGCGCCGCAGGGAAGAGGCGGAGCACCAGCGCGAGGAGGACGAAGAACGTCTCATCAGCCATGTCCGGAAAATGAAGAAGGCGGAACTGCAAGAGACACTGTTACAGCTCCTCACCGACGGACCGGAGTGGCAGTACGAGCGCTTCCTCCGTGAGATCATAGAGCAAGAGGAAGGCGACGACGACATCTACATCCCGATCCTTCCCGACTGACACACGAGACCGCCCTGTCCCATTCAAGGGACAGGGCGGTCTTCCCCGTTTATGAGGGGAGATCACGTCTGATCCAAGTGTCCCTCCAACGCATCATGACACATCCTCGCCGACGCCTCGTCTCCCCGGTTCGTCAGCAGCCACACCGGCACCTCCCGCGCCAGCCGTTCCGCCATCCGCTGCACGGTCGGCCCGTCCCGGCTGACCAGGAACTGTGCGTGCAGCGCCTGCGTGCTCTCCTCCGCCGCCATCCGTCGGATGTGGTCGATCTGCCCCTGCCGCAGCAGGACGATCCCGCCCAGCGGCGCGTCGATCGACTGGCCCATGCCCTCCTTGCCGTTCCAAGGGGAGGGGTGGACCCAGACCCTGTCCCCGGCGAACGACAGGAGGGGCTTGTCGCCGTTGATCATGTGCACGTCGGCTCCGTACAGCAGCTTCCAGAGGAGATACTGCGTGGTCTTGCCCACGCCGCTCTCACCGGTGAAGAGGAACGCCCGCCCGCGCCAGCGGAACGCCACTCCGTGGAAGACCGTCCGCCCATAGGGGAGCAGAGCGTCGCTGACCTTCAGGCTGAGCAGCAGATGCGCCCAATAGGACGCCGGACCGTCCTGTCCGCAGCGTCGGCACAGCGCGTCCGCCTCCTGCGCGGAGACGCACACGCGGAGGAGGGGCGTGGCTCGTTCCATGAACGGCTCGTATGCCGCGAGATGGTCCGCCGTAGTCAGCTCGATCTCGATGGGGATCCCGGCCAGTTCGATCGTTTCCTTCATCATGCTCCCGTCCTGTCGTGGCGGCACGGTCGTGCCGGTCATTCGTCCTTTTGTCTTGACTGTACCACAGAACGTGCCGGGATACCAGTCTTTCGTACCGATATCCCGGTCTCAGAGCGAAATAGTCGTGACGGAGAGAAGAGCCACCCTGCTTTAACGCAGGATGGCTCTTTCCCAATCTTATCTACCTCATCCCCCGCGCTTCCGGTCCCACTCCCACGCGATCACCGCGGCGCCCAGCGCCCCGGCGATCTGCGGATCGCCCAGGACCGTCACCGGCTGGTCCAGCGCCCGCCCCAGTGCCTCCGCCAGCGCGGCGCTGCGCGCACCGCCGCCGGTCATCACCACGGGCGGGACTGCCTGGACCCGCGCGGCCATCCCGGCGATGCGTCCGGCGATGGACGCGATCGCTCCGGCGGCCACGTCCGCCCGCGCGACCCCGGCGGCCAGGTGGGAGATCACCTCCGACTCGGCGAAGACCGTGCACAGGTCACTGATCCGCACCGGATCCGTCCCGCGCCGGGCCAGATCCGAGAGGTCGCCGATCGGGCAGTCCAGCACCCGCGCCATGACCTCCAGGAACCGTCCGGTCCCGGCGGCGCACTTGTCGTTCATCACGAAGTCCTCCACCCGCCCGTCCGGGGCCAGGCGGATGGCCTTCGTGTCCTGCCCGCCCACGTCCACGATGGTGCGGACGTCGGGGGAGAGGTGCCACACGCCCTTGGCGTGACAGGCGATCTCCGTGCGCTGCTCGTCCGCGCCTTGGAAGGTCATCCGCCCGTAGCCGGTGACCACCGTGCGGCGCAGGTCCGCCCGGTCCAGTCCGGCCCGGGCGAGCACGCGGGCGAGGACCTCCTCCGGGCCGCGGGTGCCCGTGCCGCGCTGGACGACCTCGGCCGCCAGGAGACGGCCCTGGGGGTCGAGGATCGCGGCCTTCGAGGACGAGGAGCCGATGTCGATCCCAAGATACATCGCGTCGCTCCTTTCCGTCGCGTCAGGACAGGGCCGTCTCCAGGAAGGCCTGGAGACGGGTGCGGAGCTGGCCCACGGAGGGGACGAGCTGGTCGTGCTCCAGAGTCAGCATCGGGATGCCGCTGGCGGCGAGGTCCTGCGCCACGATCGGCCGGTCGAAGGCCTCCGGGTCGCAGAACTTCATCTGGGCGAAGAGGACCGCGTCCGCCCCACGGTCCCGGACGAGCTGGGCCAGGATCGCCCCGCGCGGCTTGCCGGGGTCGTGCAGGGGCGAGGCCCCGCGCAGGTCCAGATACCGATAGGCCAGACGGGAGGAGACCGTCCCGCCCGGGCGGGTGGGCGTGCGGATCTGGAGGGACTCATGGCAGAGGAGGTCGTCCACCACGCCCACATGCAGCTCCTCCAGCAGGTCGAGCACCGGCTCGGCGTCCAGCATGATGCCGGTGACGACGAAGCGATGGCCGTCGAAGTCCTCCTTCGGCTGGGCCTTGAGCAGGTCCACGACCCGCCGGAGCTTTTCCGTATACAGCCGCTTGTCCATGGACCAGGCGGCCTTGAGCACGAGGTGGCGGACCTTCGGGCCGACGGTCACCAGATGGTCCGGCACGAGGTCGAGGAAGGCCCGGACCGCGGCGCGGTGTTCCTCATAGACCGCGAAGGCCTCCTCCAGCGGCATGGGGCGGCAGTCTGGCGTCTGGATGGCGCGGAGCGACGCGGTCAGATAATCGAACTCGTCCAGGAGCTGGCCGTGCGCGGCCTGGATCGTCCGGTTGTGCGGGATGGTCACGCCAATCACGGGGACCTGCGGCACGGCGGCCTTGAAGTCCTCGCAGACGCATTTGAGCGTGTCGCACTGGGTGGGGATGAGCACGGCGCGCAGGAAGTCGTACTTCCCCGCCAGCCCCAGCTCCAGGTCGGCCCGGAGGATGGAGCAGGCGAAGCTCTGGATGTACTGGTTGGACCGCTGGAAGGTCCCCGTCCCGCCCCACAGGCCGACGGGCAGGAAGCCGGCGGCGTACACCAGCTCCTCCGGCACGAACAGAGGGAAACAGCCTACAGCGAGTTTTCCGGTCTCGGCCATGCTGGCCCGGATGGTCTCCTCCGGATGCCGTCCCGCATGGCAAAGCTCTTGCAGCAGGGTCTGGAGCTCGGTCATCGTTCGTCCCGTCCTTTCTTCGCTTTGGTTTCGGCCATCATCTCGGCCAGGGCCTGGATGCGGGTCTCATACTGGGCCTCGGAGAAGACGCGCGGGTCGGTCTGGTCCCCCTCGAAGAGGACGGAGGGGACGCCGCACTCGGCCAGGATCCGCCGCTGCAATTCGTACTGCCGGAAGTCCATCAGCTTGCAGCTCCGGTTGGAGTGGAAGATGATGCCGTCCAGGTCGAACTTTCGGGCCAGGCCCACCATGTTCTCCACGTCGTAGTGCAGGTTCTGGTTGGGGTAGACGTTGGCGGAGTAGGCGCGCGCCATACCGCGGACGTCGCCGGTCTCATAGCGCACTGTCCAGGACTTGGGATAGGTGGAGGTGACCATGTTGATCCCCAGCTTCTTCAGGGTCCTGTAGGTGTAGCGCAGGTACGGCCAGCAGGCGATGCCGTCCCAGAGGACGCGGTACCGCTCCTCCTGGTCCTTCCACGGGCCCTGGCCGAGGCGGATCTTCTCCTGCAGCTCGTCATGCCAGAGGTGGAAGAGGTCCCGCGCCTCGGTGGTGCCGCGGGCGAAGACGATGATGGCCATATAGTTGAAGATCTCAAAGCCGTCCAGCGGCGAGGGGTGGGCGGCGGCCAGCGCGGTGGCCTTGTTCCACCAGTCGCAGGTCTCGTTGGAGATCGCCATCACCTCGCGCAGACGATCGTAGTCGAACTTCCGCCCAGTGATCTCCTCGAGCTGGTCGATGATGTGGTAGAGCTGCCCCTCCATGTACTTGGCGTTGTGCTCCTGCACCTCGTCGGTGTGGTTGAAGGGCGTGTCGAAGAGCAGCAGGGGGATCCCCAGCCGCCGGGACAGGTCCTCGTACCACTTGATGACGGTGTGACAGATGTTGCTCGTGCAGAGCAGGAAGTCGGGCAGCGGCATGTTCTCCGCCTTGCTCTCCTGCAGGTCCGCATAGGCCAGGTCCACCCGCGCGTAGGAACACAGGTCCGAGGAATAGCCCTGACGCTCGGCGTAGGAGAGGAAGGTGTCGGTGTCGCGCCGGGCGCCGATGGCGGCGGCGTGGTTCTCGGGGTACATGGTCACGATGTCCATGGCAGTCAGCAGCTCCTGCGGAGCGATGGAGGTGCTCCAGCACACCAGCCTGCCCTGGGCCTTCGCCTCGCGGGCCTTTTGGTAGTGGTCGTGCAGCATCTGGTCCACCCACTCCTTGGAGGCGCGCGGCCCGGTCTGTTATGGTTCGGTCCTCCTTTTGGGTCGTCGTGCCCGGTGCGGGACCGGGCCTGTTGGCGTCAGTATAGCCCCGGAGGACCGTGGTTGTAAAATCAGGGATCTCGGGACCGACCCTCAAGATCCTTCATGACACGGTCCGCCGCCCTGTGCTATACTTTAGACAAAAGAAGATCGATCCGACGGAGGGCAGACACATGAGCATCAAGAAATACGAGGTCTTCCTACAGACGGCGGACCTGGGCAGCTTCACCCGGGCCTCGGAGGTCCTGGGCTACACCCAGTCCGCCATCAGCCACATCATCACCAGCCTGGAGGACGAACTGGGGCTGAAGCTCCTCACGCGCGACCGCTTCGGCGTGCACCTGACTGCCGAGGGCGCGGCCCTGCTGCCCGCCATCCAGGACGTCTGCGGCCAGAACGGCGAGGTCGTCCGCCAGGCGGCCGCCTTCCACGGGCTGGAGGTCGGGACGGTGCGGATCGGGTCCTTCCTCAGCGTCTCGGTCCATCTGCTGCCGGATCTGCTGGACAGCTTCGCCCGCCAGCACCCGAACGTGACCTTCGAGCTGCTCCAGGGGAGCTATGAGGACATCGAGCGGTGGCTGGGGGAGGGGCGGATCGATCTCGGCTTCCTGCGGCTGCCGACGAGCGAGCGCTTCACCTCGACCCTGCTGCTGGAGGAGCGGATCCTGGCCATCTTCCCCCGCGACCAGGCCCCGGCGGCCCGGCGGGTGCGCTGGGAGGAGCTTCGCCAGGCGCCGTACATCCTCCGGCCGGATCCCCTGGACGGGGCGGGCCGACTACACCCCCGATCTCTTCGGGGAGTCCCCGCGCCTGTTCTACGAGGGCTATCTCCCCGTCGATGTGGCCCTCATCACCCTCTCCCCGCCGGACGAGCGCGGCTACTGCTCCTACGGCGTGACGGTAGACTACACCAAGTGCATCACCGAGTGCGCCAAGCTGGTCATCGCCCAGATCAACCGCTGCATGCCGCGGACCTACGGCGACACCCTGGTCCACATCGACGACATCGACCTGGCGGTGGAGTGCGACCAGCCCCTGTTCCGCCGCCCCGTCCTGCCGGTCGGCCCGGTGGAGGAGCAGATCGGGCGCTACTGCGCCAGCCTGATCGGCGACGGGGCGACGATCCAGCTGGGCATCGGGACCATCCCCGACGCCATCCTCCACTTCCTGGGCGACAAGAACGACCTGGGCGTCCATTCCGAGATGCTCTGCGACGGCGCGCTCGGCCTGCTCAAGGCGGGGAACATCAACAACACCCGGAAGAAGATCAACAGGGGCGTGTCCGTGGTCACGTACCTCTACGGGCAGGACGAGCTGTATGAGTACGCCCGGATGAACCCCAAGCTCCAGATCTTTCCGGTGGACTACGTCAACGACCCGCGCGTCATCGGCCAGAACGACGACGTGGTGTCGGTCAACTCCGCCCTCAGCGTGGACCTCATCGGCCAGGTGGCGGCGGACTCGCTCAGCGCCGACCGCATCTTCAGCGGGGCGGGCGGCTTCGTGGACTTCGTGCGCGGCGCGTCCTTCTCCAAGGGCGGCAAGTCCATCATCGCGCTGCCGTCCACGGCCATGGGCGGCAAGGCCTCCCGCATCGTGGACCGGTTCGAGGCCGGGCGGCCGGTGACGCTCTCCCGGTTCGAGACGCACTACGTCGTGACGGAGTACGGCATCGCGCAGCTGCGCGGGCGCGATCTGCGCCAGCGCGCCCAGTCCCTCATCGCCATCGCCCATCCGGACTTCCGCGCGGAGCTGATAGAGGCCTACGAGCGGCGGTTCAAGGAGGCGTTCTGAGCATGGCGTGGCATGAGCGTGACGGCGCCCAGGGGCTTCCGGGCCGCCGGGACGGCCTGCGGGATCAAGAGCAGCGGGAAGCCGGACGTCGCCCTGATCGTCTCCGACGTCCCCTGCACGGCGGCGGGCGCTGCTGCGCGAGGCCGTGGCGCGCTCCTTCGACCGGATCACGGTGGACGGGGACACCTCCATCAACGACACCTGCCTGATGCTGGCGAACGGACGGGCGGGCGCACCGCCGCTGGAGCCTGACACAGAGCCATACCGCCGCTTCGCCCAGGCGCTCGAGCACGTCTGCATGCGCATGGCGCGCGCCGTGGCGGCCGACGGCGAGGGCGCGACCCGGCTCGTCACCGTGACCGTAACGGGCGCGGCGCGTGAGGACGACGCGGTCCGGCTGGCCCGGTCCGTGGCGGGTTCGTCCATGGTGAAGGCGGCCCTCTGCGGGGCGGACGCCAACTGGGGCCGTTTCCTCTGCGCGATGGGCTATGCGGGCGTACCGTTCGAGCCGTCGCGTGTGTCCGTGCGGTTCTCCTCCTCGGTGGGGGAGCTGCTGGTCTGCCAGGGCGGCGTGGGCGTCCCCTTCGCGGAGGGGGTGGCCGAGACGATCCTGGACCGGGAGGAGGTCACGATCCGCATCGATCTGGGTGCTGGGGACCAGGAAGCGACCTGCTGGGGCTGCGACCTGACGCCGGACTATGTGAGGATCAACGGGGCCTATCGAAGGAAGCATACAGAGCGGAGCTGAGAGCAGGGAGGACCGATCCGGTCCTTCCTGCTGCGATTTTTCGATAAGCTGAGACTGTCGAAAAACTCCTTCGGAGCTTTTCGACGGAGGGGATGCAGCCCCCTGCGCGCACTCACCGTCCGCCTGCGGCG
>CAKTJM010000087.1 GCA_934567745.1 uncultured Eubacteriales bacterium | reverse complement strand
AAAAACCCCTGCGGGGTTTTCCGACAGGGGGGATGCAGCCCGTTGCGCAAACGCACCGTCCGCCTGCGGCGGACGATTCGCACACTTACGGGCTGAGAAGTATTTTCTCCGGCGCACATGTCACCGGAGAAAATGATTTGATCTTATTTCGCGCTTCCGAGCGCGAAACTCTGCGAGGCTTTTTCGACACGCTGGACCCCCGGGCCAGATGGCCCGGGGGTTTTTGCTCAGTCAAGTCTCAGAAAGGGATCAGAGAAATCCCTTGTGAGCGGTCATGCTGGTCACGTCAGCAGTCGCGGTGAAGGTGAAGGAGATGGTCTTGCCATCAGCGGACTTCACACCCTCGAGAGTGGTGGTCTTACCAGCGGAAACGACGTCCAGCTTGAACTCTTTGCCATTGGAAGCGAACATGCTATCGTCTTCCTTGATGATGGAGACCACGACCACATTGTTGCTGTTGCTGGTCGTCTGAATTTTGCAACCAGTGAAGTCGTTCGCATTCAGAGTAGCCTTTGCCACGGCATAGGTGGTGAGGGTGTTCTTATCCATGTAGGAGTACTCATCCAGCTGGCCCTGCTCGTCATAGACGATGGCAGCGATCTTGCCCTTATCGTTGATCGCGATGTAAGCATTGGGGATGTAGTCGCCAGCGGCATTCTTCTGAGCCAGGGAGACGGAGGCCAGGTTGCCCTCGACGCCCTTGATGTCCTTGTCATTGATGGCCAGGACGACGCAATCCTTGTCGAGAGTGTAGCTGGCAGCGCTGCCAACGACGGGGACCAGGTCGATGTCGCCCTCGGACTTGCCGTCAAAGCCCTTGATGGAGAAGGCCTTCAGGGTGCTGATGTCCTTGATGTAGGAGCCGTCCTCGCGATAAGCGATGGCGGTGCCTGCCTCGAACTTGCCAGCGTTGGTGGTGCTGTCCTCATACAGGACGACGTCCTTGGTGCCGTTCCAGACCTCGTAAGCGGTGACCTTGTCGCCGTCGACCTTGGTCTGATAGCAGTCAGCAGTCAGGTAAGCATACAGCAGATCGCCGGAAGCGCTGGGCTGCTTGCCGTCCACGTACAGAGCGGCGTAGGTGATGTAGTCCAAGCTGTTGATCTCGTCGACCAGAGCGCCCTTGACAGTAGCCTTCGTGGTGGTGGCCCAATCCTTCACGGCCTTGCCGGTCTTGACCTTGATCTTGTTGTCGTCCTTGGAAACGACGAAGATGACAGCGTTGTCAGCGATTTTCTTACCACCGATGGTGTCGTTCGCTGCGCTGTAAGCGCCAGTGGTATAGCTGTCAGCACCAGCAAGGTTATTGGGACCAACGAGCTTCAGCTCATAGTTGCCATCCTTGTCCTTGCTATAGGTATACATGACGTTCTCCGTGAGCTCATCGTTCTTCGTGACATCATTGCCAGCGATCTTGTCGACGGTGATCTTCGCATTGGTGCCATCGGGGAAGTAGGCACGAGCATCGATGGTGTAATCGTAGTTCAGATCGTTGTTGGGCTTTTTAGCCATGGAGATGAGCAGGATGTCCTTGGAAGCACCAACGGTGGTGTCCACGTCATAGGCGAAGCTGCCAACGACAGCCATCTGCACGGTGTCGCCGACCTCGGGAGCCTTGGCGCCGTTGGTCAGAGTGTACCACTTGCCGTCGACCTTGACCTTGCCGGTCTTCACGCCGGTGACGTCGCCCTTGACGAGCTCGGCCTTGGTCAGGGTGTCTTCGTCGGTCGCGGTGAAGGCGGCCTTCACGATGACAGCGAAGTCACCCTTCGCGATGCCCTTGTAGATGTTGCAATCGTCGAACTTGTAGGACTGGCCGGCGGTGACGCGGGCAGAACCAACATAGGTGACCTTCTCCACGATGGTGGGAACGATCACGACGGTGTCGACCTTGCCGTTGTTGTCGTCGTCGATGAGCTTGACGGAGTAAGCAGCCTTGTCCTTATAGACAGCGATGAGAGCGGACAGGTTGGCAGGCTCCTTGACGGAAGAGCTCAGAGTGCCGTTGTGGAACACAGTGACGTCGGTCTGGGACAGAGCCTTATCGGTCTTGTACTCGGTACCGTCGAGCTTGACCTTCTTGTCGTTGTCGGAAACGGTGTCGAGGTCGCCCACGATGCCGGTAGCGACGACCACGGCGTCCTTTGCGAACATGCCATAGACGTTGTTGACATCGCCGTTGGTCTTCTTGTCATAGATGACCTTCACGGTCTGGCCGAAGAGGTCGGTGTAATCGGTGGAGCTGGTGAAGGTCTTGTCGTAGACCTTGTTGCTGTCGGTGACCTTCCACTGATTGAATTCATAAGTCCACTCGTCCTTGTCGGAGTTGTAGGTGAACCCGGTCATCACGCCGTACTCGTTGTCGATGGCGCTGTACTTATCGTACATGAGGGTGACCTTGTCGCCGTTGCTGTTGGTCTTGTCGGCGACCTTCTGGGTGGCGACGAGCTGACCGTTGACGGTGCTGAATTCGTTGACATAGGAGACCATGTAGGCCTTCAGAGCGTTCCAGACCATCTGAGCGGCGTTGTCGCGGGTCAGAGCCTTGGAGGTGTCGATGCCCTCGAGGTCCTCATACAGGCCCTTGGAGGTAGCGACGACATTGACGTTGACTTCCCAAGCGGAGCCAGTGAAGCCTTCGTTCTCGGACTTGTAGCCGAGCGCGACGAGCAGCATCTTAGCAGCCTCGGAACCGGTCACGTTGTTGTTGGGGGCGAACTTGCCGCCGCCGATGCCGGACACGATGCCCTGAGAGACGCAGGACTCGATGTACTTCTCGGCCCAAGCGGAGTTGGCGCTGGTGCGGACGTCAGTGAAGGTGGACTTCACAGCGGTGCCCAGAGTGGGCTCCTTGCCGCCGTTCAGTGCGACGCAGAGCATCTTGGTGAACTCAGCACGGGTGATGTTGCCCCCGGGCTTGTAAGAGCCATCGGGGTAACCGCTGATGATATTCAGTGCGACGCACATATCAACAGCCTCGGTGTTCTTGATCTGCTTCTGATCAGTGAACGCGGCACCAGCAGCAACGCTGAGGGCCAGGGCCAGAGTCAGGACCAGAGCCAGAACCTTCTTCCGCCGCATCCCTCCCCCACGGAAGCTTTTGCAACATAAGCAAGCCCGCCTGCGGGCCCTTTCGGGTCCGCAGGCGGGCCATCCTTCTATCTCACGCCCACGCTCAGAGCGGCCACTTGGCCTGGTCCGTATGGAGCAGCTCGTGCGCCTTCTCCGACAGCGGCGCGTCGAGGTAGTCCTCATACAGCTTCCGCACGTCCGGGTTCTCGTGGGAGAAGCGGATCGTGTCCGCCTCGTCCAGCGCGAACAGCAGCGAGCCGCGGGAGAGGGACACGTCCACGCCCTCGCGGATCGGCTGGCCGCCGCCGCCGACGCAGCCGCCGGGGCAGGCCATGACCTCCACGAAATCGTACTGCACCCGGCCCTCGCGCAGGGCGCGCAGTAGCTCCCGTGCGTTGCCCAGGCCGCTGGCCACCGCCACGTGCAGCGTCCGGTCGCCGATCGTGAACTCCGCCTCACGCCAACCGTCCGGCCCGCGCAGGTCCTGGAAGGCGTCCGGCGAGGGGTCCTTCCCCTGGAGCCGCCAATAGGCCGTCCGCAGGGCGGCCTCCATCACGCCGCCGGCCGCGCCGAAGATGACGCCCGCGCCGGAGCGGCTGCCCATCGGGCTGTCGAACTCCTCCTCCGGCAGGCTCGCCGGGCTGACCTGCATCGCGCGGAGCATCCGGTCCAGCTCGCGCGTCGTGAGCGCGACGTCCACGTCCCGCACGGGCGCGTCCGCCGGCTGGGCGGCGCTGCACTCGTATTTCTTCGCCGTGCACGGCATGACCGACACACAGAACAGCTCCTTCGGGTCCTTGCCCAGGAGCTTGGCGTAATAGCTCTTCGTCACCGCGCCGAACATCTGCTGCGGGCTCTTGGCCGTGGAGACCTGCGGCAGCAGCTCCGGGGCCTCCTGCTTGACGAACCGGACCCAGCCGGGGCAGCAGGACGTGAAGAGCGGACCGGGCTTGCGCCCCGCGAGCCGCTCGATCAGCTCGCCGCTCTCCTCCATGATCGTGAGGTCCGCGGAGAACGACGTGTCGAACACGTGCTCCACGCCCATCGCGCGGACGGACGCCGCCAGGCGCTTCTCCGTCGCCAGCTCCTGGGACAGGCCGAGGCCGTCGCCCCACGCGGCGCGGACGGCCGGTGCGATCTGGAAGACCACCGTGCGCGACGGGTCGGCCATGGCCTCGAAGACGCGCTCGGTGTCGTCGCGCTCCTGGAGCGCGCCGACCGGGCAGTGGACCACGCACTGGCCGCACAGGGAACAGTTGGCCGCGTCCATCTGGGCGCCGCCGTGGATGCGCACCGCCGTGTGCGCGCCGGAGCCGGTGACCTCCCACACGCCGAGGGTCTGCATCTTCTCACAGACGCTCACGCAGCGCAGGCACTTGATGCACTTCGTGCTGTTGCGCAGGATCGGCAGCGCCGGATCCCACGGCCGCGCCGGGGCCTCCTGGCCGAACGGCACGTGCTGGACGTTCATATCGCGCGAGAGGGTCTGGAGCGAGCAGTTCCCGCTGCGCATACAGGTCACGCAGTGGTCCATGTGCTGGGAGAGGATCAGCTCCACGTTGATCTTACGCGTGCGGCGCACCCGCTCGGTGCTGGTGCGGACCACCATGCCCTCCGCCACGACAGTGTTGCACGCCGTGGCGAGCTTGTCCACGCCCTCGATCTCCACCGCGCACACGCGGCAGGAGGCCACCTCGTTGATGCCCTTGAGATAACACAGGGTAGGGATCCGGATGCCGACCGTGCGGGCGGCCTCCAGGATGGTCGTCTGCTCCGGCACCGTGACCGGACAGCGATCGATGGTCAGGTTCACCATTTCGTCACTCTCCCTCCCTTGAAGCCCGCGTGGCCGTAGTGGTCGCACCGCAGGCAGCGGCTGCACTCCTGGTCCATCTCCTGGGTCGTCATGCCCAGCTCCATCAGCTCGAAGTCGTTCTTGCGCCAGCCGGCCTCACGCTCGGCCAGCTCGACGCGGCCGTAGGCGTTCTTCAGGCGGAACGGCGCGGGCGGGACCTCCAGGTTCGCCGAGATGTCGGTGTGGAAGCCGAGGTACCCGTCGATGCTCGCCGCGGCGACCTTGCCCGCCTCGATGGAGCGGATCACCGTCGCCGGGCCGGTCACGCAGTCGCCGCCGGAGAAGACGCCGGGCAGCCCGGTCAGGCTGCCGTCCTCCAGGGCGTCGATCGTCCCGTGGCGGGCCGGGATGCCCACCTCGGTGAAGCCCTCGAGATCGACCCGCTGGCCCACGGCCATCAGGACCACGTGGCAGGGGATCGCCTCCTCGGGCAGGTCCGCCTTGTGCGGGGTCGGGCGGCCGCCCTTGACCTCGCCGATGACCTGCGGCTGGACGATCAGCGCGGTGACGCGGCCCTCCGCGTCCGTCTCGACGCGCACGGGGGCCTTGAGCGGCAGGACCTCACAGCCCTCCGCCATCGCGCCCTCGATCTCCTCGGGCAGGGCGGTCATGTCGGACACGCGCCGACGGTAGACGCAGCGGACCGACCGCGCGCCCAAACGCATCGCCGTGCGCGTGGCGTCCATGGCGACGTTGCCGCCGCCGACGACGACCACATCGCGGCCGGAGAAGTCCGGCCGCTCGCCGCCGCCGCTGACCGTGTCGAGCAGCTCGACCGCCGAGAGGACGCCCTCGGCGTCCTCGCCCTCGATGCCGAGGGGCTTGTGCCGGGCCGCGCCGATGGCGATGTAGACGCTGTCATAGTCCACCCGCAGCTGCGGGAGGGTGATGTCCCGCCCGATCGCGCAGTTGAGACGCACCTCGGGCCCGGTGGACAGGATGCAGTCGATGTCCCAGTCGAGGTAGGCGTCGGGCAGGCGGTAGTTCGGGATGCCGTAGCGCAGCATCCCGCCCAGACGGGCCTTGGCCTCGAAGATGGTGACCTTGTGGCCCATGAGGGAGAGGTAATAGGCCGCCGTCAGGCCGGACGGGCCGCCGCCGACGATGGCGACGGTCTTGCCGGTGGGCGGGGCGCAGGGGGGCGCGGGGACCACGCCGCAGTGCTCGACCGCGAAGCGCTTGACGCCGCGGATGTTGATCGGCGCATCGACGATGGACCGGCGGCAGTGGTGCTCACAGGGGTGCTCGCACACGAGGCCGCAGACCGACGGGAAGGGGTTGTCCCTGCGGATCAGGCGCACGGCGTCCTCATACCGCTCCTCGCCCACCAGGGAGATGTAGCCGGGGATGTCCACGTGCGCGGGACAGAGCGAGGAGCACGGGACGCTCTTGAAGTTCGCGGTGCAGCTGCCCTGGTCCACGTGGGCGAGGTAGTCGTCCTCGAAGGCGACGTAGCCGTCCAGGACCATCTGGGCGGCCTCGAAGCCGATGGCGCAGTCGGCGCTGTCCACGATGGCCTGGGCGGTCTGGTGGATGACCTCCAGATCCTCATGGGAGCCGAAGCCCGCGAGCAGACGGTCCAGCAAGGCGGAAAGTCGATCGAGTCCCACCCGGCAGGGTACACATTTGCCGCAGCTCTGGGCGAGACATAGCTTCAGGAAGGCGCTCGTCAGCTCGACGGGGCAGTTTCCGCAGGGCGCCGCGGTGATGCGGCGTTCCATGTCGGCATAGAGGTCGTCCACCGTCCGTTGGGCGTTCTCCCAAGGGGTGATACTCAGTCTGCTCATGGTCCGTCCACTCCTTTTTCTGTCGTTTTTGAGGGGTCCAGCGTCATTGCTGGGTAAAATCAGAACGATTATAGCATGTTTTTGACTAGATCGCAACCATTTTCCGCCGTCAGCTTATGGCATCCTGACAAAACCGCCCCTTTGCATTTTCTCCCCGGAGCTGGTATACTGGAGCCAACGAAACAGCAGAAGGAAGGCATCTCCATGCACGACGAACTGACCCAGGTGGACATCGACAAGATGAAGGAGGAGCTGACGCACCGCATCCAGGTCCTGCGGCCGCAGCTGATCGAGGAGGTCAAGGTCGCCCGCTCCTTCGGCGACCTGAGCGAGAACTTCGAGTACAAGGCCGCCAAGCGGGAGAAGAACCGCAACGACAGCCGCATCCGCTATCTGGAGAACATGATCCGCACGGCCAAGGTCATCGACCCGTCGGCCGCGGGCGACGGGATCGCGCTCTTCGACACGGTCACCTTCCGCGCGGAGGACGACGACGAGGAGGAGACGATCCAGCTCGTCACCACCCTGCGGCAGGACGCCCTGCGCGGGCTGATCAGCAAGGAGTCCCCCGTCGGCCGCGCCCTACTCGGGCACCGCGCCGGGGACCGCGTGCGCATCGACGTGCGCGAGGGCGTGTCCTACGACGTGACGATCGTCAAGGTCGAGAAGTCCACCGGCGACCCGACCGACATCCCCATCAGCCCATATTGAACCGCACCGTCTCGATCACGGCACAGAGAAAGCGCCTGGGAGGAGATCCTCCCAGGCGCTTTAGGCTGTCGAAAAACCCCTGCGGGGTTTTCCGACAGAGGGGATGCAGCC
>CAKTJM010000086.1 GCA_934567745.1 uncultured Eubacteriales bacterium | reverse complement strand
ATGTCACCGGAGAAAATGATTTGATCTTATTTCGCGCTTCCGAGCGCGAAACTCTGCGAGGCTTTTTCGACACGCTGACTGGGACCATCCTGTGGATGGTCCCAGTTTTTGTGTCATCAGTCATCAGATATGGTGCGCCGCTGCGCACGGATGCGGTGGACGTGGCTCAGCCGCCGCGGTAGAAGCCGATCATCGGGTTCATCAGGTCGAAGATGACCACGCCGACGATGATGAGCATGAGGATGCAGCAGCAGATGAACAGACGCTGGATCCACTGGTCCTTCGCGCCGATCATCATCTCGTACAGGGCGATGATATCCTTGCCGGGGGTGCGCTTCTCCTCCTCCGGCGGGGTCTCCTCCTTGATGCCGGCCAGCTCGTCGAGGGACCCATCCATGGCCATGACGATGTCGCAGACGGTCTGGAAGCTGGGATTATCTGTCTGCCCTGACAAGATGCGGTTGATGGTCCCGACGGGCACGCCTGACAGATCCGCTAATTGCTGGTTCGTCAATTTTCTCTTTTCTTTCAATACTTTGAGCTGAGTCGCTAGCATCATATTATCACCTTTGATAAGACACTTTATCACATATGGAGGGCACCGAAAATGGCGCATCTACATTTGCCGTTGACGGTTCGGGGGGATCTGGATATCATGTGCGTGTCGAGGGGGGACCCCCGATGCGCCGAAAGGGACGGCGCTGAGAGAAGGGGACAGGTCACCTTGCAGTATACCATCCATCTGCAAGTCCTGTCAAAGGGAAAAACACTTTTTCAAAAGGAGGCCGTGTTTTATGACAGAAGCCAGACTGTTGGACGATGGGAGCCTGCCCATGTCCGTACGATATCAGACCGTCTGCACCCGCGTCGAGCGCGGAGAAGAGATGTATCACACCTACGGCCTTCTGTGCCTGGTGAACGTGATGGGCAAGTGGGTCCTGATGGACCGCATCGAGGACGTGTCCCTCTCGCAGGACAGCGTCTTGGCGCTGGCCGACCGGTTCACCGAGCTGCAGCTCTCTCCGCTCCACTTCCGGGACGCTGTCCTAGACAGCGTGAACGAGTGAGCACGCACCACATCTGAATGAGAAGAAGGAACGCCCCATCCGACGCAGTGATGCGCATCGGACGGGGCGTTTTTTTCGTCGTATCGAGAGAGCGAACGCTCAGGGCAGCGGGGGCCGGGGGATGAGCGTGTCGGGACACAGCTCGCGGATCTTCGCCTGGAGCGATTTGAGGTCCACGAAGGTCTCCGGCCGCTTGGACGGGTCGCGCAGCAGGGCGGAGGGGTGGTAGAGCGCCATCATGTGCACCCCGGCCCGCTCAGTCCACTGGCCGTGCTGCCGGGTGATGCGGAAGTCCTTGTCGATGATCCGCATCGCGGCGATGCGGCCCAGGCAGACGATGATCTTCGGCCGCAGCAGGGCCGTCTGGGCGCGGAGGTAGCCGATGCACGCGTCCTGCTCCTCGGGGAGCGGATCGCGGTTGCGGGGCGGGCGGCATTTGACGATGTTCGCGATATACACCCGCGTGCGGTCGAGATCGATGACCGCCAGCATCCGGTCGAGCAGCTGGCCCGCCGGGCCGACGAACGGCTCGCCGCGCAGGTCCTCCTGCTGACCGGGGCCTTCGCCGATGAAGAGCACGTCCGCCTGTCGGTCGCCCACGCCGAAGACCACGTTCGTCCGCGTGGGCGCGAGGTCGCAGCTCCGGCACGCCAGGCACCGCGCCTCCAGCTCATCCCAGGTCACCATGTCCATCCCTCCCGTCGTCGGTCGTCGTCCCCATTATAGCAGGCGGCGGCGCGGATGGCAAGGCGGTGCTCAGGGCTTCGGCTTCGACTTGAACAGGAGGGCGACCAGCGCGCCGAAGAAGATCGCGGCGGCGATGCCCCCGGCCGCGGCGGCCGCGCCGCCCGAGAGCGCGCCGAGGAAGCCGTCCTCCGCCACGCCCTCCGCCGCGCCGCGGGCGAGGTTGTACCCGAACCCCGTCAGCGGCACGGTGGCCCCCGCGCCGCAGCGCGCGACCAGCGGCTCATACAGTCCGACCGCGCCCAGCACGACGCCCGCCACGACGTACAGCACCAGGATCCGCGCGGGGGTGAGCTTCGTCCGGTCGATCAGGATCTGGCCGATCAGACACAGCACGCCCCCGCACAGGAAGGCGGAGAGATAGGTCAGCGGATCGCTCATACCTCGGCCCCCTCTCCGGCCACGAAGGCCACGGCGTGGCAGATGCCGGGGATGCTCTCGCCCTGCATCGTCGCGGTGGGGGAGTGCAGTGCGCCCGTCCCGCAGAAGAGCAGGCTCCGCAGCGTCCCGTCCTCCAGGTCGCGCAGCAGCCGCCCCGTGAGCACGATGGCGCTGCACCCGCAGCCGGAGCCGCCGGCGTGGACGTCCTGGCCCTTGGCGTCGTAGAGGAGGACGCCGCAGTCGTCATAGCGTGTGCCCATGTCGATCCCATCCCTTCGGAAGAAGTCCGCGACGATCGCCCGGCCGAGACTGCCGAGGTCGCCGGTGACGATGCGGTCGTAGTCCTTCGGTCCGCGGCCCGTGTCGTCGAAGTGGGCCTGGAGGGTGGCATAGGCCGCCGGGGCCATCGCGGCCCCCATGTCGTTGGCGTCGGTGATGCCCTTGTCGATCACGCGGCCGGTGGTCACGTGGGTGATCCGCGGCCCGCGGCCCGTGCGGCCGAGGACCACGGCCCCGGAGCCGGTGGCCGTCCACTGGGCGGTGGGGGGCTTCTGCCCGCCGTATTCGAGGGGGTTGCGGTACTGCCGCTCGGCGGAGCAGAAGTGCGAGGAGGTCAGCGCCGCGACGTGCTCCGCGAAGCCCCCGTCCAGGAGCATGGCCGCCAGCGACAGCCCCTCTGCCATGGTGGAGCAGGCCCCGTACAGCCCGAAGAAGGGCACGGGCTGCCCCCGCACGGCGTAGGAGGTGGCGATGCACTGGTTGAGCAGGTCCCCGGCGAAGAGGTAGTCCAGCTCCCGGGCCGTGCGGCCCGCGCGCTTGAGCGCGAAGGCGAGGGCCTGCCGCTGGAGGAAGGTCTCGGCCTTCTCCCAGCTCTTCTCGCCGAAGGTGTCGTCGGTCCCGGTGAAGTCGAAGCAGCCGCCGAGGGGGCCGTCGGCCTCCTTGCGCCCGGCGGCGCTGCCATAGCCCTGGACGACGGGGGGCGACGCGAAGCGGACCGTCTGACGGCCGCAGTGTTTGTTTCCCAAGGTCGATCCATCCTTTCCTTGGGCGTAGTCTGCCCGCCCGCGGGGGAAATATCCTCTGGACTTTCCCGGTGCATCCGTATTATAATCAGGGGGTACGAGATCCAACCATCGCAAGCTCGAAAGGAGAACGATCATGGCGAACGCGACATTGGTCAACCAGAAGATCCAGGAGATCCATCTTGTGAATAAATTGGAGAAGCCGGGCCAGATCCAGCTCGACAGCTCCTTCTCGCTGAACGTGAACTTCGCGCCCGACGGCAGCCGCTGCCTGGGCAAGCTCCAGCAGACGCTGCGCGACAAGGAGTTCGCGGGCGGCCAGTTCACCCTGACGTTGGAGCTGGTGGGCGTGTTCAACTGCACCGGCGCGACGAGCGACGAGGTCAAGCGCCAGGTCCACGGCGAGGTCTACGACCAGCTCTTCCCGTACATGCAGGCGCAGTGCGCCTCCCTGGCGGCGTCCTCCGGCATCCCCGGTCTGATGCTGCGCAAGGCGGTCATCGACCCGAACACCATCGCGGTGAACAAGGCGGGCGGCGGCTCCGACCGGAACCCGGACGGCGGACCGAAGCTCACCCTGCTCTGAGCGGGATGGGGCGCGCGCCCTTCGAGGACCTCTGGCGGGCCGTCGCGGCCGCGCCGGACCGGCCCGCCCTGCGGTGCGGGGACCGGGGCCTGACCTTCGCCGCCCTCCGGGCGGAGATCCTGCGGGCGGAGGCCGGGCTGCGGCGGCGCGGGGTCCGGGCGGGGGACCTGGTGACGATCCTCTCGCTGAACACGCCGGAGACCATCGCGGCCTTCTACGCCGTGGACCGCATCGGCGCGGTGGCGAACTGGGTGGACATGAAGCTCAGCCCCGCCGAGGTCGAGGGCTACCTCGTCCGCGCCCGGTCGAAGGTCGTGCTCGTCCTGGAGCTGGCCTTCGCCAAGGTCTACGGCGCACGCGGACAGGCCCCGGCGGAGCACTACGTGGTCCTGCCGCTCGGGCCGTACCTCGACCCGGCGCAGGCGGCGCAGCTGGGCTGCGGCGCGTGGCAGGCAGGACCGGACGGCCCGGCGTGCCTGTCCTGGGCGCAGCTCCTCGCGGAGCCGACCGGCGACGCGCCGGAGACGGACCGCTGGGAGGAGCCGCTGGCCATCACCTACACCGGCGGGACCACCGGCCCGGCGAAGGGCGTCGCCCTCTCGCGCCGTGCGTTCCGCAGCTCTTTGATCCAATACACGACCGCCCGGACGGAGTACGGCCCGGGCGGTTCGTCCCTGACGCTCCTGCCGCCGTTCGCAGCGTTCGGGCTGTGCCAGTGCATCCATGTCCCACTGTGTACGGGGATGACGGTGATCCTGGCGCCACTGTTCCGGCCGCATCAGCTCGGGGCGCTGCTCCTGCGCTATCGCCCGGAGCAGGTGAACGGGACGACGTCCTATTGGCAGTTCCTCCTGGACAGCCCGGAGACGGCCGAGGCGGACCTGTCGTTCCTGAAGGTCCCGCGCAACGGCGGCGACGCGATGGCCCCGGAGCTGGAGCGGCGGATCGACGACTACCTCCGCGCCCGCGGCTGCACGGCGGGGCTGGTGAAGGAGTACGGCCTGTCCGAGGTCTGCGGCATCGTCTGCCTGAACCATGGCGCGGCGCGCCGGACGATCGGCAGCGTGGGCCTGCCGATGGTCGGCTGCACGATCCTGGCGGCGGACCCGGAGACGGGCCGCGCCCTGCCCCCCGGCGAGGAGGGCGAGCTGATCGTCCGCAGCAGCACGGTCATGAACGGCTACTACGGCGCGCCGGAGGCGGACGCGGAGATCCTGCGTCCCGGCCCGGACGGCGCGCTGTGGGTGTGGACGAAGGACATCGGCCACGTGGCGGCGGACGGGAGCGTCTACGTCACGGGACGGCGCAAGCGGATGATTTCCCGCAATGGGTTCAAGATCTTCCCGTCGGTCATCGAGGACTGCCTGCTGGGCAGCCCGCTGGTGGCCGACTGCGGCGTGGTCGCCGCCGTGGCCCCGGACGGCGAGACGCGCCCGGTGGCCTTCGTGGTCCCCGCGGCGGGCCGGACGGCCGAGGAGGTCGAACCGGTCCTGCGCGCGCGGGTAAAGGAGCGGCTCAACGAGTACGTCCGTCCGGCGGCGTATCTGTTCCGCCCGTCTCTGCCGCACACGGACCGGGGGAAGCTGGACTATCGCGCCCTGGAGCGGCAGGCGCACATCCCGCCGCACGGGACTCCTGGAGGGCCCGCTGGGCGGCGATGAGGGCCAGGGCATCCGCGCACTGGCTCAGGGCGGCGGAGAGGACCGCCAGTTCCCCGGCGGACAGCCGCGCGGCCGCGGCGTTGGCCAGGAGCGTGACGGCCGTCGTGAGCGCGACCGCATCCATGGACCTCACCTCCCCTCTATGCTATGACGAGACGTAGAAGACGGCCCCCGCGGACCCTATGGGTCCGCGGGGGCCGTCCATGTACTGAGGATGTTGGGGGTGCGCCGCTCACCCCTCCGCCGTGGCGGTGAGGGCCTCCTCCGGGATGACGATCTCGTCCACGCAGTCGATGCCGGTGACGACCATGGAGACGATGAGCTCATCGACGGTCACGGCACTGACGCTCTCGTCGCTCTCGGCCATCTTCGCGAGCATGGTCTGCATGATGGCGCTCATGTCCATCTCGTACTTGACGGGGAAGGAGGTGGCCTGGTCGATCCAGATGCTGATGGGCAGGTCGCCGATGTCCGTGAGCAGGTCGTCGCTCTCCTCGATGCCCAGGTTGGAGAGCTGATCGAGGACGCCGGAGGTCTCGAGCACCGCGTTGAGGTCGTCGCCCTTGATGACGCCGTCGTAGCGGACGGCCTCATAGTCGCCGACGGTCTCGCTCCCGGCCTCGCGGAAGCTCTGGGCGCTCTTGAGATAGAGGTCCAGGCTGGCCTTCGCGTCGTACTGGGAGAGGGAGGTCATGTCGCTCACGTCCTCGCGGATCCAGGTCGGGCCGTCGCCCATGTCGAGACAGCTGTACATGGTGAGCGTGTCGGCGTCGGAGACCATGTAGGACGTGTAGTCGAGCCGCCCGAGTTCGCCCATGTCGAGGCTCATGGCCATCTCGAGCGCGAGGGGATCGACGATGGCGGAGACGTCGGCGGTGACGCTCATGGAGACGCTGTCGCCGTCGGCGGACAGGTCCATCTCCATGACGGTCTGATAGGTCATGCTCTGCACGTCCGCCATGGCCTCCTGGGCCTTGACGATGGCGTCGCCTGCGTCGTTCCCGCCGCAGGCGGACAGGCCGAGGACCAGCATGAGGACGAGCGCGGCTGCTGTGAGGTTTCGTTTCATAGTGAGTCGCTCCTTTTTCATTTCAACGGTCCGAACGTCCGGACCAACAGCCAGTGTAACATGACCGAAGGGCAAAAGCAAGCCAGATCGCGGGGAAAGAGTGATTGAATCGGCGCGAAGATCATGGTAGAATGGGGAAAAACAGACCGGATGGACGGAGGTTGGCGCATGAACGAGAACGAGGGACGGTTCCGCACCGTGGCCTTTGGCGGGTTCCACCGCCAGGACGTATTGGACCACATCGAGAGGCTCCTCACCGAGCATCGGGAGGAGCGCGCCGCCCTGACGGCCGAGCTGGAGCAGGAGCGCGCCGCCCGCGCACAGGCGGAGGACCGTCTGGCCGTGCAGAGCGCGGCGGCCTACGCGACCGCACAGGACCGGTCGGAGCTGACCCAGGCCCTGGAGGACCTGAAGGCCCAGCTCGCGGAGGCCACCGCCGCGCGGGACGCGGCCGGGGCGGAGCTGGCGGCGCTCCGGGCGCGGGTGGCGGAGCTGGAGCCCGCGGCCGCGTCGTGGGCGCGGATCAAGGACACGGCGGGCGACATCGAGGTCGCCGCGCACGAGCGCGCCCAGTGCACGCTCAGCGCGGCCCGCGATCAGGCGGCCCAGGTCCGCGCGGAGAGCGCGGGCTGGGTGCTGGACATCCAGCGCCGCTGCGACCGGCTCCAGCAGGACCTGCACACCTCCGTCGCCGCCGCCGAGACCGAGCTGGACGCGGCGCGCGGCTCCTTCGCACGGGCACAGGAGGAGCTGGGCACGATCCAGGACGCGCTCTCGGCCCTCGTCGATGGCCTCCACCAGACGGACGGGGATTGACGGCCCTCCGATACGGACGAGAAACGTCCCGACCCTTCGATCAGACGATCGTGGGTCGGGACGTTCGTTTTTTCGTGCGTTCACGGCTCGTCCGGGAAGTATTCGCGCAGGACCTGCCGGTTGACAGCCTCCATGCGGCGGAGCTTCTCGACGCTCTCGGAGAGGAACTGCGGATCGCGGCCGCGCTCGACGGCGCGGTCGATCAGGTCCATCAGCCCCTCGGCGGTGATCCCGCCCAGGTCCTCGTAGAGGTCCTGGCCGATGTAGGAGAGGAAGGAGCTGACCTTCTGGTCATAGACGATGCCCACCAGCGGCAC
>CAKTJM010000085.1 GCA_934567745.1 uncultured Eubacteriales bacterium | reverse complement strand
GAAGAGCTTCATGCGCTCCTCCGTCGAGCTGCTCGAACGGCTGGACGCCTACGGCGCGAAGATGCTGCCCCAGGTCTCCATGGGCTTCGGGCGGAACGCGCTCGGCTGCTTCTGTCCGTCCGAGATCCCGTACTATCACGATCCGTCCCGGCTGGCCCCGGCCCTCACGGTCGATCAGATCCACCAGAAAATCGACCAGATGATCGCCACGGCGGTCCTGCTGAAGCAGTGCGGCTTCCCCGGCATCGAGGTCCACGCGATGCACTGGGGCTATCTGCTCGACCAGTTCGCCATGAGCTTCATGAACCACCGCACGGACGAGTACGGCGGGGCGCTGGAGAATCGGCTCCGCTGTGCCCGCGAGATCCTGGACGGGGTCAAGGCGGCCTGCGGCTCCGATTTCGTGGTCTCGATGCGTCTGGCGCTCAAGGCCTACATGAAGGGCTACAACCAGCCCTCCCTCCGCGGGGAGGGGGAGGTCGGCCGGACCCTGGAGGAGGGCTTGGACATGGCCAGGGCGCTGGAGTCCTACGGCTACGACTGCCTGAGCGTGGACTTTGGTCAGTACGATTCCTTCTATTACGCCGCGCCGCCCTGCTACATGGAGAAGGGCGGGATCGTCGCGCTGGCCGCCCAGGCCAAGCAGGCCGTCTCGATCCCCATCCTCTGCGGCGGGCGGATGAACGACCCTGACCTGGCCGAGGCGGCCGTGCGCGAGGGGAAGATCGACGCCGTCGTCCTGGGCCGTCCGTCCCTGGCCGACCCGGACTACCCCAACAAGCTCTTCGCGGGCCATCCGGAGGAGATCCGCCCCTGCATCGGCTGCAACCAGGGGTGCATCGGCGCGCTCAAGACGGGCCGCCGCGCCGGCTGCGCGGTGAACGCCCAGGCCGCGCGGGAGGCGAGCTTCGGTCTGGCCCCGGCGCTGGAGAAAAAGAAGGTCCTCGTGGTCGGCGGCGGCGTCGCCGGGATGGAGACCGCCCGTGTCGCGGCCCTGCGCGGGCACGACGTCACCCTGTGTGAGCGCAGCGGCGTCCTGGGCGGGAGCCTGCGGCCCGCCGGGGCGCACACGTTCAAGGAGGACCTCGACGCGCTCGACCGCTGGTACCAGCGGCAGCTCGCGGCGCTCCCGGTCCGGGTGGAGCTGGACACGGACCTGACCGCGCAGGACGTCCTGGACCGGGCGCCGGACGCGGTCGTCCTGGCCGTCGGCGCGACGCCGAGCGTCCCGCCGGTCCCCGGCGCGGAGCGCGCCATCGACTGTGTGGCCGCCCTCACAGGGGCCGCGCTGCCGGGCCGCCGGATCGTCGTCGTGGGCGGCGGGCTGGTCGGCTGTGAGACCGCCCTGGGCTATGCGCAGGAGGGCAAGGAGGTCACCGTCGTCGAGGCCCTGCCCGACATCCTCTCGGCCGGGATCCCGGTGCCGGAGATGAACGACTCCATGCTGCGCGACCTGCTGGCCGAGGCGGGCGTGCGGATCGAGACGGGCTGCCGCCTGACCGCCGTCACCGACGCGGGGGCCGAGATCGACGGGCCGTCCGGCCCGCGGACGCTCGCAGCGGACCATGTGGTCCTGGCGGTCGGCTTCCGGTCGCGGCCCTCGCTCAAGAGCGCGCTGATCGGGCGGGGCATCCCCGTCTACGAGGTCGGCGACGGCAGCCGTGTGGGCAACGTCATGACCGCCATCGGCTCGGCCTACACCGTCGGCCGGAGCCTGTGAGCGGACGGCTCCTGACAGTATCACAGCAAAAACGATCGAGCCGCCTCGTGTTCCGCGGGGCGGCTTTCGTGATAAAATGCGCCGGATCTCCTGTTTGATGATTGAAGTGGGGGAGAAGTGCTGGTATAATGGATACCACCACACGCGAGAACGAATGTGACGAGGTCTGTGCGCTTATGTGTTTCGACGATCCCATCTATCTGGACCGTGAGTCCTTCGAGGATCTCATGGACGATACCGATCAGCACAGGATCTGCTGGATGTACCACGACATACTCTCGGACCCCAGGATCGCCTGGATGTTCGACCGGTATGCCGGGAAGGGGACACCCATCCGCGAAGCGTGGACAACGATGGCCTGGGTGGCGGCGAGCCAGCAGGAGGACAGCTTCTACCTCCTCTTCAAATGGTACGCCGACTTCTACGGCCCGCCCGAGCGCAGCGACCTCTATCTGATCGAGCGCGACCAGAGCGACGAGGACGGCGTCCGCGTCCGGCCGCTCGACCTGCGCTTCCAGCACCAGCTGAGCGACCGGGGCCGCGACTGGTTCCAGAGCATGTGGGCGAAGGTCAGCGACAACGCCAGCCGGTTCTTCGGCGAGAGCGAGTTCGACACCAGCCCCATCGTCCGCATCCAGCATCTCCTCGACGAGAGCGGCGGGCGGGCGCTGGAGGCCTTCGACTGGTACCTCGGCCCGCGCACGGACGGGGAGAAGTCCATCCAGTGTGCGACGATCGCCTGCTACTACGAGGGCATCCAGGCCATCGAGGAGCTGATCTACCACATCGTGGTCTACGACGAGGGCGGCCGGTCCCTGCACCAGATGCCCAAGAAGGACCTGCTGGCCATCCTGGACCGCATCGACGTGGCCGTCGATGTCAAGCGCCTGTCGGAGCTGGCGGGGGCCTTCCGGGACCTCTCAGACAGCTTCTGTCTGGAGCCGACGCGCACGCCCTTCCTGGGCCACGGCGCGGGGCGGCTCCTCATGACCGCCACCGAGGCCGGGGACGTCCGCTGGCTCCGGCTCGACGGCCGCGCGGCGCGGCGGCTGGTCCGGCGGCTCTACTGCGCCTGTGCGCCGCGGACCGTGTGGGACGTGTTCCACCGCTGGCGGGGCGAGGTGTTCTTCACCGTGTTCCGCCGTCCGCCCTTCTCGGGCCTGCGCCGGGGGTCGTACCTCCTGGCCCGGTTCGAGGACCAGACGGGGCAGGACGTGACGGACCTGTTCTGGATCGAGAACGTCACCGGCGGCCTGGTGCACCTGTGCGAGGGGGCGTTCTTCGACGAGCTGCTCGATCAGCTCCTGGCCCGGCCCGCCCGCGAGGCGGTGCTCCGCCCCGGCGGCCGCGCCCTCGGCGCGGATCCGATCGCCCGGCTGGACCACCAGCTGAAGGCGACGTTCGACGAATATGACCGCGGCTGATGCCGTGTGCGGGGCGTTCGGCCCCAGATCAAAGGAGAAGATGCCATGAGGACAGTGGTCGTGACGGACGGACGGTATCGGTCGAGCCTTGCCGCCGTCCGCGCGCTCGGCGACGCGGGGGACCGGGTCGTCGTGACCCAGACGCGGGCGGAGAGCGCGCAGGAGCCCGCCGCCTTCCTCTCCCGCTGCACCTGGCAGGGGCAGTGGATCGACGGCTCCTGCAAGGACGAGGCGTATGCGGACCGGCTCCTGGCCCTGCTGGGGACGCTCGACCGGCCCGTGCTCTTCTGCACGGGGGCGGACACGCTCGCGGCGGTCAGCCGCCGCCGGGCGGAGTTCGCCGCGGTGGCCGACTTCCTGGTCGCGCCGCCGGAGGTGCTCGATGCGCTCAACGACAAGCAGCAGGTGCACGAGCGCGCCCGCGCGCTCGGCATCCCGGTGCCGGAGGAGTTCTCCGGCCTGCCGGACCGCTTCCCGGTCGTCATCAAGCCGCACTGCGGGGAGAAGGCCGGGCTGAAGGCGCGCGACCGGTACACGATCGCGCACGACGCGGACGAGTTCCGCACGAAGTACGCCGCGATGCAGCGATGGGACGATGCGCCCATCGTCCAGGAGCAGGTGGTCGGCCCCGGCGAGGGCGTCGATCTCCTGCTGGGGCGGGACAGCGAGCTGCTGTGCGCCCTGTGCCACCGCCGGATCCGGGAGTACCCGGTGACGGGCGGGCCCTCGACCTGCTGCGTGAGCTTCTACGACGAGGAGCTGATCGCCGCCGCCCACCGTCTCCTCGCCTCCTTCGGGTTCGTGGGGATGGCCATGGTGGAGCTGAAGGGCGGCCGGGTGCTGGAGGTGAACCCCCGCGTCTGGGGCTCCTTCCCGCTGACGGACCGCTGCGGCAGCCCCTACACCGTCCTGTACGCCAGGGCGGCGGCGGGGGAGCCGGTCGAGTACACGCCGCGCGACTTCCGCACGGGGGTGAAGCTGCGCTTCCTCTTCAACGACGGGCTGGCCACGCTGGGCTACTGCAGGGCCGGACGGCTGCGCGAGGCGCTGGGCGGGGTCCGCGACTTCTTCACCGTGCCCGAGGTGCTGCGCCGCCGCGACGACATGCGGGCCTATCGGGCCTATCTCAAGAACAGTCTGAAGGGACGATAGATGGAACTGAGACTCGACCTGCACATCCACTCCGCCCGCTCCCACGACGGGCGGATGACCGTAGAGGAGATCGCCGCCCGCGCCCGGGCGCTGGGGCTGGACGCCGTGGCCGTCTGCGACCACGACGTGGTCTACACCGGCCCGAAGGAGGTGGGCGGCGTGCTCATCGTCCCCGGGGTGGAGCTGTCCACGGAGCACGGGCACCTGCTCGGGCTGTTCGTGGACGACCCCGCCGTGCGGCACACGGTCTTCCCGGAGACGGTCCGCGCGGTCCGGGACGCGGGGGGGATGGCCGTCCTGGCGCACCCCTTCCAGCACCGGCGCGACGCCGACCGGCTCCTGCCCCTCCTGCCGGACCTCGACGGGATGGAGGTCTGGAACGGCCGGGCCGACCGGAAGATCCCCGAGGCCAACGCCCTGGCGGCGCAGTTCGCCGCGGCGCACGGCCTGCGGCCCACCGCGGGGAGCGACGCGCACCTGCCGGAGGAGATCGGCAACGGGGTCCTGACGGTCGCGGCGGAGGAGCGCTCCCTGGCGGCGATCCGCGCGGCCCTCTGGGCGGGCGCGGGGACGGCGTCCGGCACGCGCGGCGCGGCCCTGTGCGTGGCGAGGAGCCAATACACGAAGCTGAAAAAGACCGGGTCCGGCCCGGCGCGCTATGGGAAGTGGGCGCTGTTCGCCCTCAAGTGCGCCTGGGAGGACCGGAGGAGATAGGAGAAGATCCATGTCACTGATCGTAAAAGCGGGCAAGCAGGGCAAGCGCTTCCTCAAGCGGTTCCTGCCCGAGCCGACCCATCATCTGAGCTATACGCGCCGCATCGAGCGCGTCTGTACGAAAGAACGCCTGGTGGCGATGACCTTCGACGACGGCCCGATGGACCTGCCGGCCGCGCCGGACAAGTTCGGGGGCCGCTCCCTCACGGACGTCCTGCTGGACACGCTGGCGGAGTTTGGCGCGCACGGGACCTTCGACGTGATCGGGGACACCAGTGAGAACTATCCCGACACGGCGGGCCGCACCGGCCAGGCCGACTGGGGCGGGGTCCGGTACGACCACTATCCGGACATCAACCAGGACGAGCGCGGCGGCGCGGTGCACAACGAGCGCCTGATGCGCCGCATCCTCTCTGAGGGCCATCAGGTGACGAACCACGGCTATCGCCACGTCATCTTTGGCAAGAAGCCGTTCGTCTACGGCAAGCGCGCCCACCTCTCCGGCATGGACGAGGCGGTGGCAGACCTGCGGCGGCTGCACGGCCTGCTCCGGGAGCAGTATGGCTATGAGATGACCATGGCCCGCCCGCCGCACTATGTGGACCAGCTCGGCGACGGCACGACGAGCTACGACGTCTACGACGCGATGGGCTACCTCTACCTGGCCGCGGCCTTCGACGGGGCCGGCTGGCTGCCCATCCAGCACGCGAGCGCCGAGGAGACGCAGCGGGCCGAGGTCGAGGCGATGGTCGCGCCGATGCGCAAGCTGCTCGAGAGCGATCCCGACGGCCTGTGCGGCCAGATCATCTTCCAGAAGGACGGCTACAACATGGCCCGCCGCACGCCGGTCGCCTTCGGCCTGTGGGAGCAGCTCGCCCTGCTCCAGCAGTACGGCTACCGGGTCGTGACGGTCCAGGAGCTGATGCAGGAGAGCCCCTTCGCGGACGTGGGCCGGGACGACCCCGACTTCGAGAAGCTCGTCCGGCTCCAGGCCGAGCGCGCCATCGTCTATTCGGATAACAAGCTCCGGCTGGACGCCCCGATGACCTGGGGCGAGCTGGCGATGCTCCTCGCGCCGCGCGAGGAGGCCATCGGCCGCCGGATCGAGAAGCTCCGCGCGGCCCGCGCGCCGCAGCATGCCTATTGGGGCGCGATGGACTGGTGCGCCGAGCAGGGGATCCTGAAGTACGCCATGGACCCCGACGCGCCCGTCACGAGCCTGCCGGACGACCTGTTCGCACCGGTGCATGGGTTCAGCCGCCGGAGCATCTACGCAGCCTATCGGAAGTGAACGGCCGGGCGCGGCCCGGCAGATAATAGGAGGTGTTTTCATGGAAGTGGTACGCATGGAACGGAGAGGCGTCGCCGCATGGCTGACCATCGACCGTCCCGAGTGCCTGAACGCGCTGAACGAGCAGGTCCACGAGGAGATGCTCGCGCATCTGGAGCGCATCCGGAGCGACGACAGCATCCGCGCCGTCATCCTCACCGGCGGAGGGGACCGTGCCTTCGCGGCCGGTGCGGACATCAAGATGATGGTCCAGCAGGACGCCATCGAGGCGCGCCATCTGGCCCGCCTGGGCCACCACACGGCGGAGGTCCTGGAGACCATGCGCCAGGTCACGATCGCGGCCGTGAACGGCTACGCGCTCGGCGGCGGCTGCGAGCTGACCCTGGCCTGCGACATCCGCATCGCGGCGGAGAACGCCCGCTTCGCGCTGCCCGAGGTCACGCTGGGCATCATCCCCGCCGGGGGCGGGACGCAGCGGCTGGGCCGCCTGATCGGCGTGGGGCGCGCCAAGGAGCTGATCTTCACCGGCGACCAGATCGACGCGCAGGAGGCCTATCGGGTGGGCCTGGCCAACCACGTGGTCCCGGTGGCCGAGCTCCATGACACCTGCCAGGCGCTGGCGGAGAAGATCGCCTCCCGCGCCGGGTACGCCGTCTCGATGGCGAAGGCCTGCGTGAACGCGAGCATGGACATGGACGTCGCGAACGGCTCCCGGAAGGAGGAGGACGTCTTCGGGATGCTCTTCGCCACCCACGACCGGACGGAGGGGATGGAGGCGTTCCTGGCCCGCCGCAAGCCGGAGTTCACAGATTTCTGATCGAGCTGACGAAGCCTCGTACCCGTTGCGGCGCAACGGGTACGAGGCTTTCTATCACGGTCCCGGCGTCCCTTGGGACGACCGGGACCGTCATTTTGTATCCCGCCGTGCGTCCCGACCGCAGGCGGGCGGGGACAGGCCCCGAAAGATCCGGCCGATCGCACGATCGTACGGCGCTATTTTTGGGCAGAGTTACAAAACGCTACCAAAGAATTTACAATTCGGATACAAAAACGAACGTTTTGGGAACGGACTGGCTAAATATCGGTTACAAAGAGAAACAAAATTTTGTTTAGAACCGCTAAAGAGGAGAGACACTCCCAAGGCCCGAACGGACCGGTAGCGATTTGAAAAGTTGGATGTCTTCGTGTATAATCTCCGATGCAGGCGCTTACGATGATACTGCGGACGATGCTTCCGCAGGGAACGATCAACAACGAGAGACAGCCGCATTTACCCACACATTGAGGCATCTGGTATGACGGTAAGGCTCTCTCTCACGCAGACAGGAGTTTATCATGAAAAAGTTACTGACCGTAACGATCCTCGTGTTCGCATTGGCTGTGAGCATGGTGCCCGCCGTCTTCGCAGCGGACACGAACTACACGACCTGCATGGCCGCGATCAGCGAGCA
>CAKTJM010000084.1 GCA_934567745.1 uncultured Eubacteriales bacterium | reverse complement strand
GTCCTGACCGAGCCAGAACCGCACGGTGCCCGCCAGGCGGCCCGCCTGCACGGGGGCCTCCGCCTGCTCCGGCAGGAGCAGCTCCCAGCGGACCGTCTCCCCCTCGGCCAGCGGCCAGGCGAAGTCGTCGCGCACCGTCACCGGCACGCACCACACCAGGCTCCCCGCCACCGGGACCCGGGCGACCTCCGTCCCCGCCGCGGCGACGGTCTCCAACGGGTAGGCCGCGAAGCCGTAGTCCAGCAGGGCGGCGTGGTCGCGCCAGTCGTCCCCGTCGCACAGGGTCACGCAGACCAGACTGCGCCCGTCGCGCACCGCGCTGGAGACCAGCGTCCGGCCCGCCTGGCGGGTGTAGCCCGTCTTCATCCCCGTGCAGCCGTCGTACCGCCAGAGGAGCTTGTTGTGGTTCGTCAGCGAGCGGCCCTCGCAGACGATGCTCTTCGTGGCGACGATCGCCGCCACGGTCTCGTTCTTCAGACAGGCGCAGGCCAGCAAGGCCATGTCCCGCGCCGAGGCGTAGTGGTCCCCGTCGCTCAGGCCGTGCGGATCGGAGAACCGTGTGTGCGTCATCCCCAGCTCCGCCGCCCGCTCGTTCATCCAGCCGACGAAGGTAGGGACGTCCCCCGCGCTCGCCCCGGCCAGGGCGACCGCCGCGTCGTTGCCGGAGTGCAGCAGCAGCCCATACAGCAGCGTCCGCACCGTCAGGACCTCCCCGGCCCGCAGGTACAGCGACGTGCCCTCGATCCCCGTCCACTCCGGGCGGATCGTCACCGGCGCGTCCAGATCCAGGGCCTCCGCCGCGACGAGGGCGGTCATCAGCTTCGTGATGCTCGCGATCGGGCGCGGCTCGTCCGCGTTTTGGGCATAGAGCACCCGCCCGCTCGCCGCGTCCATCAGGACCGCGCAGCGGGCGGACGTCGTCGGGGGCGCGATGGCCCCCGACGGGACCGACAGTCCCAGGACCAACGCGCAGATGAGGACCGCCACGGCCCAGCCTTTTCGCATGTCGTCGCCTCCCAAGCCTTCGCCCGCAGAGCGGGCGGTCTCTTAGGAGGTAGTATAGACGATACCGGGGCGATCCATCCCTCGAAGCCGGTCGAGCGTCAGACGAAGTCGGCTTCCTCCGCTTCGTCCTTGGCCGCGGCCTTGGCCTTGCGCTGTTCGAGCCAGGCGGTCAGCTTGGCCACCAGGTCCGGCACCATGTCCAGGACGCGCTCGATGCCGCCGTCCGTCTCGCCGTCCATCGGCAGCACCCGGACGCTCGTCCCCGAGACGACCAGGAAGCACACCGGCGTCACCTTGACCCCGGCCCCACCGCCACCGCCGAAGGGGTTCGGCGCGGTGGACGCGGCCTTCGCCGGGAACTCCGAGCCGCCCGTGCCGAAGCCGAACGACAGCTTGGACACCGGGATCAGCGTCACCTCGCCCGCCACGATGGGCGTGCCCACGACGGTGTTCGCGTCCACCGTCTCGCGGATCTTCTGGATGGTCTCGGCCATCAGGTCATTGAGCGGATGCTTGTTCTCCATGGGGATCCTCCTCTTTTTTCACCGCCGTCGGGGCGGTCCGTGTCCGTCGTTTCTCGCTCAGCAGCGCCCGCAGGATCCCGACCGCCGCCAGGACCGCGATGCCGATGAGCCGGCCCAGGGTCGCCGAGGCCCCGAACCGCAGCGAGACCAGCTCCGGTCTCTCGCGTGTGAAGTCGATCGTGAGCGCCAGGTCGTCCTCCCGCACCGTGACGTTCGCCCGCAGCAGCGCCAGGGCCGCCTCGAGCGCGGCCCACAGGCGGCCGTAGTGGACCGCCGCGTCGGCGGGGTCCTCCTCGGCCCAGATGAGCCGGAGCGCGACCGTATCGATCCGCACGGCGCGGCGCAGGCGGCCCAGCGCGGCCCGGATCGGGCCGCGCATGGCCCGCACGAGGGCGGGCGTGAGCTTCGGACGGGGCTTCGCGGCCTTCTGCGTCTTGCTCTCCTTGGGGCGGTCCGCCCGTTTCCCCTTGGCGCGTTTCGGCCGTTTTTTCTTTTTCGGCTCCCTCGGCCAGAGGGTGATGCGGGCCGGACCGATGCACAGCCTGGCCCACGGCGCGCCCCGGTCATAGCCGACCAGGACGCCCACCCGCAGGGCGAGGATCGCGGCGACGAGCAGGGCCAGCACGCCCAGCACGATCGCACCGGTCATGGGCCGTCGCCCCCCTTCTCCTCCGCCGCCGGGAGCGGCGGCAGGTCCGTGAGGGACGTCAGGGCGAAGCTCCGCAAAAAGGCGTCCGTCGTGCGGTAGAGCGTCGGCCGCCCGGGCGCGTCGCGCGTGCCGCAGGGGGCGATCAGCTCCCGTTCGAGCAGCAGCGCGACGGAGTGGGACGCATCCACGCCCCGGATCCGGTCGATCTCCGCCCGGGTGATGGGCTGGAAGTACGCCACCGCCGCCAGGGTCTCCATCGCCGCCGGGGAGAGCCTGTCCGGACGGCGGCGCTCCAGCAGCCCGCGGATCGTCCCGCCCCAGCGCGGGGCGGAGACGAGCTGCCAGCGGTCCTCCAGCCGGATCAGCCGGAGGCCGGCCCCCTCGGTCTCATACCCCGCCGCCAGCCGGGCGCAGGCCTCGTCGATCTGATGGGGGAAGGCCCCCGCCGCCGCGGCCAGACGCTCCGCCGGGACGGGCGTGCCCAAAGCGAAGAGGATGGCCTCGACGGCGCTCTCCAGCTCGGTGCGCTCCAAGTCCATCCCCTCCTTTCGGTGTCGTTGGTGTCATCGACTGTCAGGCGATCCGGGCGATCTCCGGATCGTCCCCGTCGGTCAGTGAGATCCGCCCCGCCCGGCACAGCTCCAGCAGGGCCAAAAACAGCGCCGTCGCCTCGGACCGGTCACGGCAGCGGGCCAGGAGCGCGCCGAAGCGCTGCGGTCCCGCCTCGTCCAGCCGGGCGAGCAGCTCCTCCGCCGCGCGCTCGACGCGGTACGGCTCCCGCCGGACCAGGGCGCGCAGGTGCTCGGCCGCCACCGGCCGGACCTCCGGCGCACGGCGGCGGGCGGCCAGCAGGGCGCGCCGCAGCTCGTTCGCCCCATGGGCGTAGCGCCAGACCCGCCGGACGAACTGCGCCTCGGGCGGCTTGACGCAGACCGCGGCCCCCTGCCGCCAGCGGTCCCCGAGCATCGGGAGGACCGCCTGGAGCCGCGCCTGCTGCGCCCGCCCCTCGCGTTCGGCGAGCTGGGCGGCCAGCTCGTCCAGCTCGGCCTTGGCCTGGGCGTCCTCCTCGGTCAGGAGCATCCGCGTCTTGAGCCACATCAGGTGCGAGGCCATCGTGATGAACTCGCCCGTCACCGTGAGGTCGCGCGCACGGCGGGCCTCCATCCAGGCGAGATATTGACGCAGGAGCTCCGTCAGGGAGACGTCCCGGATCGACACGCGCTCCCGCTTGAGCAGGGCCAGGATCAGGTCCAGCGGACCGTCGAAGTCCTCGGCGCCCGCGCGGTCCCGCACGATGCCCTCGAGGTGATAGACCGGCCGTTCCATCGTCACGACAGCAGCCCGATGACGAAGGTGGTCATGAAGGCCGACCCGTCGAGCATCGCGTTCTCCACGGCGCTGCGCACGGCGTATAGCCCACCGTCCAGCCAGCCGAACCACAGGATCGCCATGAGCACGATCATGCCGTACCGCTCCAGCTGCATCCAGCGGTAGTAGGCGCGGTCGCTCAGGAACATCGCCACGACCTTCGAGCCGTCGAGCGGCGGGAAGGGGATCAGGTTGAAGACGCCCAGGCCGATGTTCAGCAGCATGAGCAGATAGAAGAAGTTGAGGGCGTCCACGAGCAGGGCCCCCTGCCCCCGGACCAGGATCGCGCCGTAGATCCCGTTCACGAACAGGGCGGAGACGTAGGCCAACACGAAGTTCGACGCCGGACCGGCCAGGGCGGTGATCGCCATGCCGCGCTTGGGGTCGCGGAAGTACCGCAGGTCGATCGGCACGGGCTTGGCCCAGCCGAACCCGGCCACGAGCATCATGAGCGTGCCGAAGATATCGAGGTGACGCAGGGGGTTGAGCGAGAGCCGGTGCTGGCTCTTGGCGGTCGGGTCGCCGAGCTTGTAGGCGGCCAGGCCGTGGCAGACCTCGTGGACGACCAGGCAGATGAGGACCGCCACGATCTGCATCACGACGTCGCGCAGGCTGGACCAGTCGATGCCATGGGCCAGCTGAGAAAAGGCTTCCATAGGGTGCTCCTTCCAGTATCCCCAGATCTGCGGGGATCAGATAGGTGATTATACCAAAAAAACTGCGTCCTGGCAAGCGCAGGACGCAGTGGGGACACAGTAGGAGCCGCCACTCGGCCAAGTGACGGCTCATTTGATCTCTAGAAGCAGTTCATAAGGGCTGGGACCGCTCGTCGCAGTACCTTCCTGTTCTGTTCTCATGATACCACACGCCCCGGGGCCTGTCAAGCGTCCCCGCGGCCCCGCGCCAGGCCCAGCCATGCCGCGCACAGCAGCAGGGTGAAGTTCCCGCAGCAGCGCCACGCCCACAGGCCCAGCAGCCCGAGCGCCCCCGCCACGCCGCAGGTCAGCCAGCGGCCCCAGCGCGCGCCGGTCTCCGGCCCGCGCAGGAGACACAGCGCCGCCCGCAGGATCCGCCCCCCGTCCAGCGCCCCGGCGGGCAGGAGGTTGAAGGCCCCCAGCGCCAAGCTCACGCCGGTGAGGAGGTACGCATCGAACGCCCCGGTCTGCCGCGCCCAGGCCCCCGCCAGCCCCGCCAGCAGGAGGCTCGCCGCCGGACCGGCCGCCGCGATCGCGCACTCCTCCGCATAGGTGAACAGCCGCGCCCGCTCCGGGCGCAGCTGTGCCCCGACGCCGGTCAGCCGCAGCGGGCCGACCCGCCCGCCGAGCAGGCGGATCGCCGCCGCGTGCCCCAGCTCGTGGATCAGACACGCCACGGCCACCCAGCACAGCAGCCGTCCGGACGCCACCAGCAGCAGCGCCCCCAGCAGGAGCCAGAAGCCCCCCGTGCTACGGACCGGCAGGCGCATCGGCGCCCTCCTCCCCGTCCGGCGCCGCCGGATCGGGCGCCGCGTCCGCGGGCGTCTCCTCCTCTCCGGACCACAGTGCGCGGAACGTCTCCACCGCGCCCTCGCCCTGGGAGAACGACGCCCCCACCCGGGCGAAGACCGCCTGGAAGTCCGTGTCGCCCCGCACGATCGTGCCGACCCGCTCCGACAGCGCCGCCACCGGCGCGAGGTCCACCCCGCGCCCGACGAACACCGCCGCGAACAGCGCCACGCAGACGATGAGCTGCCGCAGACGGCGGCGCTCCCCCCGGCTCAGCGGCGGGGCCTTGTCCCGCCGCGCGCGCTCCTTCTGTGCCATCCGACCGCCCCCTTTCCGTCCATCTCTATGCGCGGACGGGGGCGCTTATGCAAAAAAGGGCCTTTGGGGGCTTGACAAAGAGCGAGTCATCCAGTACAATGGATAAGCTACATCGGGGCGTGGCGAAGCTTGGTATCGCGCTTGGTTCGGGTCCAAGAGGCCCGGGGTTCAAATCCCCGCGCTCCGACCAGAAAGGCTCAAGACCATACGGTCTTGAGCCTTCTTTTTTCCTCCCCGGCAGCCCTCACGCCCCGCCCAGGATCTCATCCAGCGCGGCGAAGACCTCCTCCGCCCGCTCGTAGGGGTGGATCGTGAAGTACGGGTCCCCCGTGAGCATCGCCGAGAGCTGGCACCGGCCGCGGTCGTAGAACAGGTGGCACGGCTTGCACAGCTGCTCCGCGTAGGCCAGCTCGTACCCCACGCCCAGCGACGGCGTGGTGCACTCGGCGATCACCAGGTCGCACGAGCGCAGCCAGGCGGTGTCCTGCTGATAGATGGCGGCGTCCCCGCTGCGCCCCTGCTCCAGCACGCTCCGCGAGAGGTCCCCCACGTGCTCCGTCAGGACGGTGTCCGTCCGCTGGATGTGCGCGATCATCCGCCGGTACAGGTCGGCATCCGCCCGCCCGCCGCGGATGGAGCCTGCGAAATAGATCTTCATCCCGATCCTCCTCTGCGGCCCTCTCTCGGGGCCGCTTTTTCTGTCCCTCCCATGATAGCCCGTCGGGGCCGTCCCGTCAAGCTCGCGCCCGTTCCCCACGATCCGACACGATCCGCGCCCCGGCCGTGCTATGATGGGCGGGAAGCAGCGGAAGGACCGAAAGAAAGAGCGGTCCTGGCCGTCGTACCACTATCCCGGCCCATCTGCCGGGATGTCGGTATTTACTCTGGCCCCTCGCCTTCCTATGCTTTTTGGTAGGGAGGTGACACCACTTGACGATACAGGAAAATATTGCCGCTACCATCCGGACCGCCATGGCGGAACGGGACAAGAGCCTGGTGGAGTTCTCTAAGGAGCTCGGCATTGGCAAGACTTCCCTGCAGAGCTACCTGAAGGCCGATCTCAACATGCGCGCCGACACGATCGAGCAAGTGTCGCAGCGGCTTGGGATCACTCCTGCCGAGCTGGTGTCCGGTCCGACGGTCCCTCACGCGCTCACGGAGGGCGACACGCCCCTCCACCCGCTCCTACGCCCACTCGCCGACGATCTCATCGACCTCTGGGACGCACTCCTCGCGCTGTCCAAGGAACTCTATCGATCCAAAGGAGACGAACACGACCCTGGATAGGGCCATCCCGCCTGATTGGACCGGTCTGAGCCTCCTGGAACGGCTCCTGGTCCTCGCCAGCTACCGCGCCCCGCTCGCGGTGCATGAGGCCATGCTCTTATGCGGCTCCGCCTATGCCGTCTGCCCCCGCTGCGGCATCACATTGGAGCGAGAGCGTATGGCCTTCTGCGACCGCTGTGGGCAGCGGCTGGACTGGCACAGCTATGGGCACGCCAGGATCGTCCGAGAGGACGATCGCTGAAGATCGCGGCTAGGAAGGGCGCAGGCGGGCCCATGAGCAGACCTGCCTACGTCGAACGACGAACCAAGAGCGCCCCGCGGCAGCTTGCCGCGGGGCGCTCGCTCTGTTTGGGGAAAAGGTGCCATGGCACCTTGACGATCGGTTGGTCGGCCTGTTATCATGGGGACACGAGGTGATGACCATGCTGGATGAAAAGGATCTGCAGGCGCTCGACCAACTGATGGCGCATCGCATGGGTGTCCTGATCGAGTCGGACATCCTGCCGAAGTTCGATCTGCTGGCAGAGGGCCAGGCAGGCATCCTCGACCGGCTCGACCGGATGGAGGGCCGGCTCGAGGACATGGATGTCATGGACTCCCGGATCACGGCGCTCGAGGCTATGATCAAGAAGCTCAACAGAGAAGTCGCAGCCCTGAAGAAAGCCAACTGAACAGGTAGCCCTGACCGGACGGTCCCGATGTACGGGGCCGTCTTTTTCGTACAAAGCGGCGGTCAGACGTCCTCCCGCGCCGCATGATACGCCAGCAGCTCGGTCAACCAGCGGGGGCGGGCGTCGCCCAGAGGGATCAGCGCCCCGTTGCGGTACTGCGCCACCTCGCGGAAACCGTTGTCGTTGTCGAAGAAGTGGGCCTCATCGCAGTAGGGCAGGACCCGCTCCAGCGCGTCCCACCGCGCGGCGAAGCGCCGCCGGACGTCGGCCTCGTCGATGCCGTGGCCGCCGCGGCGGACCCGGTTCGCGATGCGCGCCAGGCACTCCTCCGCCGTGTCCAGGGCCACGTAGTACAGCCGCACGCGGTAGCCCAGCGCCCGCGCCTGCGCCGCGGTCCACTCCGTCCGCCGTCCGGCGAGGGTGGTCTCCTGCGTGAACGAGACGTCCTTCTCCAGACAGCCCTCCAGCTGCCGCAGGGCCAGACGGCCGCCCAGGAGCGCGTCCCCGCCCTCCTGCGCCGTGAGCCGATCCACGTCGATGACGCGGCCGAGGTCCGTCGTCTCGGCCGTCAGGACCCCGGTCAGACTGCTCTTCCCCGTCCCGTTGACCCCGCCGACGATCGTGTATGTCTTC
>CAKTJM010000083.1 GCA_934567745.1 uncultured Eubacteriales bacterium | reverse complement strand
GAACGACAGGTCCCGGGAATCCGTGACGGACCCCTCGTACCACGGCTGGTCCTCGAACATGGCCTGGACGTCGGCGTCGCTGAAGACGTAGCCGTCCTTGGCATAGATGGTGTTGATCAGGAGCTGGATGTCATAATCGGACAGGTTCCGCACATAGGTCTCGTCCAGCGGATCGTCCACGGCGTACCGCGTCCACATCCAGCCCACGGAGGAGAGCGTGGTCTTGTCCTGCGCCCCCGCGTCCTCGCGATAGCGCACCAGCAGGTTCAGGTTGCTCCGGTCCACCGGGGACATCTGGAGCCGCGCGGTGTCGCCGGAGATGGGCACGTACCACGGCATCCGGCTGAAATAGTCCTGGATGTCGGCCGCCTTGAAGACATAGCCGTTCTTGGCGTAGATCTGGTTGATGGTGAATTGCAGCTCCTCCGCTGCCATGGCCCCCACCTCCGTCTCGGAGAGGTAGTAGGTGGGATAGACCGAGGCGGCGTTCGTCTCGTCCACATAGGCGACGTAGCCCAGCTCCTCCGCGTCCCGGCCGTCGCCCACCGTGACCTCCACGCGGCAGCGGATCGTGCTGTCGGCGCGGGCCGCGACCGTGACGGTGCACATGCCGGAGGCCAGGGCCGTCACGGTGCCGTCCTCCGCCACCGTGGCGACGTCGGGATCGCTGCTGGTGAACGCGGCCCCCTGCTCCTCCAGCTGGGCGGGGTCCAGGCGGACCTGGAGCGTCTCCTGGGCGCCGGGGTCGAGGTTGAGTGCCTCCGGATAGGCGGTGATGGTGCCGCCGATCTCCTGTGCGGCGGGCGGCTCGGCCCCGCACCCCGCCACCAGGGACAGCAGGGCCAGCGCCGTTACGATCAGGACCTTTTTCATGTCCGATCACTCCGTTCTCGTCGAAAATACAGAGACATTATACAATATCCCGCATCAAAATGCAAGAAAAGAGAGTAGAGTGCTCAAACCGTGAAGGTCTGCCCGTCGTAGTAGATCTCCCGCACGCGGTCCCGATAGGGCGCGGAGCAGGGGTCGCGCTTGAGCTTCTTCACGACCCAGAACTCCTCCCAGCTGTGCATCGGGAAGGCCACGTCGATGTCCATCGTGCGGAAGAAGGCGTCGAACCCCTTCCAATAGTCGTCTTCCTGCCGCGGGTCGAGGACGAGGAAGGCCACATCGACGTGACGGCCGCGCAGCGGCTCGATCGTGCGCTTGAAGTCCCGCTCCATCTCGCGGTTCCACTCCGCGCTCTCCTCCGCCCACTGCCACCATTGCAGGTCGCCCGCGTGGAAGATCGTCTTCCCCTCCGCCTGGACGAGGAACGCCACCCCGGCGTCCGTCGAGTGGATCGTCTCGATCGTGAGCGGGCCGAGCGTGAGCCGCCGCCCCGCCCCCAGGCGGAAAACGTGGTCGTCCTGGATCTTCAGGGCCTCCCTGCGCCGCGCCGAGAGCCGGATGCAGCTGCCCAGGACGTACCAGGTCCCCTCCATCCCGAGCAGGGAGAAGATCTCCGGCGCGTAGTGGTCCCCGTGGTGGTGGCTGGCGAAGACGTAGAGCGGCTTGCTCCGGTCGATGTCCGGGACGCGCCCGCCGTGCCAGTCGAAGAGGAGCGAACAGGTCTCCAGCTCCACCAGGAAGGCGCTGTGGTACAAAAACGTGATCTTCATCGTGTCACTCTCCTTATCAACACACCGTCCCTCCCGGCATAGACTGCACAGAAAGGAGGTCATCCTATGGATCATTCCGGCACCCTGGTCATGCGCGTCTTCACCGGGCGCGGCCAGTTCCCCATCGAGGACGCCGCGATCTCCGTCGTCCAGCGGGGCACGGACGGGCGGCAGCATCTACTCGCCATCCGCACCACCGACCGCAGCGGCAAAGCCGCGCCGCTGACCATCGAGACCCCGGCGCTGCGGAACAGCCTCACCCCCGCCGGGCCGACGCCCTTCTCGGTCTGCGACATCTGGGTGGAGCACATGAGCTATCAGCTCCTCCTGATCCAGAACGTCCAGATCTTCCCCGGGGTCGAGAGCGTCCAGGACCTGCCGCTCATCCCCCTCATGGAGCCGGGGCCGCGCAAGGCCGGCCGTGTGGACATCCCGGCCCAGGACCTGTGAAAGGAGGCGGCCCATGCCCATCATCGTGCGGCCCTACGTCCCGACCAACATCACCGTCCATCTCGGTCTGCCCGGCAGCGACGCGGAGAACGTCACCGTCCCCTTCCTCGACTACATCAAGAACGTCGCATGCAGCGAGGTCTACCCCACCTGGCACCTGTCCGCCCTCCGGGCGAACATCCTGGCACAGGTGTCCTTCGCGCTCAACCGCGTCTATACGGAGTTCTACCCCAGCCGGGGCTATGACTTCAACATCACGTCCACCACCGCCCACGATCAGCGCTACATCCACGGCCGCAACATCTTCGAGAACGTCTCGGAGCTGGTGGATGAGCTGTTCACGACGTACATCCGCCGCCAGGGGCACATCGAGCCGCTGGCCGCGCGCTTCTGCAACGGCACGACCTCCCAGTGCGACGGGCTCTCCCAGTGGGGCAGCGAGGACCTGGCCCAGCGCGGCCACGACTCCGTCGAGATCCTGCGCCACTACTACGGCGACGACATCGAGCTGGTCACCGACGCGCCCGTCCAGGACGTCCAGTTCTCCTATCCCGGCTACGCCCTCCATCCGGGCGACACCGACGAGCACGTGCGCGTCGTGCAGTTCATCCTCAACCGCATCTCCCAGGCCTATCCCGCCATCCCAAAGATCCCCCTGGTGGACGGCTACTTCGACCCCTCCACCGAGGAGGCGGTCCGGTCCTTCCAGAAGATCTTCGACCTCGTCCAGGACGGGATCGTCGGGCGGAGCACCTGGTACCAGCTCATCCGCATCTACACCGGCATCCTCCAGCTCTCCGAGCTGGCCAGTGAGGGCCAGGCGTTCTTCTACGCCCAGCTCACCTATCCGGAGCAGATGGCGTACGGCGACCGGGGGACGAACATCGCCCTGCTGCAATACCTCCTGTCCATCCTCGCGCAGTTCTACACGAACATCCCCGCCGTCGAGATCGACGGCAGCTTCGGCGCGCAGACGCGCACCGCGGTCCGCGCCCTCCAGCAGGAGGCCGGTCTGCCGCAGACGGGCGTGGTGGACCGGGACACCTGGGACGACCTCGTCGCCCGCTTCGTGGGCATCGACCGCACGGTCCTGATGAACACGGACTTCTTCCCTTATCAGACCGTCCCGGCGGGCGACATCCCGCCGGACGACCTGCAATACGCCCTGTCCGCCCGGATGGACCAGTTCCCAGGCACCACCCTCAGCTACGGACAGACCGACACCGAGAGGAGGGACGAGGTATGATCACCTCAGATCTGGGCCGCTACGTCGGCGCGCCGATCCGCAGCCTCCAGGAGATGCTGCGCACCATCGCCTTCGTCGAGCCGCTGCTGCCGAGCATCCTGCCCAACGGCCGCTACGGCGAGGGCACGATGGAGGCGGTGATGATCTTCCAGAAGATCAACGACCTGCCCATCACGGGCAACGTGGACCTGGCGACCTGGGACGCCATCGTCTCCGAGCACGGGCGCGCCCTGGAGGAGCTGGCGCCCCCGCGGACGGCCGAGCTGTTCTCCCGGGCCGAGGAGGAGCTGGTCCCCGGCCAGCGGACCCTGGCGCTCTATCCGATCCAGGGGATGTTCCTGGCCCTGTCCGAGCGCTTGTCGGACGTGCGGCGGGCGCAGCCGACGGGCGTCTTCGACGAGGCGACCGCCCAGAACGTCCGCTGGCTCCGGGACCGGGGCGGGCTGGCGCCGACGGGGATCTTCGACCAGGCCGCGTGGACGCTGCTGTGCCGTCTCTACGGCACCTTCGTCTCCCGCCGGACCTGGGACGGGGCGCTCCCCTGATATGGCGGAGAGGGAGACGGCTGCGTTGCCGTCTCCCTCTCGCGTCGGTACGCTCCGGTCAGTGGACGACGACGGTGGTGCCGTTGGGGATGTTGTTGTAGATCCACCAGATGTCGTCGTTGTACATCCGCAGGCAGCCGTGGCTGACGGGGAAGCCGATGCGGGCGTCGTAATAGCGGTCGGAGTTCATGGGCCAGTATTCCAGCCGGGAGTGGAAGGCGTAGCCCGAGGAGCCGTTGAAGCGGACGATCGGCCCGCAGTAATAGCTGCCGTAGTCCCAACAGCTCTGCTTGTAGGACGTGGTGAACACGCCCTTGATCGTCGGCGTGCTGTCCTTCCCCGCGCCGCACAGGCAGGTGCGGATCAGCTTCCAGTTGCCCTGGGAGCCGCTGAAGATGTTCACGCGCTGATAGGTCAGGTTCACCCAAATCAGATAGTCGGTGCTGCTCTGATAGCCCTGATAGTTGATCCAGGCGGTCTTCATCTCCGCGCTGTAATCGTGCTGCTGCGCCCAGGCGAGGGTGTAGTTGCCGATGTACCGGCCCGTGACGGTGCGCAGGGCCTCCTCGCGGGACACGCCGTAGTTCTTCACGGCGACCGTCGTCTCGGCCTTGACCTCCTGCGTGCGGCCGTCGGCCGTGGTGTAGGTCAGGGCGAGCGCGATCTTCGCGCTGTCCTTCTTGGTGTCGGGGAGCTTATGCTTGAGGGTGGGCGTGTCCTGGCCCAGGACGACGGTCTGCGTCGCGACCTGCGCCCCATCGACGGACCAGACCGCCTGACAGGTCTTCCCCGCCTCGGGATAGGTCAGCTTCGCGGTGACGGTGAAGTCCGTCCCCACGTCCACGGACGCGGGCGCGGAGAGGGCCGCCGCAGCGTGGGCGATGCCGTTGTCGGCGTAGTGCTCCAGCCGGACCTCCGCATCGCCGCTGACCTTTTGATCGCGGCCGTCCTCGGTGGTATAGGTCAGGACGTAGGAGAGCTTGGCCGCCTCCGGCATCCCGTAGTAGTAGTCGATCGTCGGCGTGCAGGTGACCGCGCCGCTGCCGAGGACGTACGGCGCGGCGGCGACCTGCTCCCCGTCCAGGTACCATGTCCCGGTGCAGACCTGTCCGGCCTCGGGCGTGTCCACCGTGGCCGTCGCGGTGAGCGGTGCGCCCGCCGCGAGGACCTCGGGCGCGGTCACGGTGACCGCCGCGTCGGCGAGGCCCAGGTCGGAGAAGGTCTCCAGCGTGATGGGCGCGCTGCCCTCGCAGGTGGCGGTGTCGCCGTCGTTGTTCACATAGGTCACGACGCAGCGCACGGTGGCGTCGAGCCGGAGGTCGTGGCGATAGGTCGGCGTGATGGCGGAGACGGGCGTCGTCCGGCCGAGGACGAAGGGCACCTCCTCCAGCAGCTCGTCGTTGATGTACCAGGCGGCGGTGCAGAGCTTGCCCACGTCGCCCTCGGACCCGGTGCACTCCGCCGTGGCACGCAGGACCGCCCCGGCGGGCAGGACCTCCGGCGCGGAGACGGTGACGCGGACGCCGTCCAGCCCGGCGGTCCTCCAGGTCTCGACGCTGCCCTTGCGGACGGTGCACTCATACTTGTTCGTCTGGGGGACGAGCCGATCGACGCGCCCGCTGCCGGAGACGGCATTGTACGGCGCGGTGAGGACCACGCGGTCGGCGTGGCCGTCGAGGACGATCGTGTCCCCGGTGCCGGAGACGGTCAGGGTCCCGACGGTGACGCCCGCGGGGATCGTGACGGTGTCGTTGTCGCCGGATACGGTGAGCGCGGAGATGCTGCTGCCGACGGTGACCGAGCGGCGGTCGCCCGTGACCTCCGCCGTGCCGACGGGGCCGGTGAACGACACGCTGCCGGTCCCCTGCCCCACGGTCAGGGTCTCGACGGCGCAGGTCTCCGGCAGGGCCAGCGCGACGTCGCCGCTGTGGTTGGCGACGATGAGCCGCCCGATGGTCCCGGTGCCCGCGACGGAGAGGCTGTCCAGCCGGTCGGTGCACAGGGCGACGAGGGCCGCGGAGGTGTCGGTGAGCGAGACGTTGGCCGTGCTCTGGTCGAACCAGAGCCGCTCCGCCGTCACGCCAATCAGGGCCGCGTCGCCGGAGAGGACGGCACTGCCCCCGCCGTAGTCCACCGCCGCCTGATAGCGGTCGGCCAGACGGTAGAGGATGGTGACGAACTGGGCGCGGGTGAGCGCCTGGTCCCCGGCGAGCCGTCCGTCGATGCCGTCCACGACGCCGTCGGCGACCAAGGTCGCGGCGGCCGTGCGCTGGTCGGCGGTGAGCGTGAGGGCGTCCGGGAAGCGGTCGAGGACCGCGTCGTCCGGCGCGGCCTTGCCGATCTGGAAGGCGTCCACGAAGAGCCGGAAGGCGTCGGCGCGGCCGATCGGCTGATCGAGCGTCCCGGCGTCGGACGCATCCAGCAGGCCCGCATAGACGCCCTTGGCGGCGTCCTGGCGGTACCAGGCGTCGGCGGGGAGCTTGAGGCCGGAGGCGTCGCCCTCGCCGGTCACGTGCAGGACGCGGCAGAGGACCGTCACCGCCTGGGCCTTGGTGATGGTCTGGTCCGGGGCCATCACGGTCGGCTCCAGCCCCTTCAGGATGCCCGCGTCGTAGGCCCTCTCCAGCGTCGCGGCGGCCCAGTGGCCCTTCACATCGCCGAAATCACGGAACGCGGCCCCCGCCGGGACGGCCAGCCCCAGGGCCAGGGACGCGCTCAGGGCGAGGGTCGTGAGTCTTCTCAGGATCTCCTTCATGCTCTTCTCCATTCCTCTCAAGTAAAACGATTCGGTGGTGGATCGGTATCCGTTCCAGTGTACCGGATTTTCCCTGAGAGCGCAAGACGGTACGGAAATTTTTTCTTCCCCAGCCTCCGACAGGAAGGGCCCGCCCGGCGAAGCGTTCGCTCCACCGGGCGGGCCCTGCGGTTCATTTGAGCTTCAGGAAGGCCTTCACGCAGATCCGGCCTTCGGTCTGCATCAGGACGTCCACCTCGTCGCCCTCCTGCCGGGCGAGCACGTCCAGCGTCTCCCCCTCCAGACACTCGCTGACGTACTGGATGTCGAACTCCTCCACTTCCCGTTCGGTCCAGAACGCCGCGGGGAAGGCGTCGAGCAGGAGCCGGACGTAGGCCACGTTGTTCATGTGGCGGTTCATGTCCGTGTCCGAATACCGCACGATGTGGCGGCAGCGCAGGTCCTCCTCCCACAGCACGACCTTCTTCCGCCGGAACGGTGCCGTGACGGCGGGCGGCAGGAGGGCCATCTCCCGCGGGAAGGACGTGGTGTCCACCCGCCGCAGGCCGTGCCCCTGCACATCGACGGCGCACAGCTCCTGCTTGCCGCGGATGAGCGGCGTGCCGTCCAGCCCCTCCAATAGGAGGTCCACGTGGATGCTCACGGGCGTGACCTTGACGGGGAAGACACGCAGGTGGATCCGGTCCATCCAGAAGGGCATCCGGTCGAAGATCAGCTTCGACCGCGCCACGGCCCAGACCGCGCCGTAGTCCCGGCTGAGCCGGACGGCGTCGCACTCATAGGACCAGAACAGCTCCGTCATCGCGTCCTGGAGCAGCATGTCGGCCTGGAACAGGCTCATGTGACAGGTGCTGTCCACGAGGGTCGAGGAGACGAGCACGTCCCTCTCGTAAAAATCCTGCATGGTATCCCATCCTCCCTTGATCGATGGTTGCGATCGTCGCCCGGATCCTTTATACTGAGAGAAACCGATGGAAACGAGGATCGACCGATGAAACGTCTCATATCGGCGGCGCTCCTGGCCGCCCTCCTCTGTCTGACCGGCTGCGGCGCGGCGCAGCCCCCCGGGCCGGACCTCAGCGCCGCTCCGCCCCCCGCTGCGCCCCGGCTCGTCGTCCTGGACCCCGGACATCAGGCCCATGCGGACACGACGCCGGAGCCGATCGGTCCGGGCGCGTCGGAGACCAAGATGCGCGTCACGGGCGGCGCCGTCGGCGTCGTGACCGGGACGCCGGAGCACGCGCTGGTCCTCACGGTCGCCAAGCAGCTCCGTGCGGAGCTGGAGGGGCGCGGCTACGCGGTCCTCCTCACGCGGGAGGAGGCCGACGTGGACCTGTCCAACCGCGAGCGCGCCGTCTTCGCCAACGAGGCCGGGGCCGATGTCTTCCTCCGGCTGCACGCCAAC
>CAKTJM010000082.1 GCA_934567745.1 uncultured Eubacteriales bacterium | reverse complement strand
GCGAGGACATCACCAACCGCATGCTGGCTCTGATGAGCCGTCTCAGCGAAATTCAGAGCAATGGAACGCCAGATATCGAGCTGGCTGTGGTAGGTCTGCTGGTACGCCAGCAGGTGGATGCCGGTCAGGCGCACGACCTGCTCATCGCCGGTGGGCTGCGCGTTGGAGCTGTAGGACCCGGAGGTCAGACCGAAGAGGCCGGAGGTCATCTGGTCGGTGGGGGCCTTCTCGGTGCCGATGGTCAGGCCGGAGATGGTGTGGCCGTCGCCGTCGTAGCTGCCACGGAAGGGATAGGCGGCGATGGGGGTCTTCTTGCCGTTCACGTCTCCGTTGAGCGCCCAGCCGATGGCCTGCCAATCGCCGCCCGTCAGCGCGATGTCGGCGGTCTGCTTGAACCACACGCCGCTCCAGTCCACGTCCGCGTTGATGGAGGAGGACAGGTAACGCAGCTGATCCTCGGTGGAGATGAGGTAGGGATCGCTCTGCGTGCCGGAGCCGCCCGCGAACTTGCTGGGATCGGCCGCTTCGTAGTGGGAGAAGTCGCCGTAGGTGGCCTTGAACTCGGCCTTGGCGAGGGCGGCATCGTAAGCGTCGCCGGAGGTCTCGCCGGAGAGGACGGTGGTCTTGGTGATGGCGTTGTTTTCAACGACGATCTCGACCACGGACTTCTTCTCGCTGTCACGGCCGTACCAGGTGCCGTCCTGGAGCTTCTGCTCGGGCTTCACGACCTTCTCGCACTCGGGCTGGACGTAGGTCACGGTGCCGTTGGTGTCGCCGAAGGTGACAAGACCGTCTTCGTTGGTGGTCCAGGTCTTCAGCGCGTTGTTGGTCAGACCAAAGACGGTGATGTCGATGGGGAACTCCTCAAAAGTGCCGTTCAGGCCGTCTGCAAGTTTGCTCGTCCCGGTGTAGCCGGTCATCTTGTCCACCAGGCCGCCGGTGTAGGCGTCGCCCTCTTCGGTGACGCCGGAGGCGACCTTGGTGCCGATGGACTCGACGGGCTTGACGATCAGGGGGCCGACGGTCATGGTGCTGCCCAGATCATACCAGCAGGTGTAGCTCTTGCCGATGCCGGTGACCCAGCCGGAGACCATGCCCGCGTAGGTGGAGTGCTCCTTGGTGGTCACGTCGCCGGAGCCGTAGCAGTTGGCCAGCGCGCCCGCGTTGCAGGCGACGAGCTGGCTGACGACCGCCATGCCCTCGTTGCCGTTCTCCCGGTTGCCGGAGCCATAGACGGTGCTGTCGGACCAGCAGTTGGCGACCAGACCGCGGTTGTTCAGGCCGACCAGACCGCCGACCTCTGCGAGGTCGCCCGCGGTGACGACGCCGGAGGCGGTCACCTGAGCGCTGCTGTTGATGATCGCGCCCTTGTACTGCATGCCGACGAGGCCACCGACGAACTGGTTGCCCTTGTTGGAGATCAGAGAGAGGGTGCCGGAGACGGAGCAGCCGTCGATGACCGGGCCGGTGTAGTCGTTCTTGGTGGTGCTGCCCTGGGTCACGCCCGCGATGCCGCCGACGTAAGCGGTGGCCCCATAGCTGGTGTAGAACGCCAGCTTGTCCAGATGAACGTCCTTGACCACAGACTTGGAGCCGAGGACGCCGAAGAGACCGATGTAGAGGTTCTCCTTGTCCAGAGCGAAAACCTGATCAGCAGAGCCGAGGGTCATGCCGGAGATGGTGTGGCCCTGACCGTCGAAGGTGCCGTTGAAGAGGTAGCTGCTGCCGCCGATGGGGGTCCAGGCATCGCTGGAAACGGTGATATCGTTTTTCAGCGCGACATACTTACCCGTGTAGTCGATCTTGTTGTTCAGAGAAGCAGCGAAGTCGCGCAGCTGTTCATCGTTGGTGATGAGATACGGGGAATCCTTGGAGCCGTTGCCGGAAGCGAAGATGCTGTCGTCGATCTCGCCGGTGACCCAGACGCTGCCGGTGGGGAGGACCTTGCCGTCCTCGACCTGCCACTCGCGCAGCGCGATGCCGGTGATGCCGTAGGCCGCCAGGATGCCGTTGATCTCCTTGATGTTGCCGTTAAGGGTCTCGGCGAAGGCCTCTTTAGCCATGTCGGCCTTGACCATCGGAGTGGAGACCATGGCCTTGTCGACAGTAGGCATCGTGGACGAATAACCGCGATCGACCGTCGGATCCAGAGTCGTAGTCGTGTCGCGTTCCGCACCGTTGTTTTTGTAGACCTCGACCTTGAGTGTCGCATCCGTGGCATAGTAGTTGCCCAGACGGAACGCGCCAGCTTCCGGATACACCGTATAGGCCCCATTGGAGTCTTTGCTCATGCCGCTGGAGGTCACTTCGCCGTCCAGTACGCCGACCCAGGTGTGGGCAGAGCCGCCGTTGCCAATGGTCATATTGCCAGTGGCGTAAGCATTGTACTGCTTGCCCGCCATCATGCCGACGATGCCGCCCGCCATGCCGCCAAAGTTGGTGGAGGAGGGGGATGCCGCATGAACATTACCGAAGGTCGCGCAGTTGGCGATCACGACGTAGTTGCCGCTGTTGCCGATGATGCCGCCCGCCATGCTGTTCTTGTTGCTGATCGGCTTGGCAACTGCGCTGACCTCCACATCCGTCCAGCAGTTGGTGATGGCCGTGCCGATGTCGCCGCTGGCAGCGATGCCGCCGGCATAGGTCAGCTTGTCGTTGGCGGAGGTGGCGGAGACCGTACCGGTAGCGGAGCAGCTGTCGATGCGGGTGCCGATGTTCGCATGACCGGAGGTCGCTGCTTTCGTGGTGCTGCCCGCGATCACGCCCGCGCGGATCTTATCGGCACCGTCGGAGCCGGTCGCAGAGACCTTCGCACCAAGCACATTCAGGTCCATGACCACCGCCTGATCGCCCAGGGTGGAGAACAGACCGTAGTTGCCCGCACCAGAGGTGACGGTCGCGTCGATGGTCAGCCCGGTGATGCTGTGGCCCTTGCCGTCGAAGGTGCCCTGGAAGATGGCAGTGGTGCCACTCTCCGCACCGATGGGGTCCCAATTCCCGGCATCGGACAGGTCGATGTCGGCCCCGAGGACGACATACTCGCCCTCGTAGGTCTTGCCGCCGTCAACATACTTAGCGAACGCCGCGAGCTGGTCCGCGGTCCGGATGACGTAGGGATCGCGCTCCGTGCCTTTCCCGCTGAGGGAAGGGGCCGCCTTGCCCAGAGCGTCCTCGACCGCAGCGATGATGCCCTTCTTACTATTGGTCGCACCCGTCATCGCATCGACGCCGATATCATCGGTGCCGTTCTTCTCGATGATGGGATCAAAAAGCGTGACCGCCGTGCTCCAATACTCCGGGGTCTCACTGTTTTCGACATTCTCGATTTTCGTGATCTTGCCGTCTGCGATCGTCACAGAAAGCGTGATAGCTCCCTTGAAGCCCTTCCCGGTGCCTTCAAACGTGCCGTTGGCATAGGTCCCATCGACCGTCGCCGCCTGCACGGGCAGCACCACGAGGGAGAGCAGCATGGCAAAGCACAAGAACAGGCTCCCCAGCTTCCTCCCGATCCGTCTCCTCGTCGTTCCTCTCATGCGAACACCTTTCCTTTCTCGTTCGAGCTTGGCCGTCTCCGGCCAGCGTTGGACCGTTAGGCTCGGCTAACTCCGCCGTCAGAGAAAAGGCCCGGTCGGGAAGGGGATAGCCCCTTCGCGCGCGGTCCTTCCCTTGTCCTCCAGTTAGATCGATCGAATTAGAGGGATCTAACTAAGGGCCGGAAAGGAGCCCGTCCCTCTTGCGGAGGACGGACGCTCTCTGGCCCTTTGTCGGTCCAATCGTAGGATATCATACGATCGGCCGTCTGTCAAGGCTCCTCTTGCTGATCGATCAGGTCGTCCAGCAGCTGGTCCTCCACCGCCGCCACGCACCCGGCGAGGTCGCGCTTGACCTCCTCCTCCCAGAAGTGCAGCACGGACCAGCCCTGCGCTCGGAGGAGAGCGTCGTTGCGCCGGTCGCGGGCCATGTTCTCCTCGATCTTCTCGATCCAATACGCGCGGTTGCGCTTGAGCCGCGGCTTGCGCCGCTCCCAGTCGCGGCCGTGCCAGAAGGACCCGTCCACGAAGATGGCCAGCCGCTGCCGCGTGAGCACGATGTCCGGCGAGCCGGGCAGCGCCCGCCAGTTGAGCCGATAGCGGTAGCCCTTGTGCCACAGCGCCTTCGCCAGCGCCCGCTCCGCCGCCCCGCGCTTGAGCCGGACCCGCGACATCCGGCGCGAGGTCTCCGGCGTCGTCTCCAGCTTCTGATGCTTCATCGCACGTCCAGCCCGATCACCCACATGGGGGTCTTCAGCAGCCGGCGGTTCTCCACCACGGCCTCGGTCGCCCGGTCGAAGTCCACCACGCCCTGGCTGAGCATCCGCAGCAGCCGCCCCGTCGCCGCGATGTAGATGTAATAGTCGATGCCGACCTCGTCCGCGCAGTTGAGCAGCCGCAGCAGGTCGTGCTTGACCAGCGCCCAGTTGCCGAATTGCAGCTCGCCGACCACGGTCAGCCGCCGCTTCTCGTGGGGCACGTCCTGCCCCGGCGTGCCGCCGATCGCCTCGATCCGCGCGCGCAGCTCCTCGCGGTCGAGCTTGAGCTTGCGGTGCTGGTCGAGCAGGGCCTCCAGCCCGCCGTACCGGCCCGGATCGCCCAAAAAGGCGTTGCGCAGGCGGATCAGGTCGTCCTCCTCGTCGTACAGGGAGAAGTCGAACCCGTTCGTGCCCTGGTGGAAGAAGGCGCCGTACTCCACGTGCGTCTCCAGATGGATCCCCGCGATCGTCTCGGCCAGCGCCGCGCGCAGCGCGACGTTGAGCTGCTTGGCGTCGATGCCCTCCGTGGCGTTCTTCCGCGCCTTGTGGACCAGGTCGTAGTCCCGCTCCAGCCAGTCCTGCACCCGCGCGCGCAGGGGCGCGCCCGCCGCGTCCGTGAGCGACGGGAGCAGCAGCGCCCCGTTGTTGAAGAACCGTTCCCGCGCGATCTGAAGCTCCATGCCGATCTCTCCTTCCGCCCTCAACTTTTTGTCCTCCGGGCTTGATCTTTCCCGGCGAGTGTGTTATAATCGGTACAATGACTATCATACCAGAAAAAGTGGTGATGCGAAAGTGGAACAGGAAAAGATCCTGCGGGTCGTGGAGCTGTTCGCCGGGGTCGGCGGGTTCCGCGTCGGGCTGGAGGCCGCCGATCCGGCCGTCTACCGGACCGTCTGGGCCAACCAGTGGGAGCCGGGCCAGAGCGGCCAGTGGGCGTACAAGTGCTACGCCGAGCGCTTTGGCGACGCGGCCAACTGCGTGAACGAGGACGTCGCCGAGGTGATCCGGTCCGTCCCGATGCACGAGCTGCTCGTGGGCGGCTTCCCGTGCCAGGACTACTCCGTCGCCAGCACCGGGGCCAAGGGCATCGAGGGCAAGAAGGGCGTCCTGTGGTGGTCGATCGACCAGATCGTCCGCCGCTGCAAGCCGCGCTATATCCTGCTGGAGAACGTCGATCGGCTCCTCAAGTCCCCCGCCAAGCAGCGCGGGCGCGACTTCGGCATCATCCTGCGCTGCCTCTACGAGGCGGGCTACGCCGTCGAGTGGCGGGTCATCAACGCCGCCGACTACGGCTATGTCCAGCGCCGCCGTCGGACCTTTATCTTCGCCTGCCGCAAGGGGACCAAGCTCCACCGCCAGCTCGCGGCGGCCGATCCGGCCGCGTGGCTGCGGACGGAGGGGCTGTTCGCCGGGGCCTTCCCCGTGGAGCCGGGCGACCCGCCGAAGGGCCGCCGCGGCCAGGCGGACCTGGCGGCCTACGAGAGCCTGCTGGAGGTCTCGGACGAGTTCCGCGCCGCGTTCTACAACGGCGGCGTCATGTGCGACGGCCAGGTCTGGACCGAGGAGCTGGTCCCCGTCCCCTGTGCGGACGGCAAGGTCCTCGGGGACGTGGCGACCGATGGCCCGGTGGACGAGCGGTATTTCCTCTCCGCCGCGGAGCTGCCGAAGTGGCAGGTCATGAAGGGGGCCAAGAAGATCGAGCGCACGGCGAAGACGGGCTTCACCTACCGCTTCTCCGAGGGGGCGATCGCCTTCCCGGACCCGCTGGACCGCCCCGCCCGCACGATGCTCACCAGCGAGGGCACGGCCAACCGCAGCTCCCACGTCATCGCGGACCCGGCGACGGGCCGCCTGCGCCGTCTCACCCCGGAGGAGTGCGAGCGGCTCAACGGCTTCCCGCCCGGCTGGACCGACACGGGGATGCCGGAGCGGCAGCGGTACTTCATCATGGGCAACGCGCTCGTGGTGCCGCTGGTGGAGCGGATCGGCCGGGCGCTGCTCGACCGGCTGTGACTTGACGATCGGGGAAAAAGTGATATCCTATCGTATCATAAGGAGAGATCCTGTGCGGTCTCACCGGGACTAGGAGGTACCTACGATGGCAAAACGGAACCAGGGCTTTGGGAGCGCCTTCGCGCTCAGCCTCGCCAGCGCCGTGATCGGCGGCATCGCGGTCTATCGGCACCGCGCCGAGATCGAGAAGGTCGTGAAGGACATCTCCGCGCAGCTCGACGCGCGCGGGGAGGACGGCTTCTTCACGGCGGACCTCGGCGGGGACGACGTGGTCCACACCGTGGAGCACGCGGACGCGCCCGCAGGGGAGCAGACCCCGGAGGGCGAACCGCCCGCCGCGGACAGCGAGGACTTCGTGGATGCGTGACGCATCTGAGACGAAACGCCCGGCCAGAGGTTGGCCGGGCGTTTTTGTGCTTTATTTGAGGGGAGCACCACTCTGGAACGGCGGTGTTCCGCATGCGATGTGGTCTGGACCTGCTGCGTCCGTGCGCCACCTCAGTCGTGGTGCCCTTCCGCACACCGCGTAGTATAAAACTGCTCCGTCCGTGCGCCCTCTCAGTCACGGCTTTGCCGTGACAGCTCCCCCAGAGGGGGAGCTCGCTGTGCGGTGCTCTCCTGCACGTTGGATCGGCAGACCCACCCAAAGAGCTCTCCCTTTGGGAGAGCTGGCCGCGAAGCGGACTGAGAGGGTGTCACCCGCGAGGCAGAGGGTAACTAGGCTATGCGCGGAAGGTCATCAGCAACAGAGGGGTGTCACCCGCGAGGCAGAGGGTAACTAGGCTATGCGCGGAAGGTCATCAGCAACAGAGGGGTGTCACCCGCATGGCAGAGGGCACAAGGCCGTGTGCGGAAGGCTCGCATCCTCCCTCACCGCCGCCCCCGGAACGCCAGCGAAACGAAGAACCACAGCGCCAGCAGCAGGGTGATCGACGCGCCGGTGGAGGTCCCGAGCTGATAGGACACCATCAGCCCCGCCACGCCGCAGATCAGCCCGCCGAGGATCGACACGAGGTGATACTGCGGGAGGTTTTTGGCCACGTTCCGCGCGGCCGCGCCGGGCAGGACGAGCAGGGCGTTGATGACCAGCAGGCCCACCCAGCTCATGGTGATCGTCACCACGACGGCGATCGCGGCGGTGAACAGGAAATTTTTCCACACCACCCGGATCCCCCGGCTGTCGGCCAGCGCCTGGTGCACGGAGGAGAGCATCATCTGGTTGAAGGAGGTCAGCCACAGCACCACCAGCAGCACCAGCAGCAGCGCCAGCAGCCCGATCTCCGCCGGGGCGACGCTCAGGATGTCGCCGATCAGCAGGGTGTTGAACTTCGTGAAGCTCTGCCCGCCGAGGGTGCTCAGGAAGATGCCCAGCGCCACGGCGGCGGAGGAGAAGACGCTGATCGCCGTGTCGCTGGCCATGTGCGTCCGCTGCCGCACGAGGGTGAAGAGCAGGGCGATGACCACGGCGAAGAGCACCGCGGCCCACACCGGCTCCGTCAGCCCGCACAGCGCGCCGATCGCCATGCCGGTGAAGGCGGAGTGGCCGAGCGCGTCGGAGAAGAAGGCCATGCGGCTCTCGACGACCATGGTGGAGAGCAGCCCGAACAGGGGCGTCACCACGAGGATCGCCAGGAGCGCGTCCTTCATGAACCGCATCCCGTCGGCCGCCGCCCAGTCGAAGGGCAGCAGCGACACGAGGGCGTACCAAAGGCCCATCAGGCGTCGCCTCCTTCCATGCCGAGGTCGAGGTGGAAGACGGACTGGAACTGCTCCGACCGCAGGACGTCGGCGGGCGTGCCGGTCTTCAGCACGGTCTGCTGGAGCAGGACGACCTTGTCCGCGTACCGCCGGAGGGTGGAGAAGTCGTGGGTGGAGAAGAGGATCGACAGGTCGTACCGCTGGCGGATCTCGTCGAGCATCTCCATGAGCAGATGCTCCCCGCCGACGTCCACGCCGGAGAGCGGCTCGTCGAGGATCAGGATCTGGGGGATCGGCTCCAGCGCCAGGGCCAGGAGGACGCGCTGCAG
>CAKTJM010000081.1 GCA_934567745.1 uncultured Eubacteriales bacterium | reverse complement strand
TCGGGCAGACCGGCCATCTCGGCGATGCCGCCGGCGTTGTCGGCCACGGGGCCATAGGCGTCGGTGGCGAGGGTGATGCCCAGGGTGGAGAGCATGCCGACGGCGGCGATGCCGATGCCGTACAGGCCCTTGTTGAAGGCCTCGCTGAACTGGCCGGCGTCGTCCATGATCTGGACGGAGCCGCCCGCGGCGAAGTAGGAGATCAGGATGGCGGCCGCGACGATCAGGATGGAAGCGATGGTGGACATGAGGCCGAGGGAGATGCCGCCGATGATGATGGTGGCGGCGCCGGTCTCAGAGGCCGCGGCGAGCTTCTTGGTGGGCTTGTAGTTGTCGGAGGTGTAGTACTCGGTGAAGTAGCCGATGGCGCAGCCGCCGATCAGGCCGCAGAGGATGGCGATGTACACGCCCCAGTCGCCGAGGATGAAGTAGGTCAGGGGAGCTGCCACGACGGCGGAGAGGACGGCGGCGGTGTAGGTACCGGTGCGCAGGCTCTTCAGCAGGGACAGCTGGGTGGCGTCCTCCTTGGTCTTGACCAGGAAGGAGCCGATGATGGAGCAGATGATGCCGCAGACGGCCAGAGCGACGGGCAGCAGGATGCCGTTGAAGCCGTAGCCGCCGACAGCGCCCAGGGCGAAGGTGGCGAGGATGGAGCCGACATAGGACTCGTACAGGTCGGCGCCCATACCGGCGACGTCGCCGACGTTGTCACCGACGTTGTCGGCGATGGTGGCGGGGTTGCGGGGGTCGTCCTCGGGGATACCGGCCTCGACCTTACCGACGAGGTCGGCGCCGACGTCGGCCGCCTTGGTGTAGATGCCGCCGCCGACACGGGCGAACAGCGCCATGAAGGAGGCGCCCATGCCGTTCATGACCATGATGTTGCCGATGGACACGGCGTCCTGGATGCCGAAGGCATAGAACAGGATGGCATACCACAGGGAGATGTCCAGCATGCCGAGGCCGACGACGGTGAAGCCCATGACGGAGCCGGAGGAGAAGGCCACGCGCAGGCCCTTGTTCAGGCTCTCAGAGGCGGCCCAGGCGGTACGGGCGTTGGCGCTGGTGGCGATCTTCATGCCGATGAAGCCGGCCAGCATGGACCAGATGCCGCCGGTGAGGAAGGCGAAGGGGGTGAACTTCGACAGCATCTCACCATGGCTCGCGAACGCGATGATGAGCAGGATGACGAAAACGACCACGAACACCTTGGCCACGGTGGTGTACTGGTGCTTGAGGTAGGCATTGGCACCCTTGCGGATGTTGGCGGCGATCTTCTCCATCGCCGGATTGCCTTCAGAGTAGCCCAGGACCTTCTTACGCTGCGCGAGCGCGAAGATCAGGGCCAGGACCGCGCCGATGAAGCCGATCCACATGTAGTTTTCCACGAACGACACTCCTTTTCATTCTCTTGTCGTCTTTCCCATGAGACGATCTCGATGGGGTTAACAGTATGATTTTAGCACAGGAAAGGAGATTTTCAAGTGTCTTACCACTTGCAACGGATCTTTCCACAAATACCACAAAAAAGCTGAGTAACTGTGTCAAAAATGCGGTCACTGTCACAATAGGCCGACGGCGCGGCCGGCAGGTCAGTCCCGCTTCCACAGGGCGGGGCAGAGGAGGACGAGGATCGGGAAGATCTCCAGCCGTCCGATCAGCATCGCCAGCGACAGCGTGAGCTTGCTCAGGGCGGAGAGCCCGCCGAAGTTGCCCATCGGCCCGACGTCCTCCAGCCCCGGCCCGACGTTGGCCAGGCAGGTGAGCGTGCCGGTGAAGGAGGTGACGAGCGACGTGCCGCCGTCGGCGGTGAGGATCAGGCAGCCCGCCCCGAGGACGAGGAAGAAGCAGAGGAAGTAGACCGCCACGGTGTCGAGCACCTCGTCCTCGACGGGCTTGCCGTCGAGCCGGACGGTCGTCACGGCGCGGGGGTGGACGAAGCGCAGCAGGGTGCGCTTCGCCCAGCGCAGCAGGAGCATGATCCGGGCGCACTTCATGCTGCCGGTGGTCGAGCCGGAGCAGCCGCCGAGGAACATGAGCAGGACGAGCACCGCCTGGGCCAGCTGGGGCCAGCGGGCGAAGTCCGCCGTGGAGAAGCCGGTGGTCGAGATGACGGTGACGACCTGGAACACCGCGTCGCGCACGGCCCGGCCGACCGCGCCGTCGTACTCCGGCGCGATCGTCACCGCCACCGCCGCCGAGGCGACGACGACGGCCCCGAGGAAGAAGCGCAGCTCGTCGCTCTGTAAGACCCGCCGCCCCTGTCCGGTCAGCAGGAGGAAGTAGGCCGCGAAGTTGAGCGACCCGAGCAGCATGAAGACGATCACGACGACCTCGATCGCGGGGGAGGTGTAGGCGGCGATGCTCACGTCGCGCACGGCGAAGCCGCCGGTCGAGATCGTGGCGAAGGCGGTGGTGACGCTGTCGAACCACGGCAGGCCGAAGAGCCGCAGGAGCACGATCTCCACCCCGGTCAGCACGCCGTAGATCGCGTACAGGATCTGGGAGGACCGGGCCGTGCGCGGCACGAGCTTGGAGGAGATCGGGCCGGGGGACTCCGCGAAGACGAGCACCTGCTCCCGCCCGCCGACCTTCGGCAGGAAGGCGAGGGTGAACAGCAGCACGCCCATGCCGCCGACCCAGCAGGAGAAGGACCGCCACAGCAGCAGCCCGCGCGGCAGGCCCTCGACCCCGCTGAGGATCGAGGCCCCGGTGGTGGTCAGGCCGGAGACGGTCTCGAACAGGCAGTCCACGTACCCGCCGAACCGGCCGGAGAACCAGAAGGGCAGCGCGCCGCACAGGCTCAGGACGATCCAGATCAGCCCGACGACGGCGAAGCCCTCGCGGGCGTAGAAGTCCGGCCGCGCGCGCAGCCGGGCGAGCAGCCCGCCGACGATCAGCAGCGGGACGATGGTGAGGAGGAAGGGGCGGACCGGCTCGCCATAGCCCAGGGCGGCGGCCAGGGGCAGCAGGAGGGCCAGGCCCTCCGCCTGGAGGGTCCGGCCCAGCATCCGAAGCATCAGTCTGTAGTTCATAGGGGGTCACCTCATTGAGAGAGCACAGGGGGGGATCCGGCGCGTCAGTTTTTTGCCCAGGTGGCCGGATGCAGGAGGATGAGGACGGGGAAGATCTCCAGACGGCCGACGACCATGCTGAAGGACAGCACCAGCTTGCTCAGCCCGGACAGGGCGGCGTAGCTGTCGCTCGGCCCGACCGCGCCCAGCCCCGGCCCGACGTTCGTCAGACAGGCCAGGCTGGCGGTGACGGTGGTGGTGAGGTCCAGCCCGTCGAGCGAGACGACGAGACAGGTCCCGCCGAAGACGAGGAAGAAGCACAGCAGGAAGACGCACACGGTGTTGAGCGTCTCCTCGTCGACGGGCTTGCCGTCGAGCCGCACGACCTTGACGGACCGCGGGTGGGCGAAGCGCAGCAGCGACCGCCCGGCGCACCGCAGCAGGAGCAGGATGCGGGAGCACTTGATGCTGCCCGTGGTGGACCCGGCGCAGCCGCCGAAGAACATGAGCAGCACCAGGACCGTCTGCGCGAAGGTCGGCCACAGCGCGTAGTCCGTGGTGGAGAACCCGGTGGTGGACATGACGGACGCGACCTGGAAGACGGCGTCGCGGGCGGCGTGGCCCACGCTGTCGTACAGCGGCCAGATCCGCAGGAACACGAGCACGGCGGCCAGGGCCAGCGCGCCGAGGAAGAACTTCGCCTCGTCGCTCTGCAGCACGCGGCGGACGCGGCCGGTGACGGTGAGGAAGAACAGGGCGAAGTTGAGCGAGCACAGCAGGATGAAGACGACGATCACGACCTCGACCGCGGGGGAGGCGTAGGCGGCGATGCTCGCGTCCCTCACGGAGAAGCCGCCGGTGCAGACCGTGGCGAAGGTGGTCACGACGCTGTCGTACCACGGCATCCCGACCAGGCGCAGGCAGACGATCTCCGCCCCGGTCAGCACGCCGTAGATCGCGTACAGGATCTGGGAGGACTGGGCCGTCTTGGGCACCAGCTTCGAGGCCACGGGGCCGGGCAGCTCCGCCCGCACGAGCACCTGGGTCCGCCCGCCGACCTTCGGCAGGAAGGCGAGGGTGAACAGCAGCACGCCCATGCCGCCGATCCACGAGGAGAAGGCCCGCCAGAACAGCAGGCCGCGGGGCATCACCTCGATGTCCGTGAGGATGGTCGCCCCGGTGGTGGTGAAGCCGGAGGCCGTCTCGAACAGGCAGTCGATGTACCCCCCGAACTGGCCGGAGAGCCAGAAGGGCAGCGCACCGCACAGGATCAGCGCGAACCAGATCAGCCCGACGACGGCGAAGCCCTCGCGGGAGAAGAACTCCGCGCGGGCGCGCAGGCGGGCGAGCAAGCCCCCCGGCACGAGGAGGAGGGGGATGATGCAGAGGAAGGGCCGCGGGTCCTCCCCGTAGCCCAGGGCGACGAAGAGGGGGAGGAGGAGGCAGAGCGCCTCGACCTGGAGGGTCCGGCCGAGCATCCGGAGCATCAGCTTATGGTTCATGGCGCGCCCTCAGTCGTCCGGGAAGATGTCGCGGAAGGTCTGGATCCCCTTGCCGTGGGAGATGACGATGACGCGGTCCCCGGCGGACAGGACGGTGCCGCCGGTGGGGATGACCACGGCCTCGTCGTGCAGGATGGCGAGGATCAAAAAGCCCTTGCGGATCGGCAGGTCCTTCAGCGGGCGGCCCAGATAGGGGGTGTTCTCGCTGAGGAGGAACTCGGCGGCCTCCGCGCCGGTGTCGGCGATGCGGTAGAGGGAGAGCATGACGTTGCCGCTCTTGTCCTGCAGGCCGCGCACGAGCCGCAGGATCCGCGAGACGGTGATGAGCTTCGGCGCGACGACGGAGTCCAGCCCGGTCGCGCGGACGACGGGGAGGTAGTTGTCGCGGTTGCACTTGGCGATGACCTTGCGCAGGCCCTGCTGGCGGGCGTAGAGGGAGGAGATGAGGTTGTCTTCGTCGCGGCCGGTCAGGGCGATGAAGGCGTCGTTGTTCGTGAAGTGCTCGGAGGCGAGCAGCTCCTGATCGGTGCCGTCGCCCTGGAGGATCAGCGCGTCCGGGAGCCACTCGGAGAGCTTGCGGCAGTGGACGGGATCGTTCTCGACGAGGGTGACCCGGATGCCCAGCGGCAGGAGCATCTTCGTCAGATAGTGGGCGATGCGGCTGCCGCCGACGATGAAGACGGAGTGGATCCGCGGCAGCTCGCGCCCGAGGGAGCGCAGATAGTCCGCCAGATCGCTCGGCGTGCCGGTGATGTACAGCCGGTCGTCGATGTGGGGGACGAAGGAGCCGTCGGGGATGATGACCGCCCCGCCGCGCTCGGCGGCGCTGAAGAGGACGCCGCGGCTCTTGCCGAACAGGTCGGCCAGGGGGACGCCGACGATGGGGTCGGAGGCCCGGACCTGGATGCCGATCATCTCGACCTTGCCGCGGAAGAAGGTCTCGACGTTCGCGGCGGCGGGGAAGCGCAGGATGCGCGAGATCTCCAGCGCGGTGGAGTACTCGGGGTTGATGACGGTGTCGATCGACAGATCGCGCCGCAGGGAGGCGAGGTCCTCGGTGTAGGCCACGTCGCGGATGCGGGCGATGGTGTACTTCGCGCCCATGCGCTTGGCGGCGAGGGCGCAGAGCATGTTCACCTCGTCCATGTTCGTCGTGGCGAGGACGAGGTCGGCCTCGGCCGCGCCGGCCTCGCGCAGGACGGAGGGGGCCGCGCCGGGGCCCTTGATGCACATGACGTCGAGGGTGTCGCTGATGCGCCCGAAGACCTGATCGTCGTTGTCGATGACCGTGATGTCGTGGTCCTCCTGGGAGAGGTAGGCGGCCAGGGTGGAGCCGACCTTCCCGGCGCCGATGATGAGGATGTTCAAGCAGATCCCCGCCTTTCTGGTCCGCCAGCCCTTGTCAGGCCTGGGAAAAAACGGACCGCTCACTACGATGCTGTCGTGTTGGAGTATACCACACCGGGGCGGGGAATGCAATTTGGGATCTGTACAAAGTGCGGCGATCCGACCCCGTCCCGATCGGGGAGGGGCGAAAGGCCCCTGCGTTTTTTGGCTCTTCCCGATCGGGAAAAGGTATGGTATACTAAACTTTAACGTCAAGAGAGGGAAGGAGACGGCGGGGCCGTCTCGGAGAGGAGGGATGCCGATGGGACAGATGGACCTGACGGAGGGCGTCATCTGGAAAAAGCTCGTGGTCTACGCGCTGCCGGTGGTGCTGTCCTCGCTGCTGCAATCGGCCTATTCGATCACGGACCTGGTGATCGCGGGCTGGTGCATCGGGGACGCCGGGATCTCGGCGATCAACAACTCCAGCCAGGTGATGGTCATCCTGACCCAGATCATCATGGGCATCGCCACGGGCGGCAACATCCTCATGGGGCAGTATTACGGCAGCCGCGACCACGAGGGCCGCATCCGCACGAACGTGACGCTGTTCACCTTCGCGGTGGCGGCGGGCGTGGTGATGACGGCGGCGATCTTCCTGCTCAGCCGCCCGATCCTGATCGGGCTGGACGCCCCGGCGCTGGACGGGGCGACGACGTACCTGGAGATCTGCGCCCTCGGCATCGTGCCGATCTTCGGCTACAACGCGCTGGCGTCGATGCTCCGCGCGGTGGGCAACTCCCGCCAGCCGTTCTACTGCGTGGCGGTGACGGCGGGGTGCAACATCGTCCTGGACCTGCTGTTCATGGGCGTGTTCGGCTGGGGCGTGGCCGGTGCGGCGGCCGCGACGGTGCTCTCGCAGCTGGCGAGCTTCCTCGTCTGCCTGGTGTACGTCCTGCGGGACCGCGAGCTGTTCGGCCTGACGCGGCTGGGCATCCGGCGGGACAAGCTGGTGCGGATGCTCCAGCTGGGCATCCCGTGCGCGATCCAGATGACGGTCGTGGGCCTGTCGTGGCTGGCGATGACCTTCCTCATCAACCACTACGGGGTGGAGGCCTCCGCGGCCAGCGGCATCTGCGCGAAGATCAAGGACGTGGGCCTGATGTTCACCCTGGCCATGTACACGGCCGCGACGACGATGGTGGCCCAGTGCCTCGGGGCGGAGAAGTTCGACCGCGCGTCGAAGGTGGTGCACATCGCCATGCGGATCGCCCTGGCGGTGACGGCGGTCATCATCGTGCTGATCGAGCTGCTCGCGCCGCAGCTGCTGTCGCTGTTCCACCCGGACGCGGCGACGCTGGCGATCGGCGTGCAGAACCTGCACATCGAGATCGTGGGCCTGATCTTCTACGCGAGCTTCATGGTGTACAACGCGCTGCCGATGGGGGCGGGGAACACGCTCTTCGCGCTGGCGTCGAGCCTGCTCAACTGCATCGTGGTCCGCGTGGTCCTGGCGGTGATCCTGGACCGGGCGATGGGCCTGCCGGGCATCTTCTGGGCCTGCGCGATCGCTCCGGCATCGTCGGTGCCGCTGGGGTACCTGTACGAGCGCTATGGCAACTGGCGGCGGAAGCTGACGTGAGATAGATAGTATCCCCCGCCGCGGGCGGGGGCAGGCGGCCCGCCTCACACCCCCTTCGGACAGCGATACCGCGGGCGGCCGACGCTGCGCTTGCCGTACTCGATGGCCTCCTTCGGACAGCCCGTGATGCACGCCATGCAGTGCGTGCAGCGTCCCAGCCAGACCGGGCGGCCGTCGCGCAGCTCGATGTCGTTGAGCGGACAGTCCCGCACGCACTTGCCGCAGCCGTCGCAGGCGTCGGTCGTGCGGAAGGCGCGGTCCTTCACGACGAACCAGTAGAAGAACGTGTGCGCCGGACCGGACTTGAAGCGGTCGAAGCCCTTCGTGAGGACCGGCGGGAAGGTGTCGTTCGTCCGGATCCGCTCCAGCCCCTCCTCCAGGGTGGGCTTGGCGGCCGCGATGATCCCCCGGGCCTCCTCCTCGCCGGGGACGGGGAAGAGCGCGAGGTAGTTCTCGGGCATCACGACCGGCAGCACGCCCTGATAGACGAAGCCGAGGTCGTGGCACAGCCCCTCCAGATAGGCCCCTGCGTTGCCGATGTCGCTCCCGCAGGTGAGGACGAAGTACGCGCGGAAGCTCCCCGCGAACGAGCAGGTGCGCAGCCAGCGGGCGAAGACGTCCGGCAGCTGCCAGGAGTAGGTGGGCGCGACGAAGACCCAGGGCTTACGCGACGAGAACCGGCCGACCTCGTCCGCCTTCATGAGCCGCGCGGCGTCCACCACCTCGTCTTCGAGCCGTTCGGCGAGCCAGTGGGCGCACCAGGCGCTGTTGCCGGTGCCGGAAAAATAGACGATCATGGGACAGACCTCCTTTAGAAAAGTCATAGGGGATCGCCCTCTCAGTCCGCTGCGCGGACAGCTCCCCCAGCGGGGGAGCTCCCTGCGGGGCGCATCGTCCCGACGGATGGGGAGAGAGCCGCGCAGCGAGCTCTCCCTTTGGGAGAGCTGGCACGGCGTCAGCCGTGACGGAGAGGGCGCACGAACGGAGCGGTCCTCTGCCGCGCCGTGTGCGGAA
>CAKTJM010000080.1 GCA_934567745.1 uncultured Eubacteriales bacterium | reverse complement strand
GAAAATACTTCTCAGCCCACAAGTGTGCGAGTTGTCCGTCGAAGACGGACAGCGAGTGCGCGCAGGGGGCTGCATCCCCTCCGTCGAAAAGCTCCGAAGGAGTTTTTCGACAGTCTAAGCCGGAGGCGATTTGCCTCCGGCTTTCGTGCGTCCCGAGCTATCGTCACTTCTTCAGTGCCTCGCGCAGCTTCTCCAGCGCCTCCTGGTGCTCCAGGGACCGCAGACCCGGGAAGGCCGTCAGCAGACGGCGGCGGCCGAGCCGCTTCTGCGCCAGCCGCTCCCGCAGAGCGGTCTGCTTCTTCTCCAGCTCCGCGCGCAGGAGCAGGGCGTAGTCGCCCAGATCGTCCAGCCGCTCGCGGACCTCGGCCTTGCCCGCATCGAGACGTTCGCGGGCCTCGGTGCGGCCCTCTTCGAGCTGGTCGCGGCGCTCGTCCAGCTCCGCCTCCAGACGGCTCCGGGCCTCGGCGAGCTTTTCCTTGCCCTCTTCGAGCTTCTCCTTGCCCTCCTGCCGCTTGCGGTCGGCCTCCAGGGTGGAGTCGGAGATCCGCTGGCCGATCCGGTCGGACAGGTCGTGGATGTCCGTCCCGACCTTCTCGACGAAGGCCAGGTCGTGGGCGAGCTTCGTGACGGACAGGAGCGTCACGATCAGGTCCGCCAGCATCGTCGCGGCGAAGAGCCCGAGCAGGATCCAGCCCAGCAGCTCCGGCACGAGCCGGACGAGGAAGAGGACGGTCGGATGCACGATGCGGATGCCGAACACGCACGCGAAGCCCCAGATGAGGGAGAACCGCAGGCAGATGTACGGCCCAAGGTGGAACGGCTCCTTGGAATAGTCCCACCAGCGCGCGTGGAAGAGCTTCTCCAGCACGAAGCCGGTGAGCAGCTCCAGCAGGCTCATCAGGACGAAGGAGGCCAGGAAGAGCAGCGGCCCGTTGTCGGCGATCGGCTCCAGGCACAGCAGCACCAGGAGCGCGCCCGCGCCGTAGATGGGGCAGTACGGCCCGTTCAAAAAGCCGCGGTTGACGAAGTGCCCCAGCGTGAGGGCGTGGAAGGCGACCTCTGCGCACCAGCCGAGGAAGGCGTAGATGAAGAAGAGGAAGGCCAGCAGATAGAGCGTGTCGAGGATCATAGGCGTCTCCTATATGATATGATATAAGGTGTGGATCGTGCCCCCAGTGTACCGCAGATGCGGAGCGGTGTCAACGGACGTTCCCGGTCGGATCGTCCCATATGCCACAGGAGATCAGCAGTCTCCCAGCTGCGCTGCAAAAAACGCCCGAAAACTGGCACCCCTGCCCGGTAAAAATATGAAAAACAGAAAAAGTGAAAAAGTTTTCAGAAAACCTCCCCCGCCCTCTTGACATCTTGGGGGCGAAGTGCTACAGTAGCTTTAGCACTCAGGGATGATGAGTGCTAAACCGAGAAGGACGAACCTTCCACGTCAAAGGAGGCCGCAGAAGGATGGAACTTTCAGAACGGAAACGGCAGATCCTTCGGGTCATCGTGGAGAACTACATCCAGACGGCCGAGCCGGTCGGCTCGAAGGCCATCGTGGCCAGCGCGGGCCTGAAGGTCTCCTCCGCCACCATCCGCAACGAGATGGCGGAGCTGGAGAGCATGGGCCTGCTCGAGCAGCCGCACACCTCCGCCGGGCGTATCCCGTCGGCCAAGGGCTACCGGCTGTACGTCAACGAGCTGATGGAGGAGCACCGCCTGACCATGCAGGAGACCGAGCGGATGAACGAGGCGCTCGACCTGAAGATCCGCGAGCTCGACAAGGTCATGAACCAGGCCCGCCGCACCATCTCCCAGCTGACGAACTACCCGGCCTTCTCCCTCACCACGGGCTCGAAGAAAGCCGTCATCCTCCGCTACGACCTCCTCATGGTCGGGAAGGACGCGTTCATCGCCGTCCTGATGACGGATGGCCAGCTCGTGAAGAACAAGCTGTTCCAGCTCACCTATGAGATCTCCGCGCCGCAGCTGCAGCTCCTCGGCACCCTGCTGAACACGTCGTTCACCGGGCTGACCCTGGAGGAGTTCGACCCCGCGCTCATGAAGGTCGCCAGCCACGCGGGCGACGAGGCCTACGCCCTCATCACCCTCGTCACGTCCTTCGCCATGGAGGTCCTGGAGGAGCTCGAGACCAACGTCGTCCACACCGCCGGGATCCCGAACCTCCTGGCGCACCCGGAGTACCAGAGCCTGGAGAAGGCCGAGCCGCTCATGAACTACCTCTCGGAGATGGGCAGCTCGACGAACCTGCCGGACGTGCCCGGGGACAACGTCAAGATCCTCATCGGCCCCGAGAACGTGGCCGACGAGCTGAAGGATTCCAGCGTCATCATGGCCCGCTACGACATCGGCGGCGGGATGCAGGGCGTCATCGGCGTGGTCGGACCCACGCGGATGGACTATGCAGACCTGGCCGCGCGGCTGTCCTACTTCGCCGAGGGCCTGACGCGGATGTTCGGGAAGGGCGAGATCCCATCGCCCGCCGCCGTGCCGGAGCCGCCGGACACTGAGCCGAAAGAATAGGAGGCAAGGACCCAATGAGCAAGAAGGACAAGGACCAGGCTCCGCAGCAGGAGCCGGAAGAGACCACCGCCCCCGAGGAGGCCACCATCGAGAGCGAGACCAAGGAAGAGACGCCCTCCGTCGAGGAGGCCGTGAAGGCCGCCGTGCGGGAGCACGAGGACAAGTACCTCCGCCTGCTGGCCGAATACGACAACTACCGCAAGCGCAGCCAGAAGGAGAAGGAGACCGCGTGGTCCACCGCCAAGGCGGACACCGCCAAGGAGTTCCTGCCGGTCTACGACAACCTGGAGCGCGCGCTGAAGCAGGAGACCGCCGACGAGGCCTATGCCAAGGGCGTCCAGATGACCATGGCCCAGCTCAAGGGCGTGCTCGAAAAGCTCGGCATCGAAGAGATCCCCGCCCTGGGTCAGCCCTTCGATCCCAACCTGCATGACGCCGTCATGCACATGGAGGACGAGAGCCTGGGGGAGAATACCGTGGCAGAGGTCTTCCAGACCGGCTTCAAGCTCGGCGACAAGGTCATCCGCCACGCGATGGTCAAGGTCGCCAACTGAGCGATCCATCCAACTGACATACACACATCCATTGTTTCAAATATAAGGAGGAACACATCATGGCTAAGATCATCGGTATCGATTTAGGCACCACCAATTCCTGCGTCGCCGTCATGGAGGGCGGCGAGGCAGTCGTCATCCCCAACGCGGAAGGCAACCGCACCACTCCGTCCATCGTCGCGTTCGCCAAGGACGGCGAGCGTATGGTCGGCCAGGTCGCCAAGCGCCAGGCCATCACCAACCCCGACCGCACCGTCATCTCCATCAAGCGTGAGATGGGCACCAACCACAAGGTCAAGATCGACGGCAAGGAGTACACCCCCCAGGAGATCTCCGCCATGATCCTGCAGAAGCTGAAGGCGGACGCCGAGGCCTATCTGGGCCAGACCGTCACCGAGGCGGTCATCACCGTCCCCGCGTACTTCACCGACGCCCAGCGTCAGGCCACCAAGGACGCCGGCCGCATCGCCGGTCTGGACGTCAAGCGCATCATCAACGAGCCCACCGCCGCGGCCCTGGCCTACGGCGTGGACAAGGAGAGCGACCAGAAGATCATGGTCTACGACTTGGGCGGCGGCACCTTCGACGTCTCCATCCTGGAGATCGGCGACGGCGTCATCGAGGTCCTGGCCACCGCCGGCAACAACCGTCTGGGCGGCGACGACTTCGACAAGTGCGTCATGGACTGGATGGCCGACGAGTTCAAGAAGGCCGAGGGCATCGATCTGCGCGGCGACAAGGTCGCCATGCAGCGCCTGAAGGAGGCCGCCGAGAAGGCCAAGATCGAGCTGTCCGGCGTGACCTCCACCTCCATCAACCTGCCCTATATCACCGCCGACGCCACCGGCCCCAAGCATCTGGACCTGACCCTCACCCGCGCCAAGTTCAACGAGCTGACCCACCACCTGGTCGATGCGACCGCCGGTCCCGTCAAGCAGGCCCTCGGCGATGCCGGTCTGACCGGCAGCGACCTCTCCAAGGTCCTGATGGTCGGCGGCTCCAGCCGTATCCCCGCCGTGCAGGAGGCCGTGAAGAAGCTGACCGGTAAGGAAGGCTTCAAGGGCATCAACCCCGACGAGTGCGTGGCCCTCGGCGCGGCCCTCCAGGGCGGCGTGTTCACCGGCGACGTGAAGGACCTGCTCCTGCTCGATGTGGCCCCGCTGAGCCTCGGCATCGAGACCATGGGCGGCGTGAACACCAAGCTGATCGAGCGCAACACCACCATCCCCGTCAAGAAGAGCCAGGTCTTCACCACTGCGGCCGACAACCAGACCTCCGTCGAGGTCCACGTGCTCCAGGGCGAGCGTGAGATGGCCGCCGACAACAAGACCCTCGGCCGCTTCCAGCTCGACGGCATCGCTCCGGCCCGCCGCGGCGTGCCCCAGATCGAGGTCAGCTTCGACATCGACGCCAACGGCATCGTGAACGTCTCCGCCAAGGACCTCGGCACCGGCAAGGAGCAGCACATCACCATCACCTCCTCCACCAACATGTCCAAGGACGACATCGACAAGGCCGTCCGCGAGGCCGAGCAGTTCGCCGCCGAGGATGCCAAGCGCAAGGAGGAGATCGACACCCGCAACCAGGCCGACCAGATGGTCTATCAGAGCGAGAAGACCATCGACGAGATGAAGGACAAACTCGACGCCGCCGAGGTCAGCAGCCTCCAGGCCGAGGTCGAGAAGGTCAAGGAGGCCCTGAAGGGCAGCGACGTCGCCGCCATCAAGGCCGCGACCGAGAGCCTGACCCAGGCCTTCTACAAGGTCAGCGAGAAGCTGTACGCCCAGGCCGCTCCGCAGGACGGCCAGCAGCCCGGCGGCCCCGGTGCGGGCGGCGCAGGCTTCGGCGGCCAGCAGCCGGGCGGCAACGGCGGCGACGACGTCGTGGACGCCGACTATACCGTGGTCGACGATCAGTGATCGACGGCCGATCCAGACGATACCAGAGAAGAACGTTTTCGATACAGATCCTATGCGCCGCGCAGGGGACAGGGAAGCCTGTCCCCTCGCGGGCTGTTCAAAGGACCAACAGTGAGGTGAGAAGCGATGGCAGACAAACGTGATTTTTATGAGGTGCTGGGCGTCAAGAAGGGCGTTTCCGACGACGAGCTGAAAAAGGCCTACCGCAAGCTCGCCAAGCAGAACCACCCCGACCTGCACCCCGGCGACAAGGACGCCGAGGCGCGGTTCAAGGAGATCAACGAGGCCTATGAGGTCCTCTCTGATAAGGAAAAGCGCGCGAAGTACGACCAGTTCGGCTTCGCAGGCGTCGATCCGAACTTCGGCGCGGGCGCCGGCGGGGCCGGCGGCTTCGGCGGGTTCGACATGGGCGACATCTTCGGGTCGTTCTTCGGCGGCGGCGGGTTCGGCGGCTTTGGCGGCGGCTTCGGGGGCGGCGGTCAGTCGAAGACCGGCCCGTCCAAGGGCGCGAACGTCCGCGCGTCGCTGAGCCTGACGCTGGAGGAGGCCGCCTTCGGCTGCGAGCGCGACGTGACGATCAGCCACGTCGAGGCCTGCGGCGACTGCAAGGGCACCGGCTGCGCCCCCGGCACCACGCCGGAGGTCTGCCCCAACTGCCACGGCACCGGCACGGTGCGGATGCAGCAGCGGACGGTCCTGGGCGTGATGAGCACGACCACCGTCTGCCCCAACTGCCGCGGCGAGGGCAAGATCATCCACCAGCCGTGCAAGAGCTGCAACGGCTCCGGCGGCGTGCGCCGTCAGAAGAAGGTCCACGTCAAGGTGCCCGCGGGCATCGACAACGGCCAGGCCATCTCCGTCCGCGGGCAGGGCGACATGGGCCGCAACGGCGGCCCGGCCGGCGACCTGATCGTCGGCATCAACGTCCGGCCCCACGCGCAGCTGCGCCGCGACGGCACGAGCATCTACCTCGACCAGGACATCAGCTTCTTACAGGCCGCGCTGGGCGCGGAGATCGAGATCCCGTCCCTCGACGGGCGCATCAAGTGCACCGTCCCGGCGGGCACCCAGCCGGGGACGACCCTCCGTCTGCGCGGCAAGGGCGTGCCGGACCTGAACGGCCGCGGCCGCGGCGACCAGTTCGTCACGGTGCGGGTCCAGGTCCCGCGGAACCTCAACGAGGAGCAGAAGGAGGCCCTGCGCCGCTTCGGCGAGACGATGGGCGAGGAGCCGAGCGCGGCCCCGCACCACGAGGAGGCGAAGGGCTTCTTCGGCGGCCGCAAGCGCGGCAAGAAGTGAGGTGCGCCGATGTTCTTCGCTGATTGCCACACCCATTCGAGCTGTTCCCCGGACGGCTCGATCCCCATGGCCGAGATGGCCCGCACGGCGGTCCAGTACGGTCTGAGCTGCCTGACGCTCACGGACCACTGCGATCTGCTGAGCCTGGAGGGCGCGCCGACGCCGACCTTCGACTGGGCGCCCCTGCGCGCACAGCGGACGGAGATGCTGGCCCGGTACGGGACCCAGCTCGACCTGCCGTATGGGCTGGAGTTCGGCTGCGGCCACCTCGACCCGGCGGCGTCCGACAAGATCCTGTCGGAGCCGGGGCTGGACTTCGTGATCGGGTCCGTCCACAACCTCAGCCCGGCGGCGGGGGGGAAGGACTTCTACTTCGTGCCCTATGAGAGCACCGAGGACTGCGTGCGGGCGCTGGACGACTACTTCGCCTCGCTGCTGGTCCTGGCGGCCGGTCCGTATTACGACGTGATGGGCCATATCATCTACCCCCTGCGCTACATGACGGGAGACTTCGACAGGCCGGACCTGCGGCGCTGGCGCGACGAGATCCACGAGATCCTGCGCCTGGCGGCGGAGAGCGGCCGGGGCATCGAGATCAACACCTGGAAGGGCCAGACGCTGGGCGAATGGCTGCCGATCCTGCGGGAGTTCCGCTCGGTCGGCGGGGAGTTCATCACGGTCGGCTCGGACGCGCACGCCACGGAGCCGATCGGGCGCGGGGTGCGCGCGGCCTATCAGATGATGCAGGACTGCGGCTTCCGCTACGCGGCGGTGTACCACGAGCGCAAGCCGGACATGTACAAACTGGACTGACGACAAAAGGAGGAGCATGACGATGATCGCACTCGGATCGGACCACGGCGGCTATGACCTGAAGGAGAGGATCAAGGCGTACCTGGACAAGAGGGGCGTGGCCTATCACGACTATGGCTGCGACAGCAAGGAGAGCTGTGACTATCCCGTCTTCGGAAAGGCGGCGGCGGAGGCCGTGGCCTCCGGGGCCTGCGACCGCGGGATCGTCATCTGCACGACCGGCATCGGCATCTCGATCGCCGCGAACAAGGTCAAGGGCATCCGCTGCGCGCTGTGCGGCGATCCGCTCTCGGCGGAGATGACCCGCCGCCACAACGACGCGAACATGCTGGCCATGGGCGCGGGGATCGTCGGCGGCAACCTGGCCGAGCGCATCGTCGAGGTCTTCCTGGACACGCAGTTCGAGGGCGGCCGCCACGCGCGCCGCGTCGGGCTGATCAGCGATATGGAGAAGTGAGGATCTACCTTGTGGGAGCAAACTCTAAGTTGTTTTTTCCTTATATTATTTGATATTAGCAGGACTTAAGGGTAGATTCATTTGGCGTATAAGGAGAGGCAGGGACCGTCTTGGTTCCTGCCTCTTTCCTGGTGTAAGTACTATTATTGCTTCAAGTAAATCTGCTCGCCATCGACAATGATACGATCCTGGAGAACATCCAGTGCAGAGTCCATCGCTGCATTGATAGCTTTACCGACACGTGTCACTCCGCATTGTGCAGCCAAAGAGCGGGACAGCCCGCTCTTATCGGCAGTTACATTTTGTTTCAGGATCTCAAACATTCCAGCGGCTAATTCCTCTGGTGCGATTTGTTTGATGTCACGCTCAATATCGCCCGGGCATCTAAACTGGGCCTCTTTTCCATTATCCAGATACAGGGATCCATTCCTGCGGATGATGCCGTAACACTGGTATCCGTACATCTGTTGCTCATAGGCTCTCTGTACGACATTTGTGACCTTTTCACGATTAAAATACCACACAATGCGCTTTAGAAACAAATCTTCCGATAGAGGTGCCTCTACTTCCAAAATTTCCTTAACGATCGCCTTAAAATCGCTGTAGTGATGATTTCGGCAGACCTCAAAAAAATCTGCTGCCTTATACGCAGGAAATTCAAAATGATTTTCGCCTGCAACCTCTTCAAATGTTTCTGGTGGCTGGCTTTGCGTCAACTTTCGTCGGATTTTTGATTGCATCCGCAGCTGCTTCCAAAAGCCGAAGCTGCTCAACCGATTTGTTTCTGAACCAATCCGTAGACCAGATGTGATAGAATTTCCAGCCCATGCGTTCCAAGATTTCCTGCCGCAGGCGGTCACGGTCACGCGCATTTTTGGATGAGTGGTACGTTGCACCATCGCATTCAATCGCAAGAACATAATCGGAACTGTCCGGCAGTTTCAAACCGAAATCGATCCGAAATCCAGAGCAGCCGACTTGCGTATCTACCGCAAATCCATTGGATCTCAGATAGTCACACGCCTCAAGTTCAAAATCGGGATCGATATGAGGCGCATACCGCCTGCGACAAGAACGGTTTCGTGCTGGAAACAGTCGTGACACCCGGCAATGTCCATGACA
>CAKTJM010000079.1 GCA_934567745.1 uncultured Eubacteriales bacterium | reverse complement strand
CCGCAGGAGACGGCCGGACAGGGACCTCTGGGTCCCGTTCTGGCCCAGGACGGGCCTGGCCGCCTATCAGGGCATGAACGACTACGATCCCCGCTTCGGCGAGGCGTTCTATACGGACCGCTTCCACGCCGGGATCGCCCACGAGGACCTGCTGCGCGGCATCCGCTGCCGCACCCTGTTCCTGAAGGCCAAAACGGTGCTCGGGCCGGACGGGCTCCTGCTGGCGGCGTCCAGCGAGGAGGACCTCCGGCGCGTCCTGGCCCTCGTCCCGGACTGTACGCTCGTCCGCTTCGCCTGCGGGCACGCGATCCACGTCGAGGAGCCGAAGGCGTTCCTGGCGGCCCTGCGGACGATGGCGTGAACGTCCGTTCGGACAGCGGGGGAGGCGAGAGCTTGCCATTCCCGACCCGGCACGATATAATGAGGGCGGAGAAAAAGCGGTGCGGCGCTGCCGTCCGGGGAGGGAGCGAGATGAAAAAGCTGTTGGTCGTCGCGGGGAAGGCGCTCGCGTTCTTCGTTGGCTGGGCGCTGCTGGCGAGCTTCCTGCCGATCCCGTCCGCGGCGGATGGGGCCGTCTGGCGCTTCTGGGCGGAGCTGATCCCGTTCCTGGCGGTCGTGGCTTGTACGGCCATCTTTTGGATCGGGGAGAGGCGGAGGCTCCCCCGCGCCCTCGTTTCTTCGCCCCTGAGGAACGGCGCGGTCGGCATCCTGGCGGGGACGATCTGGGTCGGGACCGCTGTGGCCATCCTGTGTGCCACCGGGACGATGGGCATCATCGGCTGCACCCGCGTCCCCCTGCTGGGCCTGTGGCTCGTGTCCCTCTTCCTCAATACGATGATGCAGGAGCTGCTCGTCCGCGGCTATCTGTACCAGCTGCTCAGGGCGAGCTACGGTGTATCCTGCGCTGCGGCGGTCACGACGGCCATGTTCACCGTGATGCACGGCGGGATCTTTTCGGCGGGCGTCGTCCCGGTCCTGGGCGTCGTGACGATGAGCCTGGCGATGACGGCCGTTTTGGAGCGGACAGGGTCCCTGGTGGCCCCTGTTCTGATGCACTTCGTCTGGGACCTGGTCGGCGGGCTCGTCCTGGGCGGCGTCTCGCTGGCGGATGACTATCCCACCCTGTGTACGATCAGGCTCGGCGGCCCATCGCTCCTGGCCGGGGCACAGCGGGGATGGAGGGCAGTGTCGTGGTCCTGGCCCTGAACGCTGCCCTCATCCTGGCGTTCACGGTCCATCCGCATCGGTCTACGGCCGATCCGACCGCTCGGACCTGAGAGGAGGAACGATATGCAGAAATGGATTTTGACCATCCTGACCGCGGCGGCGCTGCTCGCGGCGGTCGTCTTCGGGGCGCTCTGGCAGAGCGCAGCGCGGGACGACGGGGACCTCGTGGCCGTCGCACAGGCGGGCGCGATCGAGGCGCACGCGCGCTTCTCCGATCTCCGAGACTACGGAGAGGAGAGCGACTACTGGGGCGGCGTGGCGGCCTTCCACACGTTCCGGGCGGCGTGTCCGCTGCTGCTGGAGGACGCGAAGACGGACCGGACCTTCTGCGACGAGGTCTATGGGGCGCTGCTCCTGTCGCCGGAGCGGGCGAAGGAGCATATCGATGCGCTCATCGACACGCTGGAGCCGCCACCCGGGACGTCTGCGACCCGACCGGCTGGCAGCGCATGATGGCGCTACGCGATGTCCTGGTGCATTGACGACGACTGTTTTATGAAAAGAGACGCAGAGCGATACCGATCGGGTATGCTCTGCGTCTCTTCCTTTCGTCTGGGGATGGGCCGCCGCCACGCGGGGGAGCGGGTGCGGATCTGCCTCCGCTCCTCCTCCTTTCAGGGCATCGCCCCGTCGCCGCCCATGAGCGCCGTCATCTCCTCGATGCGTTCGAGCGGGAACGGCGGCGCGCACAGCGGCCTCATGGCGATGCTCATGAGCTTCATGGGGTTGTCGTCCGCTGCGATGCGATTGGAGCTGAGCGCCCCGCACCGCTTGCAGCGGTGGATGACGGCCCACTCGCCGCCGCGGCGCACCCAGACCGCCACCGGCTCCATGATGCCGCCGCAGTCGGACGCCCGGTCGCCGGGCTCGACGTCGAGGTGGAGACTGGAGAGACAGTTGGGGCAGTGGTCGCGGTGGGCGCTCCCGGCGCCCTGGGGCGTGCAGAGCCTGCCGCAGACCTTGCAGGTGAAGCTGTCGTGGCAGGCGTGGGTCTTGTAATAGCCTTTTTCAAACGTCTTGCGCTTGTTTTCTCTGTTCATGGTGATCCTCCTGAAGTGATGTGGTCTCGTCTCCTTCGGGAGGACCGGCGTGGGACCGGACCTCCCGGTCAGGCCACACGCTCCAGTGATGTCGTGATGTAAGATCTCAAAAAATGACTCCTTATCGTCGTAGTTCGTTCTTCGTTCCATGTGCGCCGCCGTGTGTGCGGACGGCCCGGATCTCCTCCTGCAGCAGCGCCAGGAACCGTCCGGCGTGCGCGCCGTCCATCTGGGTGTGGTGGAACTGGAAGGAGAGGGGGAGGGTCGTGCACAGGGGCCCGCGGCGATAGCGGCCCCAGGTGAGGAAGGGGTTGTGGAAGATGCCGCTGTTCATGCCGACGACCCCGTCCAGCTCCGTGTCCACGATGGCGGAGGTGCCGATGACCATGTGTTCCGTCAGATCGTGGTTTTCACAGGTCTCGGCGACCTGGCGCGTCAGACGCAGATAGTCCTCGTTGAACCGCCGCAGGTCGGGGGAGAAGGGCACGTCGCAGGAGCTGACCTCGCCCGTCCGGTCCTGCACGATGGTGTTCACCGCCAGCGCGTCGTAGCGGAGGAGCTCCCGCCCCACCGGCAGCAGGGTGAACTCCTTCACCTGGCTGGCCGCGCGGCCGATGCACCAGCACAGCAGCATGTTGAGCTTGAGCCTGCGCCTGCGGCCGTATCGGATGAGCGGCGTGATGTCCAGCGTCTTGAAGACGGTCACCATCGGCCCCGGCGCGTCCATCCACAGCGCATAGGCCGCCGCGCGGGTCGTCTCCCGCGGATCGACCGCGACCGGCTTCGAGTGCCCCTCGTTTTTGTCCGGGATCGTCATATCGTTCCTCCCCTGTTCAGGTCCGCCAGGGCCGACCCGTGAGGTAGCCCTGCGCCTGCCAATGGTCGTCGTCCACCGGTGTCATCTTGCGGTCCCGGTGGAGGCGGCGGTAGAGATAGAACAGCGCCCGCACCTTGCACGACGGGACCGGCCGGTCCGCGTGCCGCCGCACGCGGGCCGCGACCTTCTCGACCTTGGCCGCCGCGGCCTTCCGGAACGAGTCCGGCAGGGTCGTCCAGCCATAGCCCCAGACCCGCTGGGTGAGCACATACGTCCGCCCGATGCCCCAGTGGTCCGTGCTGTCCTTGATGTCCCGGGCGGCCGAGCATAGGCCGCCGCCCGCGCCGGTGCCGATGATGACGGCCTGCTTCTTCATGAAGGACAGGTCCGGGCGGTGGACCACCCAGCGGTAGGCGAAGTGGTCCAGCAGCGCCTTCATCTGTCCGGGCGTGTGGTATACATAGGTCGGCGTGCACAGCACGATCAGGTCCGACCGCTCCATCGCCGCGATGATCGGCGCGAGCGCCTCGTGCCCGCCGCAGCGGTCCTCCCGCCCCTCGATACAGGCGTAGCACCCGACGCAGAGATGGGAGAAGTCGCGCGGGAGCTGGAACTCATGGAGCGTGCCTCCGTCGAGGAGCGACCCGATGAGCAGCTGTGCGATGCCATAGGAACAGGACCGGGCCTTCCGTCCGGTCGAATAGATCACGGTGATGTCCATGGCTCACCCCAGGATCCTCGCGAGCTCCATCGTCACGATCTTCAGCACCACGCCGCCGGACATCAGGTAGAACCAGATCTCCCGCGTGTGCTGGGTCTTGGCGATGGGCGTCGCGACGGCGGCGAGGACGATCAGCGCCGCGCCGACGCAGCCGATGAGGACCGGGACGCTGACGAGCGGGAAGAGCCCGGGCGCACAGCTGCCGTCGATGGCGCATTGGATCGTCTTATCCAGCCCGTCCCGCGCGGCCGCGAAGCAGCAGACCACCAGACCGGCCACCAGCAGGACGGCGCTCCTGCGCCCCCAGTGCGTGATGGCGGCATGGTCCCGGACGGTCCAGACGACGAAGCCCAGCAGGGCCAGGAGCATCAGGGTCGTGGCCGTCGTCACGGCCCCGCCGAAGTAGAGCTTCATTCGGTCCGACCTCCCCTCGGGGCGTCGTACCAGGCGAGCACGTCGGCCAGGTGCTCGGCGGCCACACGGTCGCCGCCGTGACGCAGCATGTCCAACATCTCGTCCTCCTCCGGCGTCCGGTCCGGCTTGTTGGCCAGGCCCTTCCCGACCGTGTGGACCATGACGTCCATCATCAGCCGGTAGGGGCCGTGCAGCTTCTTGAGGTCGAAGCCGCCCTGGAGGGTGAACACCGGGACGTCGGCGGGCACATGGTCCTTCCGCCGGACGTCCTCGACCTGGCTCCCGGTCCGGGCCATGCCGACCGCGCAGACGGCGCGGACGGCGTACCGCTTCGCGGCCTCGTGATAGCCCTTGACCGACCCGGCCATGATCCAGCCGAGGTAGACGATCTCGGCCCCGTCGGGGACCGCCTGCTTCGCCTCCCCCAGCGGATAGACGGGCAGGCCCGTCTCCTGCGACAGCAGCTCCGCATAGCGCTTCGTGCTGCCGGTGTTGCTCGTGTAGATGATCGCATCCATCCGATGCCACTCCTTTCAAACTCCCTGGGGCCGGTCCAGCGGACCGACCCGCGCGATGAAACGATCGATGTGCCCCTCCAGCAGGGGCAGGACGGCTGCCTTGTCCTGCGCGCCGTCGTAGACGCTGTACAGCAGGAACATCGGGCCGTAGAACTCCAGCGCGAGCTGCCGCGCCTCCTCCTCGGAGCCCGCCGCGGTCCGGAAGACCGCCGTCATGTAGTCCACCGGTCCGGACGCGAGATGGTCCTGGTACAGCTGCGCCAGCACCGGGTCGCGGTACTGCTCTAGTGTCAGCATCTTGCGGAACCGGGCGGCGAACGGCTCCTCCGTCCAGTGGCGGAACTGCGCCGTGCTGTACGCGCGGATCCGGTCGAGCGGGGCGTGCCGGTATGCCGCCGGGGCGTCGTCCGGGCCGACGTCCGGCATCTCGTAGGCCCGCGCCCGTTCGCCGTCCCGCTCGTGCATCCGGACCACGATGCGGTCCAGGATCTCCTGCTTGCTGGCGTAGTGCTTATAGAGAGCGGCCTTCGTGATGCCGAGCTGCTTCGCGATGTTGCTCATGGACGTCCCCAGATAGCCGCTCTGCGCGAACAGCGCCAGCGCCGTCTCCATGATGCGTTCCTTGGTGTCGCCTGCCATGATAGTCCTCCTTTGGTTGGTGACCTTTCGGTAACTCGTATTATAGTTACCGCTCGGTCACTTGTCAAGGGGGCGACGCGGATTTTTTGAGGACGTCGAAAACGGGCGAGCGCCGCGCCGCTCACCCGTCTCGTCCTGCTCCGGCGGCGGACCCGTCGCGGACCCTGTGCGCCGTGATGATCGTCTCGCTCCCGGCGTGGACCGTGATCTCGATCCCGTCGCAGGAGAGGTACAGGTTTTTGCCCTGCCGCCGGACCTGACAGCGCTCGTCCTCGATCAGGCGGCGGCAAAAGTCAGTCACGTCGGTGCCGTCGGCCAGACCGAGGTTCCGGCTGACCCGCACCGAGCCCATCGCGGTGGTGTGGAGCCGGGGGAGGAGGCCTTTCATGCGTCCTCCCCGGCCAGGGCCAGCTCCGCCGCGCGCTGGGCGTGGATCAGCGTCGTGTCGAAGACCGGCAGACAGACGTCGTCCGGCCCGATCAGCATCCCGATCTCCGTGCAGCCGAGGATGACGCCCTCCGCGCCGCGGTCCTTCAGCGCTGCGACGATCCGCTGGAACTGCGCGCGGGACTCCGCCCGGACCGTGCCGACGCACAGCTCGCGGAAGATGACGTCGTTGACGAGCGCGACGTCCGCCTCGTCCGGGATCAGCACCTCCAGGCCGCGGTCGCGGAGCTTCTGTCGGTAGAAGTCCTGGGTCATCGTGTACCGCGTCCCCAGGAGCCCGACCCGCCGTACCTGCGCCTGCTCCAGCGCGTCCGCCGTGGCGTCCGCGATGTGGACGAGGGGGATGTGGATCATCGACGCGATTTGCGGCGCGACCTTGTGCATGGTGTTGGTGCAGATGACGAGGAGGTCCGCCCCGGCCCGTTCCAGGCGCAGAGCGGCGTCCCCGAGGATCTTGGCGCTCTTCTCCCAGTCCCCGGAAGACTGGCAGCGCTCGATCTCGTCGAACTCCACACTGTAGAGGATGAGCCTGGCGGAGTGTAGCCCGCCGAGCCGGTCCTTCACGGCCTTGTTGATGATGGCGTAATACGGGATCGTGCTCTCCCAGCTCATCCCGCCGAGCAGTCCGATCGTTTTCATGGTGTGACCTCCTATCGTCGTTTCCTCCGGCGCGCATCAGGGCCGCTCGTCCCCGTGTGTCCCCTCCGTGCGGCCGAGCCCGTGGAACAGACCGGCGAGGAGGAAGCACAGGACCGCGGCGAGCAGCGTGCCGTGGGTCTCGTCGCCGCTGAGCATCGCCAGGAGCAGGAACACGCCGCCCGTCACGAGGACGCACAGCGCCAGCAGACCGGGCTGGATCCGTCCGGCGAAGCAGGACCGCAGGAACGCGCCACGCGTGGTCCCGGGCCGCAGCCGGGGCAGCAGCACGAACAGCACGAGGGTGGGGGACCAGGCGCACACGTCGCTGAGGATCCGCATCACCAGCGGCGGCGCTTGGAAGACCATGGACGCGCTGCCACATAGGGCGAGGACCATCAGCCAGAACGTCAGATAGGCCGTCGCCACATACCGGACGGGCCCATAGCGCACGGACCCGGTCCCCGCGTGTGAGACGGGATCCGGGGTGGTGGAGACGATCGACTCTCTCGTGGACGTTGGCTCTGTCGGCATGGGGCATCCCTCTTTCTCTGCGTACTAAATCGAACGTTTTAAAATATGCGATTTAATATATACGCTTCGATCGGGTTTGTCAAGAGGGAAGTGGGGCGAGAACGACAGTCGGCCCCAGCGATGTGGGGCCGACTGTCGTCATGATTCGCGACGCGCGATGCGCATCTGATGTAATCATACATCGGACGAGCCGTTTTGTCAAGGCTGGGGACAAAAAGATGCCCCGGCCCGTTGTTTCGGGCCGGGGCGGGATCTCAGGTGTGCCGCTTCGTCCACTGTGCGGTGAGGAGCCGCCACAGCGGGATCAGATAGAGGTAGCAGGCGAAGAGCAGTGCGGACGTCGGCGCGCCGATCGACGCGAGCGGGACCGCGCCTGCGATGGACCAGGGGACGAGGGGCGCGATGACGACGGCGGTGTCCTCCAGCTGGAGGGCGGTCTCCGCCTGGTCCCGGTCCGGCCGGGCGCAGAGTTGATGGGTCAGCAGGATGGCCAGGGTCTGGTTGCAGGCGACCACGGCGGCGCCGATGCTCGTGCAGAGCATCGCGGCGTAGGGGGTGGTCCGCTGCGCGAGGGCATCGATGGACCGCTTGGCCCGGTCGAGCAGGCCGGTCCTCTGGAGGATGCCGGAATAGGAGGAGGAGAGGCAGACGATGGCGGCGACCCGCGCCATCGAGAGGATGCCCCCGCCGTCGAGCATCGCGGCCAGCTGGGGATCGGCGGCGTGGTAGCCGAAGAACAGGAGGGACGGCAGCTCTGCGGCCGCCGTGTGCTGTACCAGCACACAGATCGGCATCGCGCCAGAGGGCGGTCAGCATCCCGATGAGGACGAAGCTGATGAGGATGTTCCGGACGGTCTTGACCCCGGAGAGGGCGAGCCGCCCGAGCTCCTGCCAGGAGAGGCCCTTGTGCCGCCCGTACAGGAGGAAGAGGACCAGCCCGGCGGCCAGGGCGTAGAGGATCGACCGGCCCAGCAGGACGCACAGGAGCAGCAGCGCGCAGAACGCCGCGATGATCGCCGTCTCCATGGTCTCCCTCCTCTCTTTGCATCTCGTTTCCAAGAGGATACCACAAAAAGACATCATTGTAAAACTGTTGATCGTGGTGTATCCTACAGGCAAAAGGTTGTGATGGGAGGGCGGAGTGATGACGCTGACGGGGATGGACTATTTCGTGGTGCTGGCGCAGGAGCGCAGCTTCACGCGCGCGGCGAAGGCGCTGCACATCACGCAGCAATCGCTCAGCGCGCACATCGCGTCGATCGAGCGGGAGCTGGGGGCCTGCTTCTGTCCGGAGGACCTGGTGCGAGCCGTCCTGACCGAGGAGCAGCGCGCGGACCTGCACTGCATCCGCCTGGGCGACCAGGCGCGGTATCCGATCCGCTTCGGCTATCGGGAACGGCCCCAGCCGTGGCGCGTCCTGACCGCGTTCCTCACGATGGCGCAGGAGGTCCTGAGACGATGAAAATACGGCCGCGCCCCTGTCCAAGACGGGGCGCGGCCGTGTTCGGTCTAAAGAGGGGCGTGGAGAGGGAGCCAACGCCGCCCCGGAGGTCTCCCGCTCAGCGCGGGCGGATGCCCCGCAGCTCGATGTAGCCACGGGCGCCGCGCGGCTCCAGCTGGGTGCGCGGCGTGTCGTCGTCCCAGGCGTAGCCGAGGACGGAGGGGTCGTAGCGGTCCATCGCCTGCTGTACGGCGGAGATGGCGTCGCAGTAGTCCTCCTCCTGGAACGGCTCGCCCTGGAACATCAGA
>CAKTJM010000078.1 GCA_934567745.1 uncultured Eubacteriales bacterium | reverse complement strand
AAGAGCAGAATACATAGGCGTTATCGTCCAGAATTGCCTGCTGAAGCTTAATTGCCAGCTCGCCGCGCTTGGCGGTATCAAACTCGGTTGCCAGTTCAGCGATCATAGCGTTTACCTCTGCATTTTCATATGCGCCGAAGTTATAACTCATACCGGGCGTGCAGCAGGAGGTAAAGAAATACTGGGGGTCACCAGAGGGGGCAGTGACCATTGCGGAAGCGTAGATATCCCAACTCGTCATGTCAGCGAGGAATTCGCGGCGGTTGGCTGTGCAGTTGATGTCCACGTCAATGCCGATGTCCTTGAGCGTTGCCTGTGCGGACTCAGCCAACAGCGGCAGCTCCTGGCGGCTGGGATAGGTCAGCCAGCGGATCGTCAGCTTCACGCCGTCCTTTTCACGGATACCATCACCGTCTGTGTCGATCCAGCCAGCGGTTTCCAGCACTTCTTTCGCACCTTCGGGGTCGTAGGTTTCGGTCGTCACATTCTCACCGCCAAAGGTCGCAAAGCCGTCCGGGAACGCACCGTTGCCGGGAACACCGTGGCCATCCAGCAGCGCAGTGACGAAGCCCTGCTTGTCAATGCCCATGGCAATGGCCTTACGAACAGCCGGATCCTGAATAATGGAGCTCGTCATGTTCATAGAGCCAAAAAATGCGCGGGAGGTCTGAATGCTGGAGAACTGATAGTTGTCGTTTTCAAAGTTGGGGTAAGCCTCATATGCCATGCCGTAAGCCGCGTCAATATCTCCCGCCTGCAAGGCAGCCGACAGGGTATCACCGTTAGAAAGGGTACGGATGGTCAACTCGTCGATCTTCGGCGTACCGTTCCAGTAGTTTTCGTTTTTCGTCAAGGTCAGATGGTCATCCGTAACCATATCCACAACGATATACGGGCCGGTACCGGCAACGATACCCGCGTCAAAATCACTGGCATCCACATCAATAATGCAGCCGTAAGGATCGCCCAGATAGTTCATAAGCGCCGGATTCGGCTCACTTGTGGTGATGGTCAGAACCTGTCCGTCCGCCTGCATATCCGCGATCTTAGTATCGCCGGGCGCACGGTCATGGTTTTCCAGCATATGCTCGAAGCACTGCTTTACAGCCTCTGCATCCATTTTCCGGCCACTGGAGAAGGTGACGTTATCCTGAAGCGTGATCGTCCAGATCAGATCACCGTCGTTTTCCCACGATTTCGCCAGCCACGGTTCAAGCTCCATGCTGTCGGTATAGTGTACCAGCGTTTCACCGATGCCGTAGCGGATGCAGGCCCAACCGTTATAGGTGCGATGAGGGTCAACGGTTTCTTCCCAGTTTTCTGAATTGAATGTCGTATCACCGATGACCATGGTTTTCTTGGTATCAGCCGGTTCGTTATTCGGCTGATCACTGCCGCCGCATCCGGCCAACAATGTGATCGCAAGGCATACGATCAGCAGGAGGGATACTACTCTTTTCATTCTTTTTCTGTTTCCTTTCCATTCAGGTATATTTTCCGATCAGGTCGGTCGCTCAACTGTATTTCTTACAGGACACTGTCGATCAGCCGCTTTGTGTATTCGTCCTGCGGATGGCAGATCACCTCGTCCGGTGAACCCTGCTCGACAATATCCCCGTGGTACATGACCAGCACACGATCACAGAACTGCTGCACCAAAGAAATATCATGACAGATGAACAGGATGGAAAGTGCCGTACCCTGTTCACAGCGAAGTTCATTCAGCAGCTCCAATATTTCTTTTTGAACCGTCACATCCAGTGCGGAGGTTGCTTCATCGCAAATCAGAACCTTCGGCTTTACGGCGAGGGCGCGGGCAATCGCCGCACGCTGGCACTGTCCGCCGCTGACCTCATGGGGATAGCGGCCTGCAAAACCGGCGGGCAGCCCGCATCGCTCCAAAAGGTGTGCCACTTCCAAGTTTGTTTCCCGTCTTGTCATGCCGCTGTTTCTTAGACTCTCGCCAATGCCATCGCCTAATGTGCGGCGCGGATCAAATGAGTCTGTCGGCGTCTGAAACACCATCTGTATCTTCTGGTAGACTGCGCGGAGCGCCTCTCCTGTTTTCCATGTAATGTCTTCGCCAGCCAGAAAAATTTTGCCATCGGTCACATCCAGAAGCCGCGTGATAAGATTCACTGCGGTGGTTTTTCCGCTGCCGCTCTCGCCAATGATACCAAGGCACTCTCCGGGCCAAAGGTCAAAGCTGATGCCGTTCACGGCGGTCAGGTCGCTCTGTCCGCTGCGGGAAAAGGTCTTTGTCAGATTTTCAACACGCAGGATCGGTTCCATCTCACGACCTCCTCAGCTTTGGTACAGCCGCCAACAGTTTGCGGGTATAGTCTGCCTGCGGATTTTGCAGGACATCCGGCGTTTCGCCGTATTCGACAGTCTTTCCGTCCTGCATGACCAGTACCCGATCTGTCATTGCGCCGATAACGCCGATATTGTGCGCAACAAGTACAATCGCCGTACCATAGGTCTTGCGCAGCAGAGACAGTTCTTCCAGCACCTGTTTCTGTACCGAAACATCCAGCGCGGCTGTCGGTTCATCAGCAAATAAAACGCTGGGGTTCAGCAGCATCGCCGCCGCAATGCCAACACGCTGCTGCATCCCACCGGACAACTCAAAGGGATAGCTGTCCAAAATACGCCTCTCATCTTCAAAGCCAAGCTTGCCCAACAGTTCGATCGCCCGATGTAGAAATTCTTTTTTTGTCACAGAGCCATGCTCTGCCATCATTTCATACATCTGTGCGCCCACTGTGCGGATGGGGCAAAAGGAGCTTCCTGCGCTCTGAAAGATCATCCCAAGCTCCGGGCCGTTCAGCTTTCTGAGTTCCTTTTCGGGCAAATCGGGAAGATTCTTTCCCTGATACCAAATATCGCCGCGTGTCACGACGCCGCTGCTGCCAAGCAGTCCCATGGCAGCTTTCAGAAGTGTGGATTTTCCGCAGCCGCTCTCTCCAACGATGCCGAGGATCTCTCCCCGGCCCAACGTAAAGCTCACATCCTGCACGGCTGGGATGCCATTGTAAGAAATGTCTACATGTTCATATCGCAGTAATTCCTCCATCGGCTCACCTCCCACGGCTTCTGGGGTCAGCATAGTCCCGAATTGTATCGCCCAGCAGGTTGAAGATCATGACGGAGACAAAAATCGCAATGCCTGGAGAAAATGTGATCCACGGCGAGGTGGTCATCAAGCTGCGTGTATCGCTCATCATACTGCCCCATTCAGCCGTAGGCGGCTTTGCGCCAAGTCCAAGGAAGCTCAATGCCGCCAGTTCCATCATCATCGTACCGATATCCAGCATCGCCGTTACCAAAATGGGGCCGATGATGTTCGGCAGAATATGCTTGAAAATGAGTTTTGCAGTGCTGCTCCCCGATAGCTTTGCCGCTTTCATCCAGACAGTTTCCTTCTGCGCAAGCGTCTGGCTGCGGGCAATGCGGGCATATTTCGGCCACGAGATCGCCGCCAGCGCGATGATCGCGTTTTGCAGTCCGCCGCCTAAAGAGCCGGCAACCGCCAGTGCGAACACCAGACCGGGAAACGCCAGAAACATATCGGATATGCGCATGAGTACGGTGTCCATCCACCGGCCATGCCAGCCGCAGAATACGCCGACAACCGTTCCCAGCACGGTAATGACCACTACCAGCAGAAGCGTGGAAAATATGCTGGCCCGACTGCCTACAATAACGCGGGAAAGCATGTCCCTGCCATAGCGATCAGTTCCCAGCAGATGCTCTGCCGAGGGAGGCGCTTTCGCAATGCTCAGATCCTGCAAATAGGGATCATAGGGAGTAAGATACTCTGAAAAAATCGAGAACAGAAGCAGCAGCACGGCAAGCGTACCAAATACGATCAGACGTGTTTTGACGCTGCTGCGCCGGATCCGCTGCTTTCGGATGGTTGGCTGGCTCATGCCTCACTCACCCCCAGTCGGATTCTCGGATCAAGCGCATGGTAAAGAAGGTCGGTGATCAGATTTACCATCACATAAATAATTGCCATCCAGACCACATACGCCTGAATGAGCGGATAATCCCGCATGGTAATGGCGTCCACGGCCAGCTTGCCCACACCGTCCCACATGAAAATACTTTCGATAATCGCCGTGCCGCCAAGAAGGCTCCCGATAGACAACGCGAGCAGCGTAATGATGGTCAGCATAGAGGATTTCAAGACGCTTTTCCACAAGATCACACGTCCGCGTATTCCACGCGCTTTTGCACCCTCCACATAGTCCTTGTTCAGCTCCTCCAGAACCGTGGCACGTACCTGACGCATATACTTGGCGGACATAGCGATGGCCAGCGTCAGTGTCGGCAGCACGGCACTCTGCACAGTAGTACCGTTTGAGATCACCGGAAAGACCTTCCAGTGAATGGAGAACACCTGCATGAGAAGCAGTGCCACAAAAAAGTTGGGCAGAGAGTTCCCAATAAAGCTGAAAAAGCGCAGGAAATAGTCCGTAAATCTATCGTGCCGTACCGCCGCCAGAACGCCCAGCGGGATGGAGATAATAACCGTCGCGCAAATTGCCAGAGCAGTCAGAAGAAGCGTCGCCGGAAGCTTGGACACAAAGGTCTGGAAGACATCGCGTCCGGAGATATAGCTGATTCCCATGTCTCCGGTCAATATCCCGCCGACCCATGCCAGATATTGCGTTAAAAACGGCTGATCGAGACCAAGCTCGGCGCGTTTGGCATCGATGACCTCCTGTGCCACCGCCCCCTTGTCGCCGTAGAGCTCAGTGATTGCGTCGCTGCCTGCAATGCGCATCATGGCAAAAGACAAAAACGTAATGCCGATAAGTACGGGGATCAGCTGCAAAAACCGTTTAAGAATATATTTTTTCAAAACGTCTCCTTACTGGGGCAGCAGACTTTTTTGTCCTTCCACCAAAAACATCGGCGTGGAGGCATTGTTGATGCGCTCCTCCCTCGTCCAAACCTGCTTCCAAATTTCCGTATCCGCTGCCGCCTGCATTCCAAGGCCACGCAGCACCCGCAGATCCCATGCCGGACGCTGATGTGCGGAGAGCGGCGCCTGCAGCGCAATAGCCTCCATGGCGGAGACATCTGTTCCGGCGGTTTCATCCCGCACGTCAGATGTACTCAGATTTTCTCTGTCTTTCGCATGGGCAAGCTGCGCGGTTTCATCCCACAGATAGCGGTACCAGTTTGCGTCAAAATTCAGGATCACCCCGCCGGGTTTCAAAACGCGCATCCAATGTCCATAGGCTTTTTCCGGGTTGCGCAGATTCCATGTGACATTCCTCGTTACCAGCACGTCAAAGGTTGCGGTCTGGAAGCTGAGTTCCTCCGCATTCATCTGCTGGAAACGGATCCTATCCGCAAGCGCACCTGCGTTATGTTGTGCCTCATGCAGCATGGAAGTGGTATAATCCACTGCCGTGACCTGATAACCCAGCTCTGCCAGAATGATGGCAAAAAAGCCTGGGCCGGTACCGACATCCAGCACCTTGATCTCCTCCGGACGTCTGTTGGGAAAGCGTGCAAATATCTTGCTGGAGATCACACTACGCCAGACAGACTTCTGGTCGGAAGCCAGCTCCTCCTGATTTACCGTGGAATAGCCGGAAGCCCGGTTCGTCCAGTAGTGGATATTTTCTTCCTCGTAGGTCGCAAACTGTCTCATGGTTTATCCTCTCTCCCTGCGGCGTTATGATTTTTTCGCCAGTATACCGAACATCGGCGCGTGCGTCAGATCCAGTTCTCCGAGGATCCGCCGTCCCACGGTTGGATCAGTCTGGCAGTCGGAAAAGCCGATGCTGCGCAAAATTTGCAGATCCCATGCTGGACGCAACTGCCCAATATCCATGCTCAAGGTAATCGCATCGTTTTCCTGCTGCAAAGCATCGGTCATGCCGATATGTCCATATGGACTGTCCGGTGCAACCTTACAGTTTTGTTCGCTGTGACTGCGTACATTCGCGGCATACTCCGCATCGAAATTCAAAAGCATGCCACCTGGTTTCAAAACACGGAACCACTCCCGGTAGGCTTTCTCCGGCTCAGGAAGTGTCCATGTAAGATTGCGGCTGAGAACCACATCAAAGCTCTCGTTCTCATAGGAGAGCGCCTGCGCGTCCATCTCCCGGAATGTAATAGCGAGGCCGCATTGCGCGGCAAGTATTCGAGCCTCATCCAGCATGGCGGGCGTCAGGTCGATGCCCTCCACCTGATGTCCTGTCTGCGCCAGCAGTACCGCAAAAAATCCGGTTCCTGTGCCGACATCCAGAATCCGAAGATTCTCGCCCACAGGCAGCAGTTGCTCGATCTCGTGAAGCCACTTTTGACCCATTTCGTTGCCAAGTTCATTTTTTCGCACTGTGCCAAAGTCATGCGACCGAAGCGTCCAGTAATGCCGAACCCGTTGTTCCATTGCTGAGATCATGTTCATACCTTCTTTTCCAATTCTCCGTATGCGATCATAGGTGTCCCAGTCTCGATTCCAAGGGACGCTGTTTGATACAGTACCACGCCGTCTGCTTCTGCGATAACAGAGCAAAGCGGCTCACTGTAAATGCTCCGGATCTCACCTAAAAGCTCACCCTTTTGGATCCGGTCTCCGGGCTGTTTTCGCGGATACCAGCAGCCACTTTCCGGTGCATCCAGATATCGGCCATTTTGCACCATTGTGTGAGAATACGATAAAGCCGGGGTATCTTTCAGAAAATCAAGTCCCCGAAGAATATTCTTCACATCCGCAACGTCCGCCAGAACCTCGTTCTCCGCAATCAGTCCGCAGCCGCCACGCTCCAGAATGATAGCGGGGACACCGCATTGTCCAGCATGACTGTAAAAGCCGTTTTTCGCCTTAGAACAAACAAGATACTCTACACTGGCCAGATCCGCAATGCGGCGGGATGCTGCACAGACTTCCGGCTTGGCCGCGCCGTGATAGTATACATGCGGAATCAACGCTTCACAGAAGCCCCCGGAGTGTAAGTCCACCAGATAGTCTGTATTGTGAATGATCTCTGTTTCCAAAAAAGCGGCGAGTTGCTGCGTCTGCGTTCCGTCCATATTTCCGGGAAACTCTCTGTTCAGGTTTTTGCCATCATGGGGAACAACATCCGCACTGCGCGAGATGAAACCATCATAATTGCAGCAGTGCAACAGCAAAATCGTCCCTCGCACTGTGTCCGGTGTCAGCTCCTGCGCCAAGCGAATCAGCGCCTCTATTCCGATGTACTCGCGGCTGTGTACGCCTGCGGAAATCGTGATGGTCTTTCCCAACTCATTGCCGCAGATCAGCGTGGCAGGAATCGTCATGCCTGTTCCCAGCACATTGAACACATACCGTTTCTTCGTATTTCTTTCGTGGCTCATGCTTTTCTTATTTTTCTTTGCGCTTATCTTTCACTATTTATCCTCTGTATTTTACAAGAATTTGTACCGCTCCGTAAGCCTCCCCGGGGGATAAAATTTTCAGGTTGTTGATCAGATAAATCTTTTCTCGTTGACTTGTAGAAAGTTATGTGGTAGTTGTTTGTGCTGCAAAAAAGAAAGGAGAAAGCACAAATGAAGAAGATCACATTACTGACAATCAGTGCCTTGCTGCTCCTCACGGCCTGCGGACAGGTGGAGATCAACTCAACGGAGATCACCCCGCCACCGATGACTGTGGTACAGGAAGATGCCCAGCAGCCACAAGCAACGCCTGAACCTGTCACGACGGTGCAGGAACCGGACACGGCATCGGTTGCGGTGCAGGAGCAATCTCAAAAGGAAAAAGCTCCTCAAACGGAAAATGTCCCACAAGCAGTTCAGGCCACTGAGCTGGTCAAGGGATCTACGGAGAACATCCCCTCCGAGACCGTTCACGCAAAGACGGGGTATGTGGAACCGGAGCCTGCACCGGAGCCGGAACCCACGCCCGAACCCGCAGCTCCGGCAGACCGGCAGGCGGCCATCGACGCGGCCAACGCCTACGCGGTGACGCAGTACGGTGTCACCACAGACAGCAGCCTGACGCTGGACAACAGCGCATACCGCTTCCCAGCGGCTGTGCCGGTGGACGCCTCGCAGGAGACGCTGGAGGCTAAAGAGCGGGACATGGTGGACTTCACCTTCCGCCAGCTCATGATGCAGGCAGGCCGGGACAGCGTGGCGGATGCCGGATTCCACTGCAATGTCTGCATCGTGGAGGATGGCGGCAGCTTGCTGATCTACGTTCTCTACGACGGTTGAGGTGGGGTATGCAAGACCTGCTGAAATCACTGTACCGCGTCTACTGTGAGCGAAAAGGCCAGTATGATATTTCGTCAGAGGCCGAGGATGCTTTCCAAAGTCTGGTCAAAAGCCTGTCCAAAGAGGACAAGCACCTGTTGCTGATCGTCGAGGATGCCCACAACATGGTGGCCGAACAGGTTGCGGAGCAAAGCTTCATCTGTGGCTTCCGACTGGCGGCAATACTGGCGATAGAGCTTATGATGGATACAGAAGAATGATAGAACTGTGACCGGGCGGCGGATTATCCGTCGCCCGGTCACAGTTTCGTTTTCGTGTTTACCCATATATCGATTGCCACCGCTGCAAGGCGCTGCCTGGATAAAGCTGGCGCAGGTGCTCCAGTGCTGCCTTTTTCGCTTTTGTCACACCGTCCTGCGTCAGCATCTCACGCAGTCCTAATTCGTCAGCGGACAGTTTTTCGTAGCCATAAATGCCATACGAATGACCAAGAATATATTTATCCTTGGCGCTCAACTGCTGAAACAATCCCTCCAGCAACTCCAAACACGTATTCCGATAGACGGTCTGTTCCGTGTCCGCAGCGCTCAATTCACTCAGCCACCCAAACACCTCGTCCGCCTCGTTGTCCGTTTGCAAATCGGACATAGCTAACGAATGTGTATTGTAGGCGATAGCCTTTGCTGCGGCATTCTCAGAAACACCAAGCTGTGCCGCGATCTCTTCCGTACTCTTTCCAGCGTCATAGTAAAGCTGCTGCGCT
>CAKTJM010000077.1 GCA_934567745.1 uncultured Eubacteriales bacterium | reverse complement strand
CGGCTCTACTACCCGCACTATGAGCAGATGCGGCGCACCGCGCATCTCACGGTGACCGACGCCTGCGTCGGCTGCGGTCTCTGCGCGAAGGGCTGTCCCATCTCCGCCATCGAGCTGCGCGACGGCGCGCCGGTCTGGATCGCGGAGCGATGCGTGATGTGCCTGGCCTGTCTGCACCACTGTCCGAAGTCCGCCATCCAGTACGGCAGGAGGACGGCCGGGCACGGGCAGTATGTCCACCCGCTGTATCAGGGGAAGATGCCGTGATAAGTCTGCTTTTGATCGAAACGAGCAGCTGGGCCGCTACGTCCCAGCCGCTCCTCTCATCCACGTCCAGCTCGGAGGGCACAGCCCCTCATCTCCTTCTCCCACGCCATCAGGAGCCCCCGCAGCTCCGGCGGCAGTCGGCGCTCGCACTCCCGCGCCAGCTCCTCCGGTACGCCGTAGTATGCCTCGGCGATGCTGCCGGTGATGGCGGCCAGGGTGTCGCTGTCCCCACCGAGGGACACCGCCGTGCGGAGCGCGTCCTCGAACCCCGTGCTCTCCAGGAACGCTGTGATGGCCTGCGGCACCGTCTCCTGACAGCTCTCCACATGGCGATAGGTCGGGCGGATCTCGTCGCAGGTGCGGCTGAGGTCGTAGCCGGACCCCCGCTCGATGTCCGCCCGGATCTCCGCCTTGCTGTGGCCGGTGCGGGCGAGGTAGATGGCCGCGGTGACGGCCTGCGCGCCGCGGACCCCCTCCGGATGGTCGTGGGTCACCTCAGCGGTGCACCGCGCCAGGCGCAGGGCATCCAGCATGTCCTCCGCCACCCACGCCGCCGGGGAGACCCGCATGGCGCTGCCGTTGCCAAAGCTCTGGTAGGGCTGGGGATCGTCCTCGTACAGCCAGGCGGTGAACTGCGCGCCGTAGCCCCTGCCGGGATACGCACGGCCGAACCGCTGCAGCTCCCGCACCAGCGCCGCCCGGACGCTCCGGTCCCCCTGCCCCTGCGTCTCCCGCAGGGCCTGCGCCACCGCCAGCGTCATCACCGTGTCGTCGGTGAAGTCGGCGCGCGGGCCGAACAGCGGGAAGTTCTTTTCCTTGTAGTTGTTCTCGTCGAATTCATAGGGGCTGCCGATGATATCGCCCAGGATCGCACCGTACATCATCTCCCCCTCCTCTCCACGTCTGCGTCGATGCGCCGTTTCCAGTCCGTACCGAGGGGCCGGGCGGCCCGGACGCGGCAGACCGCCTCGCTGATGACCTCATAGTTGAGCGCCGTGCCCACCGCGTCCAGCAGGGCCGTGCAGCCGCAGGGGAGATAGTCCGTCTCCGTCATGGGCCGGATCGTATGGAGCGGCAGGCGGTCGTGGACGACCGTGGTCTCGTGGTGGAAGAGCACCGTGGAGACCAGCGCCTCGCCCGCCTCCCGTCTCTGCTTCTCGATCATGCTGTTGAAGCCGCCGACCGTGTCCTTCTCCAGGCCGGTCATGGACCCGCTGCGGTCCAGGATGAAAACCAATTCTGTCATAGGGAAGACCCTCCTTCGTTCGATCTGCTCATAGGATAGCAGGTCCGAAGGAGGGTCTGGTCGCCTGTCAGGCGACAAATGCGCCGGGGTCAGCTCCCCAGCAGGCTCTGGTCGAAGGCGAACAGCGCCTCGTTGATCGCGAAGATGTCGTACTCCCTCCGCCGGATGAAGTACTCGATGATGACGTCGGACTTGCTGCTGGCGCTCAGGGCATAGCCCGCCCGGGCGAGGAAGTCCCGCGTCTCGTCCAGGTCCGGCTCCAGCGCGATGGCGAAGGCGAGGGCCGTGGGCTTGGAGGGCTGGTAGGAAGGATCCTTGCGGATCTTGGAGAAGAGCTTGCGGTCCACGTTGGCCCGCTTGTAGATCTCCGGGTCCTTCTTCCCGCTGCGGTCGATGAGCCGCAGGAGCGTCTCCGAGAACCCGGCGTCCAGATGCGCCAGCAGCTCGTCCAGCCCCCCGGTGTCCGCGGGGGCCGCCAGGTCGGCCGCCGCAGGGGCGGCACTCGGCCAGCAGCTCCGGCCCCGCCGCGCGGTGGATGCAGCCGTCCACCCCGCCGCCGCCCAGGAGGGACTCCTTGGCCGCGTCGACGATGGCGTCCACGTCCATTTTCGTGATGTCGTCGCGTACGATCGTAAGGGGCATCCTCTCACCGCCTGTCCCGTTCCTCCTGCGCGGTCCGCTGGGCCGCGCAGGGCTTTTCTACGGTCCATTATAGGCCGGATCGGCGGGATCGGCAAGGGGCGCATGCAAAAGACGCGTCCCGGACCGGCAGACTGCCGGTCGGGACGCGCGGTCTCTGCCAAAGCGTCGCCTGTGGCCATCGCCGATCATTCGGCGGCCGTATATCTGGTGCTCCTCGCCTTTCCGTGCTGCAGGAGCAGACCGGACCGGACCATCCTCCTGATCAGCCGCGCGGCGGTGGACGCGCTCATGCCCAGCAGCTCCTCCGCCTCCGGTCTGGTGATCGCGCCATGCGCCCGCGCGTAGGCCAGCACCCGCTGCTCGCTGTCGTCGTGCTGCGGCGCCGGTGCGGACGAGGCATCCCCGACCGCTGCCGGGACGGCCCGGATCGCGTATTTCGCATTGACGTTGGGGAGCGTGATCTTGAAGCTGTTTTTCGTGGTCGAGATGATGGGCTTCTCCGCCGTCCCCTCGTAGGCCTCCATGATCTTCCTCAGTCCCGTGCCGTAGGCCTCGATCAGATGCAGTCGGTAGAACACATTGGCGAGCGCCTGGTTCCTGCATACGGAAAGGCCCGCCAAGACGTCCTCCAGCTCGATCCCAGGCATCAGGCCGCCGATGGACACGAACTCGATCCGGTCCTCATAGATGCCGATCAAAGCGCTGGCACTGAACGAGTAGTCCCGGTGTACCAGAAGGTTCAGCAGAGCTTCTCGGACGGCGATCACCGGATAGTCCCGGACATCGATCCGCGACAGCTTCTCGATGGTCGCACGGATCTGATTGCGAAAGTCGATATAGTCATAGACCTCGTTCATCTGCTTCAGCAGCGAGCCGCCGAACTCCCGTCGGTCCTTGAAAACGGTCTGGTCGGTCCCCTGGAAGACCGCCACCTTGATGGTATGAGGATCCTGCTCCGACAAGAGCAGCGCCAGATTGCTGTACAGCCCGTCGCGGTCGATGAGCTTCAGGGTGCGCAGCTGCTGCGGCCCGAACGCCACGTCCCGCCGCTGGAACTCCTTTGCCGTGGCCTCGAAGGTCAGCTCCTGGTCCAGGCTGCGCATCGCCTCGAAGCGATCCCCGTCGGTCTCCTTGATCATGCGGCGGATCGCGGTGTCGGTGGCGGGGACGGAAGAATACCCCAGGCGGACATAGACGCCCTCGGGCCGCATCCCCTTTTTGGCGAGATAATAGGGCCGGTCCGTGCCGCGCTGGACATCGACCTCGACGATCCTCTTCCCGTCCTCCTCTATGGTCCTGTACCGGAGGAACATGGTGATGTCCGGCCGGATGGCATCCCTGACCATATCGCTGACCTGCAGGGCGGCCCCGTCCGGGTCGTCCAGACCGATGACGACACCGTCGTCCCGGACACCGATGTACAGCTTCCCGCCGTCGCTGTTCGCGAAGGCAACGATCCCCTTTTTGATGTCCTCGACGACGACCGATTTCAGCTCTATGGTCTCGCTCTCCTGATAAGGCATGGCGTCATCTCCCCCCATCGATCTATCTCGTCACGATTATAATCGATCTCGTCAAAGAAGTCAATGTTATTGACGAGATACCGGCATGTCATGACGAGACAAAGGGAGCATCCCCCTATTTTCAAGAGATCATCCCTGGTCCATCTCATCGATCATCTCGTCATCCCGTCAAATAGATGGCAAGATGAAGCGCCCCGGACCCTATCCATCCGGGACGCTCGATAAGACGGAGCCGCTGTCTCACAGCCGGGCCAGGACCTCTCCGATGTCCGCGTCGATGCAGATCGACCGCTCTCGGAGCTCCTCGGGCGCATAGGCCTCTCCGGCGTTCAGGCAGGCGTAGGCCGCCTTCGGCTCCCGCGCCGTCAGGCGCCAGAACGGGTACTTGATGATGCCCGGCGTGTTTTGGCCCACGCCCAGCTCCCAGAAGAGGATCCTCTGCCCCGCGTGGGCGCGGAGGAACCGCTCGTACCGCGCCGCCGCCCGGTGCCAGCCCGCGTCCTCCACGAACCGGTCGTCACAGCGGAGCGACACCGTCATCGGTCGGCCGCAGTGCGGGCAGAGCGGGATCAGCTCCGTCGGGACCCGCATCCCCTCCTGCCGCCGGACCATCTCGCGGACGACCGCCTCGTTGTCGTACGTCTCCTGACGGCACGGTCCGCTGCACTGGAAGAGGCCGTAGTCGCCCTGGGTGTAGAACAGCCGCGCCTTGTCGAAGCCCGCCCGCTGGAAGCAGTGGTCCACGTTCGTCGTGAGGACGAAGTGGTCCTTCTCCCGCACCAGCTCCCGCAGCCGGTCGTACACCGGCCCCGGCGGGTCCTGATAGCGGTCGAGATAGATGTACCGGCTCCAATACGCCCAAAACTCCTCCGGCGTGGGGAAGGGATAGAAGCCCCCGGCATACATGTCGCGGATGCCGTAGCGCGCCGCGAAGTCCCCGAAATGCCGTAAGAACCGCGCGCCCCCATAGTCGAAGCCCGCCGCGGCGGACAGCCCGGCGCCCGCCCCGATCACCACGGCGTCGGCGTCACGGAGCGCCGTCCGCAGCCGCTCGATGAGGAAACGGCGCTTCGCTTCCTGGTCCATCCTGGGTCCCTCCTTCCCGCGCCGCCCGCCGCGGCGGGCGTGCCGTCCCCTCTGCTTACTTGCGCACGACGCTGATCCGCTGCCCGACGTGGGCGGCGGAGACGGCCTCGTCCACCATGGCGATGGCGAAGTCGGCGTAGCTGACCACGCTCTCCCCGTTGGCGTCCAGCGTCAGCTCCTCGCCGCCGAGGACATAGCCGCCGGTCCGCGCGCCGTCGGCCTGGAAGTCCGCCGCCGGGCTGACATACGTCCAGCGGACGTCCCGCTGCGTGCGCAGGTAGTCCAGCGCCTCTGCGTGGGCCGCCGCCAGCGGCTTGAAGGCGTCCGGGAAGTCCGGGCCGTCCGCCACGCAGGCCGTGTGCGCCGGATCGACGTACAGGCTGCCCGCGCCGCCGACGATCAGGAGCCGCGTATCGGTGCCGCGGAGCAGGCCGCAAAGCTGCCGCACGGCGGCGGGGATGCCGGGGATGGTCTCCGGCGTCCAGGCGCCGAACGCATCGACGACCACGTCGAAACCCTTGAGGTCCTCCGCCGTCAGGTCGAACACGTCCTTGACGATCGCCTTCTCCGCGCCGGAGCGGTCCGCCCCGCGCACCACGGCCGTCACGTCCAGGCCGCGGGCGCGGGCCTCCTCGACGATCAGCTTCCCTTCCTTACCATTGGCACAAACGACGGCAAGTTTCATTTTCGATATCCTCCGATCTTTTTGGGGGTTGCATCCCCCGTTCGTTGTCTCTATAATAACGCCGTAGCGATCGTTCGTAAAGTAAGCACATTTTTGTGCGGTAGTTACCAAAAGGATACCATGGACACGGCGTCCGCCGGAGAGAGGAGGAACGATGATCGACAAGATGCTCGTGCGCGGGGCCAGGGTGCACAACCTGAAGGACATCGACGTGGACATCCCGCTGGGGAAGATCGTGGGGATCGCCGGGGTGTCCGGCTCCGGCAAGTCCTCGCTGGCCCTGGGCGTGCTGTACGCCGAGGGCTCCCGCCGCTATCTGGAGGCCCTGTCCACCTACACCCGCCGCCGGATGACCCAGGCGGCCCGCGCGTCGGTGGACGAGGTCCTGTACGTCCCCGCGGCGCTGGCGCTGCACCAGCGCCCCGGCGTGCCGGGGATCCGCAGCACCTTCGGCACGGGGACGGAGCTGCTCAACAGCCTGCGGCTCCTATACTCCCGTCTCGCCAGCCACCGCTGCCCGAACGGGCACTATCTGCCGCCGACCCTGCTGGTCGCCGCCGGACGGGAGCTGGTCTGCCCGGAGTGCGGCGCACGGTTCTACGCCCCGTCCGCCGAGGAACTGGCGTTCAACTCCCAGGGGGCGTGCCCGACGTGCAGCGGGACCGGCGTCGTCCGCACCGTGGACCTCGACACGCTCGTGCCCGACGATTCCCTGACCATCGACGGCGGCGCGGTGGCCCCGTGGAAGAGCCTGATGTGGTCCCTGATGACGGACATCTGCCGGGAGATGGGCGTGCGCACCGACGTGCCCTTCCGCGACCTGACGGAGCGGGAGCGGGAGATCGTGTTCTACGGCCCCGCCGAGAAGAAGCACATCTTCTACCACAACAAGAACTCCGGCCAGGCGGGCGAGCTGGACTTCACCTATTTCAACGCCGTCTACACCGTGGAGAACGCCCTGGCCAAGGTCAAGGACGAGAAGGGCATGAAGCGGGTGGAGCGCTTCCTCAAGGAGGCCGTCTGCCCGGACTGTCACGGCACCCGTCTCTCCGCCGCCGCCCGCGCGCCGAAGCTGCGGGGGCTCTCGCTGGACGAGGCCAGTGCGATGACGCTCTCCGGACTCACGGACTGGGTGCGCGGCGTCCCCGGCAGTCTGCCGGAGGAGCTGCGCCCCATGGCGGAGCGCATCTGCGAGGCCTTCACGGACACGGCCCGCCGTCTGCTGGACCTGGGGCTGGGGTACCTGGCCCTCGACCGCGCCGCCGGCACGCTCTCCACCGGCGAGCGCCAGCGGATGCAGCTGGCCCGCGCCGTGCGCAACCGCACGACCGGCGTGCTGTACGTGCTCGACGAGCCGTCCATCGGTCTGCACCCGTCCAACATCGTGGGGCTTACCGGCGTGATGCACGACCTGGTCGCCGACGGCAACTCCGTGATCCTGGTCGATCACGACACGCAGATCCTGAAGGAGGCCGACTGGATCGTCGAGATGGGCCCGGTGGCCGGGGCCAAGGGCGGGCACGTCATCGCCCAGGGGACCGTCCCCGCCCTCGCGGCCGATCCCGTCTCCCAGATCGGGCCGTTCCTCGCCGGGACGGCGGAGACCGTCCTGCGCCGCCGCGTCCCGCGGGCGGAGCTGTTCGCGGTCGGCACGATCCGTCTCTCCACCGGCCCCATCCACACGGTGCGCCCGTTGGAGGTCGCCATCCCGAAGGGGCGGCTGACCGTCGTGACCGGCGTGTCCGGGTCCGGCAAGACCACGATGGTGCTGGAGAGCCTCGTCCCCGCGCTGGATGCGCAGATCCGCGGCGGCGCGCTGCCGGAGCACGTCCGCGCCATCGAGGCCGCGGGCATCGAACACGTCAAGCTCATCGACGCGACGCCCATCGGGATCAACGTCCGCTCCACCGTCGCGACCTACGCGGGCGTACACGACGAGCTGCGCAAGCGCTACGCCGGGTCGCCGGACGCGAAGGCGCAGGGCTACAGGGCCGGGGACTTCTCGTACAACACCGGCTCCCTGCGCTGCCCCGGCTGCGACGGGACGGGCGTGGTGAGCCTGGACGTCCAGTTCCTGCCGGACGTGGACGTCCCCTGCCCGGACTGCCGCGGCGCCCGCTATGCGCGGGCGGCCTATGACATCAGGCTCACGAACAAGGCGGGCCAAAGCCTCTCCCTGCCGGAGCTGATGGGCCGGGACGTGGACGACGCCCGCGCCTTCTGCCGGGACTGGAGGACCGTCCGCCAGCGGCTGGACGTGCTCTGCCAGCTGGGGCTGGGCTATCTCACCCTCGGCGAGGAGACGCCCAGCCTCTCCGGCGGTGAGGCCCAGCGGCTCAAGCTGGCCAGCGAGATCGGCCGGACGCAGACGGGGTCCGTCTTCGTCTTCGACGAGCCGTCCATCGGACTGCATCCGCTGGACGTGCGGGTGCTGCTGGGGGTGTTCCAGACGCTGCTGGACCAGGGCGCGACGGTCGTCGTCATCGAGCACGACCGGGACGTCATCCGCAGCGCCGACTATGTCATCGACATGGGGCCCGGCGGCGGGGACGCGGGCGGACGCATCGTCGCCTGCGGCACGCCGGAGGAGATCCAGGCGGACCCCGCCAGCATCACCGGCCGATACCTATAACGAACAACGAATGAACGATAGAACGATAGAAGGAGGACTGCACGATGGAACTGCCCGCCTGCCCGGTGGAGACGACGCTGATGCTCATCGGCGACAAATGGAAGGTGCTGATCCTGCGGGATCTGATGGACGGCACCAAGCGCTTCGGCGAACTGAAGAAGTCCATCGGTACGGTGTCCCAGAAGGTGCTCACCGCCCAGCTGCGCGACATGGAGGGCAAGGGCCTGCTGACCCGCAAGGTCTACGCCGAGGTGCCGCCGCGGGTGGAGTACACCCTAACCGACACCGGCTATAGCCTGAAGCCCATCCTGGACTCCATGCTGGTCTGGGGCACGGACTATCAGCGGAAGAACGCCGCACAGGAGGGCTGACCATGGTACGGGACATCTGTAAGGACGAGGCCTTCCTCGCCCAGGTGGCCGAGCCGGCCACGGCGGACGACCTCGGCGTGGCGCAGGACCTGCTCGACACCCTGGCCGCCCACCGGGACGGCTGCGTCGGCATGGCGGCGAACATGATCGGCGTGAACAAGCGGATCATCGTCTTCGACGACGAGGGACAGTATCGCGTCATGTTCGATCCGGTCATCGTCAAGAAGTCCGGACCGTACGAGGCGGAGGAGGGCTGCCTGTCCCTGACGGGGCGGCGGCGCACGAAGCGGTGGCGGACGATCAAGGTCCAGTGGCGGAACGAGAGGCTGCAGACCCGGCTGAAGACCTTCACCGGCTGGACGGCGGAGATCATCCAGCACGAGATCGACCACTGCGATGGGATCCTGATCTGAAGGCCCTCACATCCCTCTCAAATTTTTTCGCGGACCCACTTGACTCTCACGTCGCGTCATAGCGTACACTCAGCTCACACGGAGGAGGGATCCCCATGATGACCATCCATGAGATGAGCGCCCTGGCCGGGGTCAGCATCCGTACGCTGCACCACTACGACGC
>CAKTJM010000076.1 GCA_934567745.1 uncultured Eubacteriales bacterium | reverse complement strand
CGTTATACGCAATACAGAGGCTTGGCTCAGGTGACGAACTGGGTGAAGCTTAAGTTTGCTGCCATGAACTTGAAAAAGTTGGCCACATGGAAATGGAGGGATCTGTTGTCCTCGTTTCGCTTTGCTGTTTTTTCGCTCATATATGTTCGAGGCCCAGTCTGCTCCTGATTACAATCTGGGTTCCTCGACAGACTGAAGGGAGAGCGTAAGCTCTCCCTTTTTTCAGCGTGTCAAAAAAGCCTCGCAGATGAGCGCCCGGACGGCGCAGTCGCGGAACCGCAGCACCGCGGGCGTTTCGTGGGCGGGCAGGGCCAGCCCCAGCTCGATGGAGGCGGCGGGCGCGAGGGGCAGCTTGACCACGTCGCTGACGCGCTTTTGGGTGATGAGGTCGTTCATGATGCTCACGCCCAGCCCCTGCTCGACCATGGCGATGGCGGCGAAGTTCTCCAGCGTGGTGAAGCGGACGTTGGGCGTCACGCCATAGCGGGCGAAGAGGGCGCCGACGTCGTCGTCCCGCCCGAGCGCGGGCATGATGATCGGGTCATAGGCGCACCGCTCGATTGGATAGGCGTCCGCTCCCGCGAGGGGGTGATCCTTTGGCAGGACGGCGACCATGGGGTCCTCGGCCAGACCGATCCAGTCGTAGGGCATCGGCTCCTGTCGGCTGAGGAAGGCCAGGTCCGCGACCCGCTCGTCCAGCCAGCCGGTGACCTCCTGCCGGATCCCCTCGCGCAGCTGGATGCGGATCTGGGGGTGGTCCTGCTGGAAGGCGCGGTCGAGACCTGGGTGGTGTGACGGAAGAAAAGGGCGGCGGCACCGGATCGGTGCCGCCGCCCGTCTGTCCGTCAGTCGAACCAGAAGAGGTCCTCGAACCTTTTGTCCAGCGCGATGCACAGGATCAGCGCCAGCTTCGCGGTGGGGGAGAACTGCCCCGTCTCGATCGAGCTGATCGTGTTCCGCGACACACCGACCAGCTCCGCGAGGGCCGCCTGCGACAGCCCCCGCTCCTGCCGGGCCTCCTTCAGCCCGTTCCGTAAGATCAGCTTGTCGTCCATGCGCTCACCCCAGGACCTGACGGACGTAGGCCGCCACGGTCAGGACGCATAAGAGGGAGCTGCACACAGCGCAGAGAAGGTGTTTTTTCTTCCCTGTGAACCGATAGAGCGGATAGTTCCCTATGGCGGAGAAGCTGAGGACCAGGGCCGCTGTTGCGTAGAAGGACGGCAGCTCATGGTACATGTCGAACAGGAGAAGAAAGATGGCAACGATGCTGAAGACGGTCAGGCCGAGCCGTTGCCCCCGGTCCGTATCTTTCTATCCCGTCCGCGCGCTGCGTCAGTCCACCAGCGCGTATTTCTCCGCGTACGCCCGATAGGCGTGCTGGAAGCGGGCGTCGTCCTTCGTCCGCGTCTCCTGGAGCGCCGCGTGCAGATCCAGGCTGTGCCGCCGCAGCTCGAGCACGCACCCGGCGATGTTCGAGCAGTGGTCGGAGACGCGCTCCAGGTCCGTGAGCAGGTCGGACAGGACGAAGCCCGTCTCGATGCCGCACTCGCCCTGCTGGAGCCGGAGGATGTGGTTCGTGCGCATCCGATCCTTCAGGTCGTCGATGACCTGCTCCAGCGGCTCCACGCGCAGGGCCAGCTCCTCGTCCCCCTGGGCGAAGGCCCCGTAGGCCGTGTCGAGCACCTCGTCCACCGCCCGGCGCAGCACGTCCAGCTCCCGCCGGGCCGGTTCGGAGAACTGCAGCTCCTTCGCCGCCAGCTCCTCGGCGGATTCGAGCACGTTCACCGCGTGGTCCGCGATGCGCTCGAAGTCGCCCACGAGCTTCAGCAGCTCCGTGACCTCCTCGCTCTCGTCGTCGCCCAGGCCCTGGGTGGCGCTGAGCTTGAGCAGATAGGTGCTCAGGGCGTCCTCCTCGCGGTCGGTCCGGTCCTCGCGGGTGCGGACGTCGTCCGCCAGCTCCGGGGTCAGGCCGTCGAGGGCCGTCATGGCCGAACGCATCGCCGAGCGGGCCTCGCCCGCCATCTCCACCGCCACGGCGTGGCAGCGTTCGAGCGCCGCCGCGGGGGCGGCCAGGAGACGCTCGTCCAGCTGGGGCGCGACGGGGTCCTTCTCCTTCGTGTCCGGCACGAGCCAGATGACCAGCCGTTCGAGCAGGTCGCCCGCCGGGAGCAGCAGGGCCGTGCAGAGGATGTTGAAGCAGGAGTGTGCGATGGCGATGCCGTACATCGTCGCGGGCTGGGACAGGATCGGCAGCGGGAGCAGGACCTTCGCCACGCAGAACACGGTCAGCCCGACGACGGTGCCGATGACGTTGAAGGACAGGTGGACCAGCGCCGCGCGTCTGGCGTTCTTATTGGTGCCGACGGAGGAGATGAGCGCGGTCACGCAGGTGCCGATGTTCTGGCCCATGATGATGGGGATCGCCGCGCCGTAGCTCACGGAGCCGGTCACGGCCAGGGCCTGGAGGATGCCGACGGAGGCGGAGCTGGACTGGATGATGCCGGTGAGCACCGCGCCGACGAGCACGCCGAGGATCGGGTTGGTGAACAGCACGAAGAGCTGCTGGAACTCCGGCACCTCGCGCAGACCGGCGACGGCGCCGGTCATCGTCTCCATGCCGAACATCAGCGTGGCGAAGCCGAGCAGGATCACGCCGGTGTCCTTGCGCTTGCTGCTCTTACAGAAGAGGAGATAGATGACGCCGATCAGCGCCAGCACCGGGGTGAACGACGTCGGCTTGAGCAGCTGCACCCAGACGGCGTCGCCGCTGATGCCGCCCAGGCTGAGTAGCCAGGCCGTCACGGTGGTGCCGACGTTCGCGCCCATGATGACGCTGATCGCCTGGTGCAGGGTGAGCAGGCCGGAGTTGACGAAGCCGACGACCATGACCGTCGTGGCGGAGGAGCTCTGGATCACGGCCGTGATCCCCAGGCCGGTGGCGAACCCGGCCATGCGGTGGCTGGTCATCCGCCGCAGGAGGCCGCGCAGCTGGTTGCCCGCGCGGCGTTCGAGGGCCTGGCCCATCAGGGTCATGCCGAACAGGAACAGAGACAGCCCGCCAATGAGCTGCAAGACGTCGAAGATATCCATATGCAAGTGTCCTCTCATTTCTTTTCATTTTCATTCCAAAACCTTAAAAAAATGATAGCGCCCGGATGTCAGATCCGGAAGAGAGGTCATGTAAAATTTGTGTAAGATCGGCGGCTTTTCGGAGGTCAGGGCACGCCGTCGGGCGACTTGCTCGCCTCCTGGACGCAGTAGTCATAGAAGAGGTCCACGACCGGGTTCGGGTGGGCCTCGCGGCGGCGGACGATGTAGAAGGACCGCTCCGCCGCGGGCCGGACCAGCGGCAGCAGCCGCAGGTCGTCCCGGAAGACCGGAGGCGTCTCCAGCATCACGGCGATGCCGAAGCCCTGGGCGACCAGCTCGACGATGAACGAGGCGTCCTCGACCTGATAGGCGATGTCCCACTGCGCCCGTACGGGGGCGAAGAGCCGCTCGATGCCCTCCCGCTGGCCGCTGAGCCAGGAGTAGGTGACGTGGGGGTAGGCGAGGGTGTCCTCCAGCGCGACGGCGTCCCGGTCGGCCAGGGGATGGCCCACCGGCACGGCCACGATCATGCGCCGCCGCTGGATCTCCGCGTGGTCCAGCCACGGGGCCTCGGCCAGATGGGAGCAGAAGCCGACGTCGCACCCGCCCTCGCGCAGGGACTCGAGCACCTGGTTCGACATGCCGGTGGAGAAGGCGAAGTCGCAGTCCGGGTGGAGCGCCTTGAAGCTCCGGCACAGCCGCACGACCGACGGGACGATCAGCAGGGGGATGGTCCGCAGGCGGAGCGTCCCCACGCCCCGGTGGAGCTGGCGGAAGCTCTGTGTGCACCGGTCGGCCAGGCCGACGATCCGCTGGGCCTCCGGCAGGAGCACGGTCCCGTACCGCCCCAGCTCGATCCCGCGGCCGCATTTCTGGAACAGCGGCGCGCCCAGCTCCCGCTCCAGCGCGGCGATCGCGTGGCTCAGGCCGGATTGCGAGATGTTCAGCCGCGCGGCGGCCCGGCCGTAATGCATCTCTTCCGTCAAAACGAGGAAATATCGCAGGTGGTCTACGTTCATCTGTCGTCCCTCCCATTAGCGTTTCCGTTATTATAGCACGATCGATGCAAAAAAGGAATGAATGATTTGATGCCAAGCTCTTGATTTTTCACGTGGAATGGTGTTCAATAAGGACAGGCAAAAAGCACAGAGAAAAGAGCGTGCCCCAACGCAAAATTGTACGATCTCACGAAGGAGGAACAGAAATGGGCATGAAGATCAACGTACTGTACCTTGGGAAGATGGAATTCCCGATGTTCCGCCTGGTGGACTGTCGGGACGAGAGCATCATGGTGGAGTCCCCCGCCGTTGCCATCCTCATCCAGCACCCCACCCTCGGCAACATCCTGTATGACACGGGCAACAGCGCGGATTCCGAACGGCTCTACACCCCCAAGATGCTGCACAATTATCCAATCACCGAGCACATCGGCATCCGCGAGGCCCTGGCGGCCCACGGCCTGACGCCCAACGATATCGATCTGCTGATCGTCTCCCACCTGCATTTCGACCATGCGGGCGGTCTGAGCGAGTTCGTCGGCACGAAGGCGATCCGCCGCGTGCTGGTCTCCGAGGCAGATCTGAAGAACGCCTGGTTCAGCGTGACCACCGGCCACGGCGGTGCTTATATCCGGTCCCTGTTCGACGTGGAGGGGATCCAGTTCTGGACGATCAACCGCACGACCCAGCTGACGGACGACTTCACCCTGTTCATCCAGGAGTCCCACACCCCCGGCGTCATCGGCATGATCCTCAAGACCGAGAACAACGGCACGATCATCACCACCAGCGACGCGGTGTACACCCGCAAGAGCTACGAGCAGCGCATCGCCCCCGGCGGCGACATCAACAAGACCGACGACGAGTTCTTCGACAACCTGTCGGTGCTGAAGAAGCTCAGAGAGAAGCACGACGGCGCGACCCTCTTCTTCGGGCATGACTACGATCAGGTCATGGACTACGTCGCCCGCGGCACCATCGACTGACGCCCCAGCTGTATCAAAAACGGCCCCCGGACCAGTAGTCCGGGGGCTTTTCGTGCCTGTCATGATCGTTCACGTCTCCAGCTCGATCCACAGCTGGAGCTTCTTCGCCATGTGCGGGGCGACGAGGGCATCGTCGCGGGCGAGGAGGATCTCCGCGTCGCGCAGGTACGACGCAGCCACCTTCGCGTTGCGCCCCTGGGCGAAGGTCTGGGTCACGGACATCGCGCAGGAGGCCGATGCCAGATGCAGGACGATCGTCTCCACCTGGTGCAGGATCGGGTTGTGGTGCAGCTCGTTCAGCCGTTCGTTCAGCTCCGTCAGCAGGGCGCTGGCGCGGGCCTGGTCGCCCGCCGGCGCGGTCAGCGCGTCGGCGAACCGCCGACAGAGCGCAGCGTAGCCCCTCAGCTCCGCGTCGGTCGCGTGGAGCATGGCCAGGTACATCATCGCGCCCCGGATGCATACCTTCATGCGCAGGAAATCCTTCGCATCGTCGTGGAAGAGGATGCGGCCGTAGGCGCGGCGGTCGGCGAAGGGGCTGATGCCGTCGTTATGCTGGGGGACGAAGGTGCCCAGAGCACGGCGGACCTCGATCAGGCCGATGGCCCCCAGCGCCTTCGTGGCCTCGCGCACGGCGTTGCGGCTGACGCCGAAGCGCTCCATGCAGGCCTCCTCCGTGGGCAGACGGCTGCCGGGGGCGTAGACGCCGTTGATGATGTCCAGCGCGATCTGGGAGAAGATCTGCTGCGGGATGGTGCGGTCGCGGCCGACGTCCGGCTGGACGATCGTGCGGATGGGGCGGCAGGGGATGTGCTTCCGGTCGCCGACGAGCCGTTCCCAGAGGTGGCCGCGCTCGGTGACGTAGGCGGTGAGCGCCTCGTGGGAGCGCAGGGCGAGGACCTCGCCCTCGCGGCGGTCCATGGCGAACATGTCGAGCCAGTCCTGCTCGCTGCGGAAAAAGGCGTGGTAGTCCCACGCGCTCAGGTGGTAGACGTTCCACGCGGTCCACAGCAGGTTGGAGAGCATGGGGTCGTCGATGATGATGTCGCGCCGCTGGGCCAGCAGGTCCTCGTAGACGGGGAGGATACGGGGCGCAGGGGGAAGATCGGCGGCCAGCCGGTCGGTCAGCTCCTCGAACTGCTGCTGGACGTCCCGGAGCCGCGCCCAGCCCTCCTCGTCCAGGTGATCCAGCCCCAGATGGAGGTAGATCAGTCGGATCGCGAGGGAAAAAGAGACCTGATCGTGGGGGGTGGACTTGACCCAGATCAGGCTGAGCAGCAGGGGGAACATGAGGCGGGGGGTGCAGGAGTCCTGGATGAAGGTGCCGGTGCCGCGCCGGATGACGACGAACCCGAAGTATTCCAGGATCTTGATGGCTTCGCGCAGGGCAGACCGGCCCACGCCGAAGCGCTCCATGAGATAGGACTCCGCAGGGAGCTTCTGACCGGGGGAGAAGGTGCCGTCGCCGATGTCAGACAATAGACCTTCGATGACCCGGAAGGAGACCGACGGTCGCCCTGTCAGGTTGGCCTTTTTGGGGCCTTTTGTGCTATCTGTCATATCTCTTCTCTCTTTTTGTGCGAAACTGGTAAAAACCGTGCATAAAGTCCGTGATTTCTATCTCTTATGTACAGGATAGCCCATTCTTCCCCAAATGTCAAGAAAAACCAAGCTGCCAACCTCCGTGGGGACCGGATGATCGTCGAAAACGCCGAAAATGGACGAAACGCACAAAACCGCTTGACTAGACCGCGCTTCGATGATATGATGTGCACACATCAGACGTTGAACGTTAGATGTTCGGACGCCACGAATGCGAGAGGAGGACGGGACCGTGACACAGGGACTGATCGTATACGAATCCTATGGCGGGACCACGGAGCGCTATGCCGCCTGGCTGGGCGAGACGCTGGATCTGCCGATCCTGCCGCTGTCGGCCTGTCGGTCGAGCACCTTCGAGGGCGTGCCGCTGCTGATCTTCGGCGGCGCGGTCCACGGCGGGGAGATCTCCGGGCTGAAGAAGCTCCGGCGGCTCCTCCGCAAGCAGGAGGGCCATCAGACGTTATACTTCGCGACCGGCCTGCGCGCCGCGAACGAGGACACACTCGGGCGACTGCGCCGGGGGAACGATCTGTTGGACGCGCCGCTGTGGTACCTCCGCGGCGGGATGGACAAGAGCAAGCTCACGCCGGGCGACAAGACGCTCCTGCGGTGCTACCGGGCGATGCTCTCCCGCCGCCGCGACCTCTCCCCGGAGGACGAGGAGCTGCTGTGTCTGGTGCAGATCCCCGGCGACTACACGGACCGGGAGAGCCTGGCCCCGCTCATCGCGGCGGCGCAGGCGCGGCTGACGCCGAGCGCGACGGCGGCCGTCTGACACAGTTGGACCGCGCGGAGGGCCCCCCGCGTATCCATAGGAAAAGCAAGACCATTTGAGAGGAAGGATGGAACACACATGAACAAGAAAGGCCTCGTGAACTGGGCGATATGGATCGGTGTCATCTCCGGCATCTACTGCGCCATCTACGCCGTGACGATCGGCAAGTGGACGGGCAAGGTCCTGCCGGGCTGGCACATCATCTACGTCACCTTCACCGCGCTGCCCATCTACTTTACGGCGGGCGCCAAGCGCGACGAATTCTTCAAGTACTGCGGCAGCTATCTGATCGGCGTCGTCTGGGCGATGATCTACCTGGTCTGCATGGACCGCCTCAACGCGGCCGGCTGGCCCTGGTGGCTGAACGTGGGCGTCGTGGTCGCCGTCATCTGCATCATCGAATGCGCGATCCACTTCTGCCTGCCCTCCTGGCTGCCCTTCAACGTCGTGCCCGCACACTTCGGCGCGATCTCCAACTCGTTCTGGACCTCGAACCTGACCATCGCGGTCCTGGGTAGCGCCGGGACGACCGCCGTCGGCGGCTTCTACAACTTCAGCGCCTATCCGTTCCTGGCCATCACCCTGTGCACCGGCGCGCTGCTGGGCCTGGTGTGCAACGAGGGCCTGAACTTCATCGACGCCGAGACCGGCCGCTGGAAGTGGCCCACCAAGAAGAGCAAGGCCTGATCTGCCCTTGTGCGATCTGCTGAAAACAACGAATTCTCTCCCCCTTGTTACCGAACATCATTGACAAATCGAAGGAAATGCAACACAATATTAGCTATGAGTGATACGATGAAAGGAGAACACGCACTATGACTACACCGAAAGCCGGCGCTGCCCTGGGCAACGAACTCCGTGCAGGCACTGTCGCGAAGGTCGGCAGCACCAAGCGCATCCAGGAGCTCAACGGGATGCTCCACTCCAACCGTCCCAACGTGGACATCACCCGCGCCCGCGCCTATACCAAGGTCTATCGCGAGACCGAGGGCATGCCCAGCCTGATGCGGCGCTACAAGGCCTCCGCCGAGGTCTACCGTACCCTGAGCGACAACGTGTATGACCACGAGCAGCTGGTCGGCTGGCCCACCAAGCGGATCCGCGGCGCCAACTTCGCCATCGAGCTGCACGCGCACTGGCTGGCCGACGACCTGCCCAACCTGCGCGACCGCACCTACGATCCCTTCGAGATCACCGACGAGGACTACAAGGAGCTGGCCGAGGACCTCCTGCCGTACTGGAAGGACAAGACCATGGCCGTCCAGTGGGGCCACTACGTCGATCCCAAGGAGTGGGACCGCGCCCAGTTCGGCGGCGTGTCCGACGTCTCCAACTACCTCTGCGCCAACGGCTCCCACTTCATCCCGGCTTGGACCGAGGTCATCAAGCACGGCTTCGTGAAGTACTATGAGGAGGCCAAGGAGCTCCTGGCGGCGCTCGACCCGAACGACCCCGCCTCCATCGACAAGCGCATCTTCTACAACGGCATCATCGAGGTCCTCGAGGCCATCCGTGGCTGGGGAGAGCGTCTCTCTGCCGCCTGCGCGAAGAAGGCCGCCGAGGAGAAGGACCCCGTCCGCAAGCAGGAGCTGGAGAAGATGGCCGAGATGATGACCCGCGTGCCGTGGGGCCCCGCGACGTCCTTCTATGA
>CAKTJM010000075.1 GCA_934567745.1 uncultured Eubacteriales bacterium | reverse complement strand
TCGTCCTTCGGCTCGAGGATCATGATGGGGCCTTCCTCGAAGTCGCCGTCATCGTCGTCCGCCTCGACCTCGGGCAGGTCGGGCACGGCCGGGGCCTCCTCGTCGGGGACGGGGGCCTCCTCCGGTGCGGCGGTCTCCTCCTGCTGCTGGGCGACGGCCGCCACGGCGGCATAGCCGGTCTTCGGCTCGTCGTCCACACGGGGGTTGACCTGGCGGTACATCGCCAGACCGGACCCGGCGGGGATCAGCTTGCCGATGATGACGTTCTCCTTCAGGCCGACCAGGTGATCGACCTTGCCCTTGATGGCGGCCTCGGTCAGGACCTTGGTGGTCTCCTGGAAGGAGGCGGCGGAGAGGAAGGAGTCGGTGGCCAGAGAGGCCTTGGTGATGCCCATGAGCAGGGTGGTCGCGGTCGGCACGATCAGCTCGCCGCCGTCCTCGCGGGTCTCCCCGGCGGCGATGCGGGCCTCGACGTCGGCCTTGGCGTCCAGGAACTCCATCAGCTCCACGGTGGAGCCGGACAGCAGCGGCGAGTCACCGGCGTCCTCGACGCGGACCTTTCGCATCATCTGGCGGACGATGATCTCGATGTGCTTGTCGTTGATGTCGACGCCCTGCTGACGGTAGGGCTTCTGGACCTCGCGGATGAGGTAGTCGTGGACGGCGGAGACGCCGCGGATGCGCAGGACCTCGTGCGGGGACAGCGCGCCCTCGGTGAGCTGGTCGCCCTTCTCGACGCGCTCGCCGTCCTTGCAGCGGATGCCCGCGGAGTACGGCAGGGCGTAGGTCACGACCTCGCCGTCGTCGGCGGTGATGGTAACGTTGCAGATGGTGATGCGCTTGCTCTCCTCCAGCGTCACGCGGCCGCTGATCTCGGCCAGCTGCGCCATCTTCTTGGGCTTGCGCGCCTCGAACAGCTCCTCGACACGGGGAAGACCCTGGGTGATGTCGCCGCCGGCGACGCCGCCGGTGTGGAAGGTACGCATGGTCAGCTGGGTGCCCGGCTCGCCGATGGACTGGGCGGCGATGATGCCGACGGCCTCGCCCTCGCCGACCGGCTCGCCGATGGCAAGGTTCACGCCGTAGCAGCGGGAGCACACGCCGTTGCGGGCGCGGCAGGTCAGGACGGAGCGGATCTTCAGGCTGTGGATGCCGTGGGCCTCGAGCAGCTCGGCGTCCTGCGGCTCCATCATGCGGTCGCGGGCGATCAGCAGCTCGCCGGTGGTGGGATCGACGACGTCCTCGACGGGATAGCGGCCCTTCAGGCGCTCGGCGAAGGTCTCGATGACCTGGCCGTTCTCGCTGATCTCGTTGACGGTGATGCCCTCGGTGGTGCCGCAGTCGTGCTCGCGGATGATGACCTCCTGGGAGACATCGACCAGACGGCGGGTCAGGTAGCCGGAGTCGGCGGTACGCAGGGCCGTGTCGGCCAGGCCCTTACGGGCGCCTCTGGAGGAGATGAAGTACTCCAGGACGGACAGGCCCTCGCGGAAGTTGGCCTTGATGGGGATCTCGATGGTGCGGCCGGAGGTGTCGGCCATCAGGCCGCGCATGCCGGCGAGCTGACGGATCTGGGCCATGGAGCCACGGGCGCCGGAGTCCGCCATCATGAAGATGGGGTTGTAGCGGTCGAGGTTGGCCTGCAGGGCGTCGGTGACGTCCTTCGTCGTCTTCTCCCAGGCCTTGACGACCAGGCGATACCGCTCGTCGTTGGTCAGGAAGCCGCGCTTGAACTGGCGCTCGATCTTGACGATCTCCTTCTCGGTCTCGCGGATGAGGGGGTACTTGCGCTGCGGGACGGTCATGTCGTAGATGGAGACGGTCAGGGAGCCGAGGGTGGAGTAGTGATAGCCGCGGGCCTTGATGATGTCGAGGACCTCGGCGGACTTGGTGAAGCCGTGGTGGACGATGCACTTGTCGATGACCTTGCCGAGCTGCTTCTTGCCGCAGACGAAGTTGATCTCCGGGGAGAAGGCCAGGTCGGGATCGGAGCGATCGACGAAGCCCAGGTCCTGGGGGATGCCCTCGTTGAAGATGAGGCGGCCGACGGTGGTGCGGACCATGCGGGTGGCAGGCTCGCCGTCGATCAGGCCGCTCATGCGGACGAGGATCGGCACGTGCAGCTCCAGCTCGCCCTCGTCATAGGCCAGGCGGGCCTCCTCGGGACCGGCATAGGCGTGCAGGACCTCGGCGGGCTCGGTCCCCTCCGCGGCGGCGACGCGGGCGGCGTGGCCGGAGGTGGGGATCAGGCGCCCGTCCGCGCCGAAGATCCAGATCTGGTCGCTCTCGCCGATCGTACCGTCGTCCAGGGCGGCGCAGGCGGCCTGCGCGTCCTGATAGATGCGGTCGGGGTCGGCCAGGGCGTCCTTCTCATAGGTGAGGTAGTAGGAGCCGAGGACCATGTCCTGGGTGGGGACGGTGACGGGGCCGCCGTCCTGGGGCCGCAGGAGGTTGTTGGCGGAGAGCATCAGGATGCGGGCCTCGGCCTGGGCCTCGGCGGACAGCGGGACGTGGACGGCCATCTGGTCGCCGTCGAAGTCGGCGTTGAACGCGGTGCAGACCAGGGGGTGCAGCTTGATGGCGCGGCCCTCGACGAGGACCGGCTCGAAGGCCTGGATGCCCAGGCGGTGCAGGGTCGGCGCGCGGTTGAGCATGACGGGATGCTCCTTGATGATGAAGTCCAGGGCGTCCCAGACCTCGGCGCGGCCGCGGTCGACCATCTTCTTGGCGGACTTGATGTTGTTGGCGAGACCGTCCTCGACCAGCTTCTTCATGACGAAGGGGCGGAACAGCTCGATGGCCATCTCCTTCGGCAGGCCGCACTGATAGATCTTCAGCTCAGGGCCGACGACGATGACGGAACGGCCGGAGTAGTCCACGCGCTTGCCGAGCAGGTTCTGACGGAAGCGGCCCTGCTTGCCCTTGAGCATGTCGGAGAGGGACTTGAGGGCGCGGTTGTTCGCGCCGGTGACGGCGCGGCCGCGGCGGCCGTTGTCGATCAGCGCATCGACGGCCTCCTGGAGCATCCGCTTCTCGTTGCGCACGATGATGTCGGGCGCGTTGAGCTGGATGAGCCGCTTGAGGCGGTTGTTGCGGTTGATGACGCGGCGGTAGAGGTCGTTCAGGTCGGAGGTGGCGAAACGGCCGCCGTCGAGCTGGACCATCGGGCGCAGCTCGGGCGGGATGACGGGCAGGACGTCGATGATCATCCACTCGGGGCGGTTGCCGGAGAGACGGAAGGCATCGACGACCTCCAGCCGCTTGACGATGCGGGCCTTCTTCTGGCCGGAGGCGTGCTGCAGCTCCGCGCGCAGATCGACGGAGAGCTGCTCCAGGTCGAGGTCGGCCAGCAGCTTCTGCACGGCCTCGGCACCCATGCCGGCCTGGAAATCGTCCTCATACTTCTCGCGCAGGTCGCGATACTCGCGCTCGGAGAGGATCTGGTTCTTGGTCAGCGGCGCATAGCCGGGATCGGTCACGATATAGGAGGCGAAGTACAGGACCTTCTCCAGGATGCGGGGGGAGAGGTCGAGCAGCAGGCCCATGCGGGACGGGATGCCCTTGAAGTACCAGATGTGGCTCACGGGCGCGGCCAGCTCGATGTGGCCCATGCGCTCGCGGCGGACGTTGGCGCGGGTGACCTCGACGCCGCAGCGGTCGCAGATCTTGCCCTTGTAGCGGATCTTCTTGTACTTGCCGCAGTGGCATTCCCAGTCCTTCGTCGGCCCGAAGATGCGCTCGCAGAACAGGCCGTCGCGCTCGGGCTTCAGGGTGCGGTAGTTGATGGTCTCCGGCTTCTTGACCTCGCCGTAGGACCATTCACGGATCTGATCCGGGGAGGCGATCCCAATGCGGATCGCATCGAATTCAGCATAACTCATATCCTTATCGTCCTCCCTTTCTCATTCTTCGCTCGAGCCGTCGCCATAGTCGTCCTCGACGTCGCCGTCCGCGGTCGGCGCGGCCACGTCCAGGTCGTCGTCATCGCTGGTCGCCTTGAAGGTATAGCCCGCCTCGGAGAACTGGGCGTCCTCGTTGTACGGCGTGTAGTAATCGTCGTCGCGGATCTGGTTGAAGTTCTGATAGCCCTCTTCCTCGTCGTCGCGCAGCTCGATCTCGTCGCCCTGGGCGTCGAGGACCTTGATGTCCAGGCACAGGGCCTGCAGCTCCTTGACGAGGACCTTGAAGGATTCGGGGATGCCGGGCTTGGGCACGTTGTGGCCCTTGACGATGGCCTCGTAGGTCCGGACACGCCCGGTGACGTCGTCGGACTTGACGGTGAGGATCTCCTGCAGGGTGTAGGCCGCGCCGTAGGCCTCCAGCGCCCAGACCTCCATCTCGCCGAAGCGCTGGCCGCCGAACTGGGCCTTGCCGCCCAGCGGCTGCTGGGTGACCAGGGAGTACGGGCCGGTGGAGCGGGCGTGGATCTTATCGTCGACCAGGTGGTGCAGCTTGAGGAAGTAGACGTAGCCGACGGTGACGGGGTTCTCGAACATGTCGCCGGTGCGGCCGTCGTACAGGCGGGTCTTGCCGTCGGCCAGACGGAGACGGCCCTGCTTGCGCCAGATGCGGATCTGCTGCTCGTCGGCCATGTCCTCCTCGGCCAGACGCATCACGTCGGTGCCCTCCTCGTTGACGAGGTAGAGCTGCTTACCGGCGATGGTCTCATTGGGATAGACCTCACGGAACAGACCGGCCTGGGCCAGCAGCTCCATGATGTCCTTCTCGTCCGCGCCGTTGAAGACGGGGGTGGCGACCTTCCAGCCGAGGGCCTGGGCCGCGCGGCCGAGATGGACCTCGAGCACCTGACCGATGTTCATACGGGACGGGACGCCCAGCGGGTTCAGAACGATGTCCAGCGGGGTGCCGTCGGGCAGGAAGGGCATGTCCTCCTGCGGCAGGATGCGGGAGACGACGCCCTTGTTGCCGTGGCGGCCGGCCATCTTGTCGCCGACGGAGATCTTACGCTTCTGGGCGATATAGACGCGGACGACCATGTTGACGCCCGGGCCGAGCTCGTCACCGGCTTCGCGGGTGAAGACCTTGACGTCGACGATGATGCCGCTCTCGCCGTGGGGGACCTTGAGGGAGGTGTCGCGGACCTCGCGGGCCTTCTCGCCGAAGATGGCGCGCAGCAGGCGCTCCTCAGCGGTCAGGTCGGTCTCGCCCTTGGGGGTGACCTTGCCGACGAGGATGTCGCCCGCACGGACCTCCGCGCCGACGCGGATGATGCCGCGCTCGTCGAGGTCCTTCAGGGCGTCGTCGCCGACGTTGGGGATGTCGCGGGTGATCTCCTCCGGGCCGAGCTTGGTGTCGCGGGCCTCGGTCTCGTACTCCTCGATGTGGATGGAGGTGAAGACATCCTCGCGGACCATGCGCTCGTTGAGGAGGATGGCGTCCTCGTAGTTGTAGCCCTCCCAGGTCATGAAGCCCATGAGGATGTTCTTGCCGAGGGAGATCTCGCCCTGGTTGGTGGACGGACCGTCGGCGATGACGTCGCCCTTCTTCACGCGGTCGCGCAGGGAGACGATGGGCCGCTGGTTGATGCAGGTGCCGTGGTTGGAGCGGAGGAACTTGATCAGCGGGTACTCGACCACCTTGCCGCCGTCGTAGCGGACGGTGATGCTGGTGGAGGAGACGCGGGTGACCTCGCCGTCGCCCTCGGCGAGGACGGCGATCTCGGAGTCGATGCAGTTCTTGTGCTCCATGCCGGTGGCGACGATGGGGGCCTGGGTGGTCAGCAGCGGCACGGCCTGGCGCTGCATGTTCGCGCCCATCAGGGCACGGTTGGCGTCGTCGTTCTCCAGGAAGGGGATCATGGCGGTGGCGATGGAGACCATCATCTTCGGGGAGACGTCGATATAGTCCACCTTCTCGCGGTCGACCTCGACGATCTCGTTGCGGTGACGGCAGGTGATACGGGCGTTGGCGAGGCAGCCGTTCTCATCGAGCGGCTCGGTCGCCTGACCGACCATGTACTCGTCCTCGATGTCGGCGGTCATGTACACGACCTCGTCGGTGAGACGGCCGGTGGCCTTGTCGACGCGGCGGTACGGGGCCTCGATGAAGCCGTAGCGGTTGATGCGGGCGTAGGTGGCCAGGTAGGAGATCAGGCCGATGTTGGGACCTTCGGGGGTCTCGATGGGGCACATGCGGCCGTAGTGGCTGTAGTGGACGTCGCGGACGTCGAAGGACGCGCGGTCACGGGAGAGGCCGCCGGGGCCGAGGGCGGACATACGGCGCTTGTGGGTCAGCTCGGCCAGGGGGTTGGTCTGGTCCATGAACTGGCTCAGCGGCGAGGAGCCGAAGAACTCCTTGATGGCCGCGGTGACCGGGCGGATGTTGATGAGGGACTGCGGCGTGACGATGTCCAGATCCTGGATGGTCATGCGCTCGCGGATGACGCGCTCCATGCGGGAGAAGCCGATGCGGAACTGGTTCTGCAGCAGCTCGCCGACGCAGCGCAGGCGGCGGTTGCCGAGGTGGTCGATGTCGTCCGGCACGCCCACGCCGTGGGAGAGGGAGCACAGGTAGTTGATGGAGGCCATCATGTCATCGACGATGATGTGCTTGGGCACGAGGTCGTCGCGGCGGTCGCGGATCGCGTCGCGCAGGGCGTCGGGATCGTCGCCGAACTGGTCGAGCAGCTCGCAGAGCACCTCGAAGCGGACGCGCTCGCTGATGCCGACCTCCTCGGGGGCGAAATCGACGTGCTTGGCGAGATCGACCATATGGTTGGAGAAGATCTTGACGAGGGTGCCGTCCACATCGACGACGGCCTCGCAGACGCCGCGGTCCTCCAGGACCTGGGCCTCCTCGCGGGTCAGGGTCTGCCCTGCCTCGGCGAGGATCTCGCCGGTGCGGGGGTCGGCCAGCGGGGCGGCCAGCTTGTGCCCGGCCAGGCGGGGCCAGAGGGCGAGCTTCTTGTTGAACTTATAGCGGCCGACGGCGGAGAGGTCGTAGCGGCGCGGGTCGAAGAACAGCGCGTTGACGAGCGACTCGGCGGAGTCGAGCGTGGGCGGCTCGCCGGGGCGGAGCTTGCGGTAGATCTCCAGCAGGGACTCCTCGCGGGTCTTGCAGGTGTCCTTCTCCATGGTGGTGACGAGCAGCGGCTCCTCGCCGAACATGTCGAGGATCTCGGCGTCGGTCTGCGGGCCGACGGCGCGGATCAGGCAGGTGATGGGGAGCTTGCGGTTCTTATCGATGCGGACGTTGAAGATGTCGGACAGGTCCGTCTCATACTCCAGCCAGGCGCCGCGGTACGGGATGACGGTGACGGCGTAGGTGATGTTGTCGGCCTTGTCGGCGTTGCGGGCGTAGTAGACGCCGGGGGAACGGACGATCTGGGAGACGATGACGCGCTCGGCGCCATTGATGACGAAGGTGCCGCCCTTGGTCATCAGGGGGAAGTCGCCCATGAAGATCTCCTGCTCCTTGATCTCCTCGGTCTCCTTGTTGCGCAGACGCACGCGGACCTTGAGGGGCGCGGCGTAGGTGGCGTCTCTGGCCTTACATTCCTCGACCGAATACTTCGGCTTCTCGTCCATGGTGAAGTCGATGAACGACAGCTCGAGGTTGCCCTGATAGTCGGTGATGGCGGCGACGTCGCGGAACACCTCCTGCAGCCCGGTGTCGAGGAACCACTGGTACGACTTCTTCTGGATCTCCAGCAGGTTCGGCATCTCCAGCACCTCTTCGTGCCGGGCGAAGCTCATGCGAGGCGTCTTGCCGTAGTATACTTCCTTTACCATTTGACCAATCCTTTCCGTCAGAGGGTCCTATCATGATCACGAAACGCACGGGAGCGTGGAAACAAGTTTTGCTAAGCTGTTGTGTTTTTCGTTGCTTTCTGGTATACTGTCCACAGAATGGGGTGGGAGTTCCTCCCATTTCGCAGGTGGAATCGTGATATTATACCATCCGGGCCGGGGAAAGTCAATCTTTTCCTTGGCTGTTTTCTTTTTTCCGGCATTTTCATAGGACCACACAAAAAAACGGCCCCCGGTCGGAGGACATTCTCCGCCGGGGGGCGCACGACATATCAGAGCGGCCTTCCGCACACGACGATGCTGCGCACCACAGCGTGCATCCACCCTCTCAGTCACGGCCGAGCCGTGACAGCTCCCCCAGAGGGGGAGCTCGCGGTGCGCCCGTCCCCTCCCCACACGATCCGGCGATCCGGCTGCGTCACCAGAGCTCTCCCTCTGGGAGAGCTGGCCGCGAAGCGGACTGAGAGGGCGTCTCCCACGGTGTCACGGCAGACGACGAGGCCCCCGGCAGGATGATCTTCTGCCGGGGGCCTTCTCTCGTCTCGATGGAGCGTCTCACCAGTCGCGGATCTGCGCGCGCAGGTCGGCTTCGGCCTTCGCCAGGATGCCGGGGACGTCGGCGCCCCAGATGTCCAGGCCCTCTGCCCCGCCCCACCCGATCTCCGGGATGCCGAGCAGGTCCCCGCACAGGACGCGGACGTAGTCATAGCCGCAGTTGCGGTCGCCGATCGGCCCGCCTGCGGTGGTGACGTACAGCAGACGCCGGGCCTTGCACAGGGTCTGTGGACGGCCGTCCTCGGCGTAGACGAAGGTCAGGCCGCAGACGGAGATCTGCTCGAAATAGCAGCGCAGGAGCGCGGGGAACTGGAACTCCCAATACGGCGCGCCGATGACGATCAGGTCGGCCTCCTTGAACTGGTTGGCGAAGCGGAAGGTCGCGTCGGTGAAGTCGCCCGCCTGCGCCAGCTCGCCCCGGCGGGCCAGCAGCTCGGCGTCCATCGGCAGCGGGGGGGCGTCATTGAGGGAGACGGTCTCGACGGTGGCCTCCGGCCAGCGCTGGGCGATCTCGTCCAGGGCGGCGCGGCACAGGCCCAGGGTACGGGACGCCTCGCCCCGGATGCAGCAGTCTACGAACAGGATCTTCATGGTCCTGCCTCCTTTCCTCTTGTCCTTTCATCGTACCACGATCGTTCGGTCTCCGCAAGCAAAGGTTTCGACCGTACCCACCGCATCGGTCTCTACGACGACAAAAAGATCCCGCTGCGTCTCGCAGCGGGATCTTTCGTTTCAAGTACAGATCAGACGAGCTGGATGATCGCCATCTCGGCGGCGTCACCGCGGCGCGGCCC